>JAEWHR010000019.1 GCA_023387655.1 Bacillota bacterium
CCATAAGTTCCATCATTGTATTCTGCATCGGGACAATTAGGTATCTCCTTATAATCACCCTTCGTATATTCACGAATCACCTTTTCATCTTGACTCCCATCTTCGCAATTTTGCATGCATACAAATTAGAAATAGCTTACTATAAATAAGAATATTATTCAATAAAAATATGTACTTGCATACCACTAATTTATCGTTATATCTTCTTATATAACCTACGAATTAACAAGATAGTCCCCACAACTACCACTGTAACCAATACACCTGCAACTAAAAACGGTAAATATCCTAAGAAAAGAGTAAACGTTAGAATTCCGAATGCAAATACTAATTGAATTGATTTTGAGATAAAAATGATTGATACCTAAGAGGAATCGAGATATAATTGATTTAATTCTTACCTTTTAGATACCTATGATGTACAAACAGCATAAGGATAAAACAGCATGATAAAACAATTTAAGGTTGTTTTAATATAAATTAAAATGTGTTTTTCATATCTTTACAGTACAGAATATCATAAAAACAAAGATCAGTTATAGAAAGGAAGGGCTATGAACGATTATTTTATAGATTTTTTTGAAAAATATAATTATCCCAAAGAAGCCATCAATGATTTACTCTTCTCTTATCAAACTTTACTCTCCAATCAGGAAGCTTATTCTGTATTTACTTCTTTTATAAAGCAATATGAGGTAGATGATTCCTTTGTAATTAAAAGTTGCTATGAGCAATTAGAGGAGATTGCAAAAATAACAAATCTCAGCTCTTATACTATTTATCTCCTCTTCTTTCTTTCTCTATCTAAAATAACAAAAGAAAAATACATAGCAAAAAATTATTCCATTGAAATATTTGATGAAACCATGGCGGATTTAAAATATAAGATGATGGAGTGTTATCAATTACATAATGTTTATGGGAATTGTGTCCCATGGTGGGAGGATGGATTTTTTCAACTAACTAGAGTAGGTCTTGGACGTCTCCAATACGAACTTATTGAAAATGATACTACTCTCGTTATAAGTGGCCATTTGATTTCTTCAGGAGATACTGTAATAAACATGCATATCCCTTCCAGTGGCCCTTTAACCGTAGAAGATTGTATGGACTCCTTGCGTAAAGCAGAGATGTTTTATAAAGAGAACTTCAAAGATCGCCCTACTGTATTTGTATGTCATTCCTGGTTACTATTTCCATATCACTTAGTGTTCCTTCCAAAAAACTCTAACATTCTAAACTTTTTAAAACTATTTACTATTTATAATACAGAATATGATGAGAAGAATTCAGATTTATGGAGAATCTTCTATAAAGATGCAAATAAACCAATACCAGAATTACCTAGAACTACTTCGTTACAGAGGGCTTATGCAGACTGGCTATTGAAAGAAAAACCAGTAGGCTGTGGTAAGGGTATCTTCTTGTTTCAGGATGGAAGGATACTTTGCTAAAAAGACATATCTGCATAATAAAACCATGACCACCGGCTTAGCTGGAAGTTTTATTATTTATATATTATAAATTTAGAGCTGATTTTCTTGGGAAAATCAGCTCTATGCTCTTAGTAAGATTTTAGAACTCAAAAGCCAGATACGTAAGTGTTCCAAAATTGTAGCTTCGATGAAGTAATTTTGCTTCCTTTCTCTGCCCGCTTCCAAGGGCGATAAATAATGGAACGATATGTTCCTCTCTAGGAACAGCTAATTTTGCGTGAGGAGCCAGGTCCTGATAAGAAAACAACTCCTCAAGATTCTTGTTTTCAACCTTTTCAATTAACCAATCATCAAATTCCATTGCCCAGCGAATAGGCTCTTTCACATCCACTAGGGTGCTCAGATTATGAACAGTAGAACCGCTGCCAATAACGAGAATATCCTCTTCACCGAGAATCTTTAACGCTTCTCCTATCTTAAACTGCTCCTCCATTGACATAAAAGGATTTACAGAAATCTGTACCACTGGTATATCTGCTTTCGGATACATGAGATACAAGATATCCCAAGTTCCATGATCAAGTCCCCTCTTCTTATCTAGATTGCTCTCAATTCCATTATCTTTTAGCAGAGTTTTTACTTTTAATGCAATTTCAGGAGAGCCTTTGGCTAAGTATTTAAGTGCATATAGCTCTTTTGGAAAACCATAAAAATCATAAATCATGTCATAAACACCATTGATAGAAGAAATTGTTGTAATTTTATTTTCCCAGTG
Source organism: Bacillota bacterium (assembly GCA_023387655.1). GTDB lineage: Bacteria > Bacillota > Clostridia > Lachnospirales > Lachnospiraceae > Lachnoclostridium. Next base: position 2,212 of record JAEWHR010000019.1, read on the forward strand.
TGCTGTGAAAACTACAATCGCCTTCGGTTTAATTTTAGAACTATATTCTTTCAAAAATGCGGTATATTCATTCTTCTCAAACACAATAGATGGACCGCCATGACATATAAATAAAGATGGTAACATATCTTTGCCCTCCTTTTATAATTAATTTTACTTTTTAACTTTTAATTAACAATGTGACTACGAATGGAAACTACATATACTAGTTCTATCTATTCGTCTAACCTAATCGTTATATTTAAAAGTTCTATCTATTCCACCTTATTAAGCATTTCGTATTGTCCTACGTAAGAAGTAAAACCCATCTTTAACAAGAATTCTTCCATTGACTTTAAGGGTGTTTCAATATTAAGAATGCTTAACTTTTTAGCTTCTGTATTTTTAGCAAGTTCCGATAGAATACTGCTTGCAATCCCTTTTCTTCTATGTTCCTTATGAACCGCAATTTGTGGAATATCGCCAGTCTTTTTATCGATAATTCCATAACCAATGACCTTGTCATTCTCTTTTACGATAGAATAATGAAAATCTTCTGATACTGCTTTTACTGAATCCATAGAATTCTGCCATGACGGATTAAAATCCCATAACTCATTTAACATATCTAAGTTGACGCTATTAGGACTATGACTTACGACGTTGTATGTACTTCTTTGAGCTAGATCCTTTTTTTCCATATGGTAGCAATGAAATGTTCTTTGAATAAAAAACCCCTGCTTCTGATATAATGATACTGCAGATTCATTCGTTTGTAACACTTCAAGAAGATACTGAGCAATTCCCTCTTCTCTCATTATATCTTTGATACGTTGCAGCATTTTGGTTGTAATACCACGTCTTCTGTAGTCTGCTACCACACCGGTTCCAAGGTCATATACCGTGCTCTTCCCATACCAGTCGCGAAATCCATTTAATACAAATGCAACTAATCTTTCATTTTCAAATGCTCCTATCGATAGTTCTGGATGAAATCCTCTCCGTTTTAGCATCTGATGAAACTTCCAAAAGGGTAAATCAATCTTGACCTGGTAATCAGAAAATGCCTCTACAAAGGCTATATGGATTGTTTCAATTTTTGTATCCCCTAACATTTTAAAGCAAATCATTTTAACCTCCCTATATTCTTAAATCGATACTTGTAGTAAACCTACGCTATTTTAAATAAAGTACGGTTTTTAATTTCTAACTTATTCTGTATCTCAACTTTCTCTAGTTTCATCATAGGAATTATTGTATCAATGATATTTGCTTATTAACAATTATTACAAAAATAATAAGAAATGAGATATAAGAAGCAATCCATTACAGAAAACTCTTATATCTCCATACTCTAATTATGTCTTGATAAATTAATTACAGTTGCTTTAGGACGTGTCATTGTTTCAATAGAATATCGGATACCTTGAGTTCCTAGTCCTGAGGATTTTACTCCCAAGAACGGAAAATGATCTGGACCTCTTTCTGTTTTATTATTAATCTGCACTGTACCTACTTCTAATTGGTTAGCAATTGAGAAAGCATCGTTAATATTTTGAGTAAAGACTGCACTTTGTAGTCCGTAATTTGACTGATTTGCAATTTCAATTGCCTCTTTCACAGTTTTCACCCGAATAACAGGTAGTACAGGGCCAAATGGTTCTTCCCAAGCAATTCTCATATCGGTTGTAACATTATCAAATAATGTCGCCGTAATTAAATTGCCGCTTCTCTTACCGCCTGTAACAATTGTTGCTCCCTTATTCAAAGCATCCTCTATCAGTTCCCAAACAAAATCGGCTGCCTTTTCACTAATTAGAGGCACAATGGTAACATCTTTTTCAGAGGGATTGCCTGATTTTAACTGCTCAATAAGTACTTTCATCTTCTCAACCAAAGTATCCGCTATTGTCTCATCTGCTAAGATACGTTTTACCGCGGTGCATCGTTGACCAGAATAGGAATAGCCTCCAGCCACAATATTCTTTGCTGCAAGGTCTAAATCAGCATCTTTTAAGACGATTGCAGCATCCTTTCCACCAAGTTCCATCATTACAGGAACCATCGATGTAATTTCAGAAATATGTTTGCCAACCTCTGTACTTCCAGTGAAATTAATAAAATCAATTCCCTCGTGAGTTACCACATAATCTCCGATTTCAGAACCCTTTCCTGTAATTACCGTCAATACTCCTTCCGGAATTCCAGCATCATAGAATAGCTTAGCCAAATAGACGCCGCTTAGGGCTCCTTGTGTTGCAGGCTTAAATACAACAGTATTTCCTCCTACTAATGCAGGCGCTATTTTCGAAGCTGCAAGATTCACAGGATAATTAAATGGAGAAATTGCAAGTACTACTCCCAAAGGAACTCTAGTAACCATGGATACTTTATCCTGACCAAAGCCCGGAAAACGATCGCTCTGAATCGTTTCTCCTTGCATACTTTTAGCTATATCAGTAGTAAAGCGTATGAAGTCAGCGGTTCTCGTGACTTCGGAACGAGCTGATTTTTCATCTTTTGCGATTTCTTTCATAAGTAAAGCTGAGAGTTCATCGATATGCTCAATCAATAAATCAGCAACTTTATTAATTCTGTCTGCTTTTTCATAAAGTGGGATCTCTTTCCACTCAACAAAAGCTTTTCTGGATTGTTCTATCTTTTCGTCCACCTGTTGTTTTGTCATTGCAGGAACTGTTCCCAATAATTCATTATCGATGGGTGATCTAATCTCTATTTTATTTTCTGTATTATTCTCATTCATAGTGTCACTCCTTTCAAAAGTGTCATATATCATTCTTACGCTACTCATAGATTTTGATTCATAACTATTGTTATTGTATATGTTTATAATAAGAAATCATGACTCTTTATGAAGTGAAATTTCTTATTAATTACATGATAAATTAGATTCATTACTGTTTTTATAAAACCATTATTCAAAGTACTATGTACTAATATAAATATACTTGCATTAGATGCATATGTCAAATCAATTTCTACTTTCCTTTTTTCTTTCTATCAAATACTTAAAATATCCACTTTTCTTAACTTTTATCAATTCTTTAGAAGGTAATCTTTACGTAAACTCCTTATCGCTATCCAAACGATTAATCCTATAAGCTCAAAAACTTCTGATTGATAATAATAGTATCTATTCTGCTTTCCTTGTAAAAAATATAAATTTGTATTATAATATTAGATCCTACTATACTGATTCATCCAAATAGTTAAAGAGGAGTACCTATGAATTATAAAAATGATGAATGTTGGAAAAATGTTCAGAAATATCTTCCGCCTCACAATCGTCTTACAGAGCAATCTATGCCGGAAGAAAATTACGTTACCGTATTAGAGCATCAGATACATATTGACCACTATAAAGTTAGAAAACCAAAGGCAAGAATTATATTATTTCATGGTGTTGGCGGTAATGGCAGGTTACTTTCCTTTATTGCTGCACCACTCAAAGAAAAAGGATATGAGGTAATCTGCCCTGATTTACCTTTGTATGGATACACAAAATATAAGTCCCCGGTTACCTATGAGACCTGGGTTAATTGTGGAATTCAAGTCGTGAAACACTTTCATAAGGATGAGGTTCCTATTTTCTTATTTGGTTTAAGTGCAGGAGGACTTCTTGCTTATCAGGTTGCCACTGCTTTTACAGACCTAAGCGGTGTGATCGCAACTTGCATTCTTGATCAGCGAAACAAATATATTACAAAAAGGACTGCTAAAAACCCGTTTTTTGCTACTATAGGAAATTCCTTCTTATCTTTAACATACAAAGTCTTTCCATCAATTAAACTTCCTATGAAATTAGTGACAGATATGAAGTCGATAGCAAATGACAAAGAACTTGCCACTTTGTTAATGAAGGATAAAAAATCCTCTGGTTCTTGGGTTCCGTTATCTTTTCTTTATACCATGCTTCATCCTATCATTAAGATCGAGCCAGAAGATTTTCTGGTATGTCCATTTTTATTGGTTCACCCAGAAAATGATCAATGGACTGAACTTTCCTTGAGCAAATTGTTTTTTGATCGTCTCGCCTGCGAGAAAGAATTAAAGTTATTACAGGGAGCTGGACATTTTCCCATTGAGAAGAAGGGATTAGAGCAATTAGAAGAGTTCTGCCATGAATTTATGGAAAGGTGTGTGTCAAAAAGCCATTAAGAATCAGTATTTAATACAACAATGTAAATCCTCTACACCCTAGAAAGGAATGTGGAGGATTTTCTTATTATTATTGATATGAAGTTCATCTTATTTCTTCAGAATTAATTATATCGAATACAATATAAATATTTATCTTAGTATTAATAATTTTAATCTTAATATTAATATTTCGAAAATCATTATTAATACTTTTAATGTAATGATTAATATTATTAATTTCATTATTGACATATTGAATTTTTAGTTGTATATTATAATCAAATAATACATTAGGATGGTGTAATCAATGAAATACAAAGCTCCAGGAAAATGCCCCGTATGTGGTGAAAAACTTGCCATAACCAAACTTGCCTGTCCCAAGTGCACTACCTCAATCGAAGGAGAATTTCAGCCTTGTGAATTCTGCCGTCTTCCAGAAGAAGAACTCGAGTTTGTCAAAGTATTCATAAAATGTCGTGGAAATATTAAGGATGTAGAAAAGGAACTTGGTATCTCTTATCCTACGGTTCGCGGCAAATTAGATTCTGTTATAAGAGGTCTTGGGTATGAACTATCATCAAAAGAATTGATTAAGGAACATGAAGATAAAACAGCCGCCAAGAATGAAATTCTTGACCTTTTATCAAAGGGAGATATCTCCCCAAAAGAAGCAACGGAACGAATTAAGAATCTATAATTATTAGGAGGTCCATTCTATGAGTGAACAACAAAAAATTTTAGAAATGATTGAAAAAGGGCAGATTACTGCTGCCGAAGGTATGGAACTTTTAGAAGCTTTGAATGTCACAAAGGAATCCGAAACAATTCACAAGGTTGAACCTGTAAGAACAAAACATAACTATAAATTCTTTAAGATTAAAGTCACATCAGATAATAATTCTGTTAATGTTAATGTAAATATTCCAATACGTTTGCTGACCACAATCGGTGAAATTGCTGACAAGATGACTACTATGGTCCCTGCAGATGCCAGATCGGAAATGGAATCCAAAGGTATCAATATTTCCAGCATCGATTTTGCAAAAATAATCGAGGAGATCATAAACGGTACATTGGATGATCCGAATATCGTTGATGTGGAGGTCTGGGATGAAAGCCATAAGGCGATGGTAAAGGTAAGAGTTTATGTCGATTAAGGGCTTTCGTTTGTTGTGGATCAAACTTGAGATTTCGAACACGAAGTTTTTTCGTATTCCTTTTCCAATTCCCTTGTATATCTTTCAAGAATTATTAGACTGTTTTCTAGATTTGCTAACCGTCGCATGTTTTTTTGTACCGAAAACATCCAAGACGCATTCATCCTCCCGAATCACCATTGGTTCTGTAAAAGCACTTGTTATAATGGTGATGAAACTACTGGATTCTTTCACTGAGGATGAACCCTATGATCTTGTCAATGTTACAACGGACAAAGTCAAGGTATTAATTAAGATCAGGTAAAGCTTATCTATAGGAGGTAAACATGACAAAACTGTTCTTGAAATATATATCCATCATACTAACAATATATCTACTGTCATTTGTATTACATACAATTCAAATCGGCAGTATTCCTTCACTTCTGATTATGGGGTTGGTGTTGTTCGTAGTGAATCTTATACTAAAGCCAATTCTGCTTTTGGTTACATTACCATTTAGCCTACTGACCTTAGGATTATTTAGCTTAATTGTAAATGCTTGGACCATCATGATTGCAGATCATTTCGTAACAAATATAAGCATAGGGGGTTTTCTTAATTCATTGCTTGCCGCCTTTATCATCGTTATCTTAAATCATCTGATAAGGGATACGAATAAGGTGTAGTGCTTGATAGAGGACTATGAAATCTCAAATACTAAACTTCCTTTTTTAGCAACAATCCACTACAATAACGTAGTGGATTGTTTTCTGTTTATCAAGTGCCCACTCCTCCCCATTATAGCAAAAAAACTGCCACAATGGAGTGGCAAACTTATGATAAACTTTAGTTTAAGGCCAACGTTAATTATTCTGCGTAAATAAGTAAGTTCCAATCCCTACCGCTATCGTAAGATTTAGAGAATCCACTTCTTCTGATTGTGGTATGATAATGCTAGTTCCCACGGATAGGTAAGAATCATCTAGTCCAGTAGCTTCATTTCCAAACACTAAGGAAAAAAGCTTTGGTTTAGGACAATCATTAATGGTTAGAGGCTTTTTACCATTTAGCATAAACGTAAAGATTTCATGATTTGGATTTTGCTCTTGATACTCTTGAAAACTCTCGAAATATTGATGGCGTAATCGAAACAATGCTCCCATAGAAGATCGTACTACTTTAGGATTAAAAACATCTGCCCCAGGTTCAATAAATGCAACATCATGAATTCCAAAGCCTACTGCTGTTCTAAGGATTGTTCCTAAGTTACCCATATTGCTAGGATTCACTAAAACGATTTGAGATTTTGAAGCATCTAATTTACAGGAATACTTTTCAAATACCCCAACCACAAAAACATTCTCTTTATCGCTAACTTTAGCAATTGTTTTATCCCCTTGTAGTACTGGAATACGATTTTCTTTGCAAAGCATTTCTAAATGTTCTCTATCCGTAAATGTGCTATGAATATAGACTCCCTTTACACACTCTGGTCTACTCTTAATCATTTCTATTGTTGGAAAAGCTCCTAAGGTATAGGAATAATCAAAGCTTTTCTTATATGGTTTTATTGGTTCCATCTTATTTCCTCTCTGCTTGTACTAATCTTCTTCCTATTATAACTAAGAATTTACGACTTGTACACTCCTTCTCAGTAGTTTTGGTTTAATGATTGAAATCTTTAATTGGCTTTGGCCCACGAATGATGCGACGAACAGCACGAAAGATTCCTTCTTCGTCTGCTTCCATTCTCCACTGCACTATCATGATTTCATTATTCACTATTTCAATACCAGTAATCCCTTTTGTATGAATACAACATCCACTATTAAAATATAAAACCTCTCCGGGTTTTGGGAATTTCAAACGATGAGTATGACCACAAACTAACATCACCTTTTTCTTTCGTATCCAATCGGTATAATTTTTTTCAATTTTATGTCTTCGATAGATGTTTTTCGCCGGGCTAGACGGATTCTTAAACCCAACAATATGCATAAATCGCCAAAAATAACGTAAGAATATCATATTGATAAACCAAAGCTGATCATTCATTAAATCACCTTGGTGACCATGAACTATTAAAATCTTATGCTTTGTATACTTTTCTTGTAATAAAAGTGCTTCAATTGGATGTAAATTTGGAAACAACTCTCGTCTACTCCCTAGATATTCATCATAAAAGTAAAAATAATATTTTGCAACATAATATGGATTCCTCAAAAAAATATTATGATTTCCGTATAACATAATCATTCTTTTTTTCTGATAGAATTTCTTTAACTCTGTAAACACATCGGTATGAGCAGCCCGTATGGTTGGAAACCTAGGATGCTCCCATAACTCATCACCATCTCCTGCCTCAATATACGTATATCCTTCTTTATAATAATGCTTTAATGCAGCAACCATAATACTTTGATTTCTTGCAAATTCATCTGAGATGGAATCATCCCCACGATGTGTATCACTAAAAATTATAAACTTTGAGTTTTTATCAAAATACTTTACTTTCGCATTCCGATACGCTTTCGTTAACTGCTTATTCGTTTGCATCTTCCACCCCTTCTCGCTTTTGTTAACTTTAGTATCCCCAAAATGGAAAATAAAAATCAAATGGAAAGCATACTTGACATTTTATTTATAATATGATAACTTAAAATGTAAAGTATACTTTCCATATTCAGAAAGGAGAAGGAATTGAAAAATCGTTTGGAAGAACTCAGAAAACAACATGGAATAACACAAGAACAATTAGCTAATATTCTTGAAGTTTCCAGACAAACCATTGGTTCCTTGGAAAATGGACGCTACAATCCATCCATACTACTGGCATTTAAGATTGCACGGTATTTTCATGTGAAGATTGAAGATATTTTTATCTATGAGGAGGATGAATAATGAAGTCAAGAAGTATCACCAAAAATTGGATTTTTATTACACTCAGTATCTTATTGTTTGTCATTAGTGGCTTTTTATTATTTCAATATCCTGACGCCAAGGGCGTTCTGCAGACCTTGCCATTTATCTTGTTGGGTATTGGTAGTGGTATCTTAGGAGCTAATGTTGGTATTATTATTCAGCATTGTATCTTTAAGAAAAATCCAAAAGCATATAAAAGTTACGAAATTCAAGAAAATGATGAACGTAATATCATCCTGAATCAATATTCGAAGGCAAAAGCTTATGATGCTACCATTTATCTATATAGTGCGCTTATGCTTTACTTTGCATTAATGGGTGCCGATCTAATCTTTTTATTTCCTCTTGTCGGATGCTATCTCTTAAGTATAGTAATCCGCATGTACCATCTTTATCAATGTCAAAAAAAGATGTAGTAAATTAAGTAAAAGCACACGCGCGAAATTTTCCTAGTCATAAAATAAAAAGAGTGGTGAAAACCTACCAAAAGCAACACTGTTTACTTTGGATGTTTCTTCTCCACTCTGATATTATTATCTTATCCGCACTTTTCAATTAACTCTAAGTGATGCTTTTGTATAAATACATGAGCTTCCTCTAGAAAATGTTCCATATTTTCCTTGCGTTCATATATTTCTTTTATATGTGTCATTACTGGGACCTCTCCAATTTTTTGAACATAGAATTGCTCATAAGCTAGTTGCGGAATAGGTACTATTTTTTGAAGGATAGGCTCATTTAGGGTTGGGTCAATAATTAATTCTTCCAAAAACCATAAGGTTTCCGGATGCATTGGCTCTACACCTTCTGGGAAGCCATGCATCTGCTTCCATTTTTCATAAAAAATGAAATGATTGATTTCATGTATTGCTGCTTTCAAATTTGTTTCAATATCCATCGAGCAAGTAAGAAACATCTCTTTTGTAATGCAGCTTCTCGGGCACCTTGGGATATAACCAACGTAACAAATTATTTCTTTTTGTTCTACTGGCCATGAAACGTCAAACAAGGTTAGCATATTATGTAAAAGTTCTTCTTCAAAGCTAAGGAAGCGTTTTTGCAAGGTGGAAATTCGTTGCTCTAGCTCCTCCTGACGAACTCTTAACTCCTTCAATACAATTGGTTCTACAATATCGTAGATTTCTCCCCTAGTCATGGTTTCTTTAATTTTACCACGCAAGGAAGGATAAAGCTCATAAACCCCCTCTGCAAAAGGACGGCTCTTGTTTTTCGCTAAAAACTCTGGATCTATATACTTTGTAATAAAGCTCGCATTCATCAACGGATCTATCTTTTTTACAATAATATGTGGTATTATCATTTATTCCGCTCCCCTCTCCTAAATTAATTATTTCCTGTAACCTTATTAATTTCTATAACCTCGTATTTTCCTATAATCATATTAATTTCTCTATTGATTAATTTCTATAACCTTATTAATTTCCCAATAACCTTATTATTTTCCTATATCCTTATTAATTTTCCAATAACCTTATTATTTTCCTATAATCTTTTTAATTTCCTATAATCTTTTTAATTTCCTTATAGCCTTATTAATTTCCTATAATCTTTTTAATTTCCCTATTGTCTTATTATTTCCCTATTGCATTATTATTTTCCTATTATCTTTAGAATCCCTAAATCTAGCGTCTACTCCAAAAAAGTAACTCGCATTTTAAGTAGATAGTAATCTCCTACCTCACGCAAAGTTTCATATTCATAACGATAGGTTCCATAGAAACCAAGGGATTCCGCTATACCACGAGCTATCTCATTTACTGTGCCTGCATTTTTTTGTGGATACATAAGGCTTATCCAATCTTCTCCTAGCTGATAACGTTTTACATATTCTTTGCTATAATCTTGCCATGTCTTCAGAAGGCTACCACTATTTTGATATTCTTTGATTAATTTTTGATCTTCCACATCTTTTATTTCTTGTGTATATGTTTCCTTCACTGTTAAGTACTTTGTAGCATTAGAAGTCGGATATTCTTTTTCCTTCCACTTGTGACGTAACGACTTCATTTCTTTATCGTTTAGAAGAAAATAAGTGTATAAAACTCTACCTTCTTTATCAGGTATAGGATCATCCCAGGTTGTATCCACATGATACCAGCCATCTTCTAACTTTACCAAGTTCCAAGCATGAGAGATTCCATCTGCTGTACCAACAACAAAACGATTTTCTATGGATAAGGAATCCATAAATAATTGAAATGTTTCAGCGTATCCTTGACAAACCGCCATACCATCAAGCAAAACTCCTTCTGGAGAATATGCTCTAGAAGTTAAAGTGTCATTCTTATAATTGATCTCATCGTACTCTGTATTTAAAACAATATAGTCATGAACAAATCGAATTTTTTCTACCGTAGTCATTTGTTTCGTTATATTTTCAGCTAAGATAAGCTGTATTTTATTTTGTATCTCTTTTTCCGTTTTAGTTAACTTACGGAAATTACTTGAGGAATAAATTGTACAATAAGAATAATATGTTTGATTCCCTATTGTAGCGGTAATTATAACATTACCTTCCGAATGGAACTTCACTTTACCCGTTTTTGATACAGTAGCAACTTTTTCATTAGTAGAATTCCACGAAACTTTTTTTGTTGTTCCGGATACAGCAATCGTTGTTTCGTTACCAATCACACCAAGATAACTATTGAAACTTAATTTAGGTTGTTCCACAGTGACTTTACAAGTATATGTCTTTCCTAAAACTTTTGCACTAACCGTTGTCGTTCCTTTTTTAATCCCTTTAACATAACCACTAGCGCTGACGGTAGCTATATTTTTATCTTTTACACTCCATGTAGCCTTTTCCTTTGTTCCATTTATCGTTAGTTTCGTCTTATCTCCTACTATAACATGTACCAAACTCTGAGAAATCGCAATCTCTTCCTTTGTTTTTGCATATACATACACTGGTTGAGATGTCTGAGTTGAGATGTTAGAGACAATAAGAAACGATAAAATTAGAATCAAAGGGAATAGTAATAGTTTTTGTCTGTTTTGATATGTACGCATGAAAGAAAGTCTACTCCATGTTTTATATTCTGTACTTCTCATTACTCTCCCACCTTTCAGTAATCTTTTATCGTAATAGTATGACTACCTTTATTTTATCCCAAGCACCATATTATGTCTACATAAAGTTAAATTCAAATAATTTTTGAAATTCCAATCTAAATACCTTATAGTATCTAAAAATTGAGATAATTAATTTAAAGAGACAGAATGAATCAATCCAAAAGCTTTCATACCTCTTTCGATTTCTTCAAACTGTCTCTTACAACGCATCGTTAATTAGGTAGCTGCAAATTGACTTTCGTACAACTCCTTATAGAACCCTTTCTTTGCTAAAAGCTCCTCATGACTTCCTTTTTCTATAATATTTCCATTTTTCATTACAAGAATAACATCAGCATTTTGTATCGTTGATAATCGATGAGCAACGATAAACGTAGTTCTCCCTTGCATTAATTTCTGGAAAGCACTTTGTATCTTAACCTCTGTTCTTGTATCAATCGAGGAGGTTGCCTCGTCTAGGATAAGGATAGGTGGCAAACTTAGCATAACTCTAGAAATACAAAGGAGTTGTTTTTGCCCCTGTGATAGCATACCACCATCTTCTCCTATTACAGTATCGTAGCCATTTGGTAGCCTCTTGATAAAGGAATGAGCATGAGCTTCCTTTGCAGCTTTTATTACTTCCTCTCTGGTTGCATCTTCTTTTCCCATCTTGATATTTTCAAGGATTGTACCAGCCTTTAACCAAGTATCTTGAAGTACCATGCCATAGCTTGTTCTAAGACTGTTTCTCGCAATCATTCGAATATCTTCCCCCTCAACAAAGATTGCACCTTCATCAACTTCATAAAAACGCATTAGCAAATTGATGATTGTTGTCTTTCCACAGCCAGTTGGACCAACAATAGCAATTTTTTGTCCTGGATGAATTGTCAAATTTAGATTTTCTATTAACTTTTTCGATTTATCATAGGAGAAATCAACCTCCTTACAAACTACATTCCCTTTCACGTCTGTAAGAGTTATAGCATCTTTACTATCTGGAATTTCTGCAGGTTCTTCTAATAAATCAAAGATACGTGCAGCACATGCAATTGCATTTTGAAGCTCCGTGATAACCCCGGAAATCTCATTAAATGGCTTTGTATATTGATTGGCATAACTTAAGAAACTAGATAGTGCACCAACCGTCATAGTTCCATTCAATACAGCAAATGCTCCGGTAAATCCTACCCCTGCATAAACTAAACCATTCACAAACCTTGTTGCTGGATTTGTGATTGATGAGTAAAAGATTGCACGTAAAGAATACTTCGCTAATCTCTCATTTACTTCATCAAATCGCTTTATAACCTCTTCTTCTTGATTATAAGCTTTTACAACTTTTTCATTACCTAACATCTCATCAATCAAAGCAGTTTGCTCTCCTCGAGTCTTTGACTGTGCTTGAAACATAACATAGGTTCTCTTCGCAATAAAATTCGCCACAAAAAGTGAAATTGGTGTAAGTAAAACAACTACCACCGTAATACCAATGTTTAATCGAAGCATAAATATTAAGGTTCCCATGATTGTCATTACTCCTGTAAAAGCTTGAGTAAATCCCATTAGCAATCCGTCTGAAAATTGCTCCACATCTGCAATCATACTGCTAACAATCTCACCGGATTGATGAGAATCCAAGTACTTAAGTGGTAAAGTTTCTATTTTCTCAAAGGCATCTTTTCGAATATCCCTGACTACTTCATAGGTAACTTTATTATTTAAAATACTCATGAACCACTGTGCAATTGCAGTGATTCCTACCATAAATACTATTTTTAGTAAGATTTCACGAATCAATGGAAAATTCACACTACCATAAACTATTTCATCAATTGCTTTCCCGATTTCAATTGGTACATAAAGCGTAAGAGCAACCGTTATAACAGCTAACATCAAAGAAATAAGAAGATAAATCCAATAACGCTTTAAGTATCGCAAAATCTTTCCAACCGTTTGTTTTTGTGTAATTTTCTTATTTTCTCCCATTGTTTGCTTTAGCTTAGAATTCTCGTTTTCCTTGGCCATTTTCTTTTTTGTGTGTTTTTTGTATTCCATGGAGTTGATCGCTTTTTTATTTTTGTCCGCTTTCATTATGCTTGCACCTCCTTGGGAAATTGCGAATAATAAATTTCTTGATAAACTTCACAGGAATCTAGCAGTTCACTATGTGTTCCCTTTCCTACAAGTCTTCCATCCTCAAGTACTAAAATTAGGTCTGCATGTAATATTGATGCGGCTCGTTGAGAGACTATAAATACAGTTGGATGATAGGATAGATTTTTAATCGACGATCGTAATTTCGCATCTGTCGCATAGTCAAGCGCAGAAGCACTATCATCAAGAATTAGAATCTCCGGTTTTTTCACCAAAGCTCTAGCAATGGATAAACGTTGCTTTTGACCTCCTGATAGATTCCTACCGCCTTGATCTATGGAAGCAATGATACCACCTTTAGAATTTACCACATCCGTAGCTTGTGCAATTTCGATTGCTTCTTCCATCTCTTCTATAGTAACATCATGTTTACCAAAACGTAAATTTGATTCAATTGTTCCATGAAACATCACTGCTTTTTGCATTACGATTCCAATTTTATTTCGAAGTACTCTTACTTGATAGTTTTTCACATTCCTACCATCAATAAGTACTTCACCTTTTGTCGCATCATAAAATCTTGGAAGTAAATTCACTAAAGAGGATTTTCCAGAACCAGTACCTCCAATGATTCCAATTGTTTGCCCTTTTTTCACAGAAAAATCTATCTCAGTTAAGGACTCTTCCCCTGCGCCTTGATATTCTAAACATACGTTACGGAATTCAATAGTACCTTCCTTACCAATACTTAAGTTTTCACCATTCGCAAATTCCATGCTATTTTTTATCTCGAATACATCAGCAACACGATTTGCACAAGCTACTGATTTATTGACTGTTACAATCAGATTTGCTAACTTAATCAGCTCCACTAAAATCTGTGACATATAGCTATATAAAGCAACCACCTGACCTTGGGTCAAGACCCCATGGTCTACCTGTATCGCACCTACCCAAATTAAGTACGCAGTTGCAATATTGATAATGACATAAGTAACAGGATTCATTAGCGCAGAGATAAATCCTGCTCTCTTTTGCTTTTTTGCCAATTCACCATTTCTATGATGAAATTCTTTTCGTTCTTTCTCTTCTCTGCAAAATGCACGTATTACTCTTACTCCTAATAGATTTTCTCTTGTAATCTGTAGCACAGAATCTAGATTTTTCTGCACACGCTTTAACATTGGAATGCTAATTGCCATAATCCCAAAGACTACAATTGATAATAATATAATAGCAATTAAAAATATCCATGCTGATTTTGTATCAATCGTAAAAGCCATGATCATTGCACCAAAAATAACAAATGGAGAGCGTAAGAATAAACGTAACACCATATTTATCCCTGTTTGCGTCTGATTTACATCACTTGTCATCCTTGTAATCATTGTTGAGGTACCAAGAGTATCGATTTCAGTGAAGGACAAATCCATCAAATGAGCAAATAAAGCATGCCTTAACTTAGTTGAGAAGCCTACTGCTGCCTTGGCAGAATAATACTGTGCTGTTACCGAGCAAACCAATCCAATGATTCCTAATGCAACAAGAATAAGACACATATTCACTATGTATGATTTGTCGCCCTGTTCAATTCCTGTATCAATAATTGCTGCCATCACTAATGGCACGACTAACTCAAAAGAAGCCTCTAGCATCTTGAATAGTGGTGCTAATACACATTCCTTTCTGTAGTCCCTTAAGTAAATGTATAATCGTTTCACGGTTTTCCTCCCATAAATATGCTTGTAAAATGTACTGTAATATCATACCATAGATAAAGGTATTCGTAAAATATTTAAATCCTATAGTATCTATATCTTTTTCATATGAAAGATGATAAGTTCGACCCTGTATACGTATTTATGTTTTGGTCTTAATGTTATGGATTTAAATAATCTAGAAAGGAGAACCCTATGGATTTAAAGCAACTTCATTACTTTGTAACTGTTGTTCAAGAAGGTAATATTTCAAAAGCGGCGACAAAATTAAATCTAACACAGCCACCGTTAAGCACACAAATAAAAAACTTAGAGGATGAGCTATCCGTTACTCTATTTGAAAGAGGCTCTAGAAAGATCGAACTCACTCAAGAAGGTAAAATACTTTATGCAAGAGCGCTTTCTATTCTTGAATTAACGGAACTTTCAAAAAAGGAACTAATAGACTATACCGCTGGTAATCTTGGCACTCTTCGTATCGGTGTGATTTCCTCTGTAGTTAATAGTTTTTTATACAATCTCATGCCAGACTTTCACAATCAATACAAAGAGATTCGTTATGATCTCTTTGAGGGTAATACTTATGATCAGATTCAAAAGCTACGTAATAATCTTATCGAACTTGCAATAGTCCGTACACCGTATGATGCAGAAGATTTATCTTCCTTTGTACTAAAAAAAGAGTCTATGATGGCTTTCGGTCATAAGAGTTTCTTTGTACAAACAGATATGAAATTACTTTTACAACAACCTCTTATATTATATCGCCGCTGGGAAAAAGTAATCATTGACTTGTGTCATTCCTACAATATAACACCTAATATTTTTTGTATGAATGATGATGCGAGAACAACTATTAGCCTTGCGAATGCAGGATATGGTATTGGTATTATACCAGAATCAGCTGGATTGATTATATCAAAAAGTCTTACAATGAAAGAACACTTAAATAAAGATAATTTAGTAGAATGTTTAGAATTAAAAGAAGCCCGATTGGAATCTGATATATGCTTATTATATAAGCCTAACAGCTACATCTCAAAAGCAGGAGATTTATTTATCCAATATCTAAAAGATAAAGTATCCTCTCTATAAAATGATATTCAGCTGTTTTAATAATTTAATATGATATTCAGCTGTTTTAATAATTCAAAATGATATTCACTCTTTTACTTCATACTCATAAGTGAAATCTGACACACTTGCATATAATACAATGAGGTGATTTTATGTTAGTGATGACGTATCAGGAATACTACAAGCGCACCCGTGGGTGGAATGTCATATTCAAAAATGCACCAAAAAAGAATAATTAGAAAAAGTACATCTCATCGTGATATTAATTAACACACTTTGAGATGTACTCAAAAGAAATATCGAATACTTCTATAACTAGTTCATTATTTATCATTTCTTAATCTAACTTGTTACTTAAAACTCCGTTCATAGCACGAACAAAGCCTTGTACTACCTTTTCTTTCCACTTTGTTTCTTTACACTGGATAAGCCTTATTATCAGTATCAGCTACCGTAACATCTACCTTCGTCTGCTGAGCTTGACGATACTTAAAGAATTCTGTTGCAACCTGTGGGAATAACGCATAGGAAAGAACATCCTCTTCTTGCTGCTTCCATTCTGCCATTTCCTTCTCGATTTTCACTAATTCTGGCTCAAGTAGGTCTGCTGGACGACATGTAATTGGTTTCTTATCTCCGATTGCTTTTTTCTGTACTTCTGGATTAAATGGTTTTACAGTCTGACCATATTCTCCACTTAGAATCGCTTTGCTTTCTTTTGTAATCATCTTATATCTCTCACCAGCAAGTACATTTAGAACTGCTTGAGTACCAACAATTTGAGAACTTGGAGTAACAAGTGGCGGTTCTCCAAAGTCTTTACGTACACGAGGAATTTCTTGTAATACTTCATAGTACTTATCTTCTGCATTTTGTTCCTTTAATTGAGATACTAAATTACTAAGCATACCACCTGGTACCTGATATAATAATGTCTTAATATTTACACCCATAACCTTTGGATTTAATAAGCCAGTCTTTAATGATTGCTCCTGCAATGGACGGAAATAATCAGCGATTTCAGACAGCAAATCTTGATCATATCCCGTATCATATGGAGTTCCCTTAAAGGTCTCTACCATTACTTCTGTTGCTGGTTGGCTCGTCCCCATAGCAAACGGCGACATTGCGGTGTCAATAATATCACATCCGGCCTCAACTGCTTTTAAATATGTCATTCCTGCGACACCGGAGGTATAATGCGTATGCAAGTCAATTGGTATCTTAACTGCATTTTTAATTGCTGTTACAAGATTTGTAGCTTCATATGGTACTAGAAGACCCGCCATATCCTTAATACAGATAGAATCAGCACCCATCTCCTCTATTTTTTTTGCCATTGTTACATAATACTCTGTGGTATAAGCATCACCTAGCGTATAAGATATAGCAATTTGAGCATGACCTTTTTCTTTGTTTACTGCTTTCACAGCGCATTGTAGATTTCTAAGATCATTTAAAGCGTCAAAGATACGAATGATATCAATACCATTCGCTATAGATTTCTGTACAAAATACTCTACTACATCATCCGCATAATGACGATATCCAAGAATGTTTTGACCACGGAATAACATCTGTAACTTTGTATTCTTAAAACCATCCCTTAATTTTCTAAGTCTTTCCCATGGATCTTCTTTTAAGAAACGTAAGGATGCATCAAATGTAGCACCACCCCAACACTCAACTGCATGATATCCTACTTTATCCATCTTTTCGATAATAGGAAGCATCTGCTCCGTTGTCATTCTGGTCGCGATTAATGACTGATGCGCATCACGTAATATCGTTTCGGTAATCTTTACCGGTTTTTTCACTTGCTCTGTCATAACTCTACCTCCATTTTTCAAGTTATATAGAAACTAGTTTAAGGTTACTAAAACCTCACCTGCTTCAACATTAGAGCCTACCGAAGTATCGATACTTGCTATTGTACCATCATTTGGAGCAACGATTTCATTCTCCATCTTCATAGCTTCCAGAATCAAAATCACTTGACCTCTCTTTACAATATCACCTACATTAGCTTTTACACCTAAGATTTTACCAGGCATAGGTGAATTAACTTTAATACTCCCCGAAGTTCCAGAAGGTGTAGCTGGCTTTACAACTGGTACTGGTGCAGCTGCTGGTATTTCTGCTACTGGTGTAGTTGTTACAGTTGGTACTGGAGCTGCTACCATCGCTACTGATGAAACAGGTGCTGGCACAGGCTGTGTGGTTACTACACCTGCAATATTCTCTTCTACACTAACTTGATAAACGTTACCATTTACAGTGATTGTATAGTTCTTCATTACGTAATCCTCCTTAACGTTAGGCATTTTGCCATCTTGATTTATTCACTTTTCTAATAGATCTTACATAAAGTCCATTTTCAGGAACTTGGTTCCCCTTGGAAGCCTCATAAGCATAGATTGCAGCAGTAATTGCCGCAACTAATTCAAGGTCATCCGAAACGTCAACTTCCCCGAAAGTATTTGGCTGTACTGATACAGCCTCACTTTTCGATGGAATGGTTTGTTTCAAGGCTATTTCTAATTTGTTGATGTACTTAAAGAGGCATATAAAACCAATAACTACCAAAAGTAGAATCAACACGGAAATACCCATTATTGTATATAATAAATCTGTTCCCATAGTTTCACCTCAATTTAAACCGTTCCATGCTTTTTGCTAGGTCGGTTCTCTCTCTTTGTGAATAGCATTTCAAATGCATAGATGACATGTTGCCTTACACTCTCTGGTGATATGATGGCGTCCACATAACCACGTTTTGCTGCAGATTCTGCACTTTGTTGTAATTCTTTATACTCATTGGCCTTTCTTGCTTGTACTTCTTGATCATCTGCATACATAATCTGCGATGCAAGTTTAGCGTCCATCGTCCCAATCATCGAATCTTCTAACGCAAACACCATATCAGCACCAATATGTTTCGAGTTCATTGTTATGTATGCACTACCGTATGCCTTCTCTAATATGACATTTACCTTTGGTACAGTTGCGTTCGCAAAAGCATATGTTAATTTAGCAGCAGCTATTGCAATGGTACTTGCATCCTTCATTGTTGCACTATATCCCGAAATATTCGTAAGTGTCAGTACTGGGATTTGAAATGCGTTACAGAACTTTACAAATTTCTCTGCTTTATAACAACCTGCTGTAGTTAAAGAATCATCATATTTTTCTATGATATTACCATCTTCATCTAATAATGCATTACGATTCGCTATAGCACCAACCGTTGCACCATTTAATTTAATAAAGCCAATAACCATATCCTTAGCATAAGCTTTTTTTACTTCTAAGAAAATACCATGATCTGATAAATCCTTAAGTGCAAGCGTCGTATCACTAGATTTTGAGGTAAAGGAGGATAAAGAACGATTTAAGTCATCTGTACATTCCTCATAAGGAGCATCGTCTTCATTATTGGATGGCAACATGACAACTAAGTTACGAATGCTATTAAGTACAGATACTTCATCTGCTTCGACAAAATCAACAACACCAGACTCAGCCATAAAAGAAGCTGTTGCGGTATCACATTTTAAAGAATTGTTTCCTAGAATTGCGTTTGGAGCGTTTACGAATAATTTTGCGTTCTTCTCTTCCATAAAGATGAAGTCGCTTAAAGATGCGGATACAGCACTACCTCCTCCGCAAGTACCAAAAATAGCAGTAATCTGTGGGATTACTCCGGAAGCCAAAGTTTGTTTTAGATAAATATCTCCAAATCCAGCCAATGCGTCCGTTGCCTCCTGTAATCTTAAACCGGCACAATCAATTAATCCGATGACAGGTACACCAACTTTCATTGCGAGATCATATAGATTTGATATTTTTTTAGCGTGCATTTCACCTATGGAACCATTCATTACAGTTACATCCTGACTATAAACATAAACAGGATTCCCATCAATAATTCCATAACCCGTAATAACACCATCGGAAGGTACTTCTTTTTGTTGCAGGTTGAAATCAGTACTTCTTCTAGTAACCAAAGCACCAACCTCAACAAAACTGTTCTCGTCAAGCAAAGTTACAATCCTATCCCTTGCTGACAGTAGTGATGTACTAGTCATATTCAGGCCTCCATATATTTAATAGTTAAACCAATTTTTTGCCAATTACTATTATAATCCTTACCTGTCAAACATGCAACCTCTATTCACTTTTTTTGATGGTTTCGGCATCATATTGTATATGTTTTTTAAATAATACTAATATTTTTTGTTACATTTGACATATTCTTAAGACTAACCTTCATTCAATAATGACTCTTTTCAATTGCCAAGTTCACCTGATATCCTGCGAAGAGCCATTTAAATTATAGGTAAATACAGAGCGAATACTCAATTTTAAAAAAGCAGAGGTTCCTAAGGAGTTTCTGAATAAATACTCCTTATTACCTCTGCTTTATTATTACATAATGATTCCCTCTAGTTTTTCGCTCTCACTGTCGTCTTTTTTTAATTCTCACTATCGTTCAGTTATATATCTGATTATGGTTTCTTTTATTATCTGATTTTCTTTCTTATTCTTCTGCTCGTAACACTTTTTGTATGGTATGGTTTTGAAACCCTTTCCGATAAAGAGATGCTATTAATTTTTGTTTTTCTTCCTTAGACAATTCGTCGATTGGCTTTCCTTTTCTTTTAATTAACCTCAGAATAGCTTCTTCTTCTAAGTCCCTAGCCTCAGTTGATTCTAGAAAAGATTCCATGAGTTCCTCATATGCTCTATCGATATCAGATTGGTTAATTCCTTTTTGATACAATGCATAGCTAAGCTGACGCTTGCTTTTAGCCTGGTATCTACCCCTGATATAATTAAGAGTATAACGATAATCATCCAAATAATGAAAGCTCTTAACATAGGCGATTGCTTGGGTTACGATATGTTCTGGAAACTCTTTTTCTTTAAGTTTCGTGGTTAATTCAAGCTCCGTCCGATCCATTCGCTCAAGTATCGTTAACGCTTGTTTTTTCGCATATCGTAATACTATTTCGGATTCTATCTTTAGTAGTAAGGTATCCGATATCCTTTGACCAACTTCTAAAGTAAGCTCTCTGAAATCCTTTCGATAAAGCCAAAATGCAGCCTCATCATTAAGAAAGATTTGCACTCTTACCTTATCCATTGGCTTAATTTCGGTTACTATGAATTCCATCGATTACTCTTCTACCTTCTTCTTTAAATCATTCGGAAGATTATGTCTCTCTCTTACTTGTTCTTCCACCTCTGCTAAGATTTCTGGATTCTCTCTTAAGAATACTTTCGCATTCTCGCGACCCTGGCCAATCTTTGCTTCATTGTAAGCATACCAAGCTCCGCTCTTAACAATAATTCCCTCATTCGCTGCCAAATCTAGAATATCTCCTTCTCTTGAGATTCCCTGACCGAACATAATATCGAATTCTGCCTCTTTAAATGGTGGTGCAATCTTATTCTTTACAACCTTAATTCTTGTTCTATTACCAACAACATCTCCACCAAGTTTTAATGATTCAATTCTTCGAACATCCAAACGAATGGAGGAATAGAACTTTAACGCACGACCACCAGTTGTTGTCTCTGGATTACCAAACATAACGCCAACCTTCTCACGTAGCTGATTAATAAAGATTACAATACAGTTAGACTTACTAATGACTGCTGTTAACTTACGTAGTGCCTGTGACATTAATCTAGCTTGTAGACCAACATGGGAATCTCCCATATCACCATCAATCTCTGCCTTCGGTACTAATGCAGCAACAGAGTCTACGATAACGATATCAACTGCACCAGAACGAACCATCGTCTCTGTAATCTCAAGTGCTTGTTCTCCGTTATCTGGCTGGGAAATATATAGGTTATCGATATCTACACCTATTCTCTTTGCATATACAGGATCCAGCGCATGCTCTGCATCAATGAATCCTGCAATACCGCCTCTTTTTTGAACTTCAGCAACCATATGAAGTGCAACTGTAGTCTTACCACTACTTTCCGGTCCATATACTTCAACGATTCTTCCCTTTGGAATTCCACCAAGACCTAATGCAATATCAAGACTAATGGACCCCGTTGGAATCGTCTCTATGTTCATATGAGTTCCTGTATCCCCTAGTTTCATTACGGAGCCCTTACCATATTGCTTTTCTATCTGCGCTAAAGCAGATTCTAATGCTTTTATCTTATCCTCATTCGCCATTTTTACTTCTCCTTTTTTCCTATACCAAACATGTGTTCTTATTTAGTTATCATCTTATCTTATTCTAAGATTTTTGTCAATACCTTATGCCAAACAAATCATCGAGTTACTTATCTCAAACAAAGCATCGAGTAACAAAAATCGTACTATGAATTCCTATGTTTTTAAAAGATTATAAATATCATAAATTTCTAACCTCATTCATAACATCGACAATACGATTCTAGTAACTTGATCTATCAATAGTATACGAAAGCTTGGTTAACTTGTAAATAAGAGAATGGAAAAGAAGATATAGAAAAAAATCATGTTTTCTCACACAAATGCACAATATTAGCTTCATGAATGAAAATATTACTTTCTGTGTACAATAGTAACGTAATCCACAGATAAGTATTATTCTATGAAAACTTAAAGATGTAATGCGCCTCGTTTACTATGAATAACATTTACTAGTGGTGTCCTAATAAAAAGAAAAATAAGTAGAGGTAAGATTATGAACGATGACGATATTATCTGCACATGTTATGATGTAACTGTAAAAGACATTAAAGCTGCTTATGCGAATGGTGCAAAAACTTTAGAAGAAATCGAAGAAGCTACCAAAGCTGGTACTCTTTGCGGAGCTTGTATTGGTGATATTGAAAGTCTTCTTGATACATTAAACAAATAATAGGTATAAATTACCCCGAAAAGGGCTGCCACAGAAGTGAATTATCTTCCATGGCAACCCTTTATTTCTTACATATAAGTACCTTTTGGTTGTATTAGTTTTGGATTATATCCTTTTTTCTCTAAGGCTTTGACAATCGCTTTCTTATGCTCATGACCAAAGGCTTCTAGCGTTATCACTAATTCAACAGCTGTATTACGATTAATACTAACAAACTGGTTATGCTCTAATCGAATAACATTTCCCTGTTCTTTTGCAATTACGGAAGCAACATTTACTAATTCACCTGGCTTGTCAGGCAATTGTACGGATACGGTAAATATTCTTCCTCTCTCTATCAATCCATGCTGTACGATGGAGGACATTGTAATCACATCCATATTACCGCCACTAAGGATAGAAACAATCTTTTTACCAGATACATCTAATTTCTTTAAAGCTGCCACAGTAAGTAAACCAGAATTTTCTACAATCATCTTATGGTTTTCAACCATATCAAGGAAACTTACAATTAACTCTTTATCTTCAACCGTTATAATGTCATCTACATTGCTTTGTATGTATGGAAAGATTACATCACCAGGTGTTTTTACAGCAGTACCGTCTGCAATTGTATCAACCCCAGGTAAAGTTACAACGTGTCCAGCTTTTAAGGACTCTTGCATACAATTTGCACCACTTGGTTCAACACCAATTACTTTAATATTTGGGTTTAGTAGTTTTACTAACGTAGATACCCCAGCAAGCAAACCACCACCGCCTACTGGACATAAGATAATATCAACAGTTGGTAGCTCCTTGATAATTTCCATCGCGATGCTACCTTGTCCGGTTGCAACTATTTCATCATTAAAGGGATGTATAAACGTATATCCATGTTCCTTCGCTAAATCAAGCGCATGCTGACATGCCTCATCATACACATTACCATATAAAATAACTTCAGCTCCATAGCTCTTGGTACGATTTACTTTAATTAATGGCGTCGTTGTTGGCATTACAATCACAGCTTTAGCACCATAAATTTTAGCTGCATAAGCAACTCCTTGCGCGTGGTTTCCAGCAGATGCAGTAATTAAACCTTTCTTTCTTTCTTCTTCGGATAATGTACTAATCTTGTAATATGCGCCTCTTACCTTATAAGCTCCGGTAAACTGCATGTTTTCCGGCTTTAGATACACCTTATTTCCTGTCATTTCTGAAAAATAATCACTGTACACAAGCTTTGTACGGTTGGTTACTTTTATGACTGCTTCACTGGCTTCTTCGAATTTTTCCAATGTCATCATCGCTTGTTCTCCTTCTATACATATTCCTTGTCTAGTATTAATACTATTAATACGCACACTTACTACGTATCTATAGGCCTCATATTATGGGTACCTAGCTGAAACGACAACCCTTTATTAGGTTGTCGTTTACTATCATTACTCTTAAACTTATTTGTTGTCTACCGTAAATAAAGCTTTTACGAAATCATCCGGATTAAATTTCTGCAAGTCATCAATCTGCTCACCAACACCGATGTATTTCACCGGTATTTTTAATTCGGACTGAATTGCAATTGCAATACCACCTTTTGCTGTACCGTCTAACTTTGTAAGCACGATACCAGTAATGTCTGCAACTTCATTGAATTGCTTCGCTTGAGCTAAAGCATTCTGACCTGTAGTACCATCTAATACTACAAGAGTCTCACGAAATGCACCCGGATATTCTCTCTCAATTACACGATCAATCTTACGAAGTTCTTCCATAAGGTTTTTCTTATTGTGTAAACGTCCTGCTGTATCGCAGATAAGGATATCTACATTACGAGACTTCGCTGCTGTTACAGCATCATAGATTACAGCTGCTGGATCAGAGCCTTCCTTTTGCGCAATAATATCAACATGAGCTCTATTTGCCCATTCGGTTAATTGTTCTATTGCTGCAGCACGAAATGTATCTGCTGCTGCAACCATAACCTTCTTTCCATCATCCTTTAATTGGCCAGCTAATTTTCCAACACTGGTTGTTTTACCAACTCCGTTGACACCAATTAACAATACAACTGACTTGCGATTTTCAAATTCATAAGCATTCTCTGGTAAGCTCATTTGTTCTCTCATACTTGCCATTAATAGCTCACGACATTCGCTTGGCTCTTTTATTTTATTTTCTTTCACCTTATTTTTAAGATTTTCAATAATAGCGGTTGTCGCATTAATCCCTAGATCAGCCATAATTAGTGTTTCTTCTAACTCTTCATAAAAGTCATCATCAATATTTGATGAACCCGTGAAAATCGACTCTATGCTAGACATCACATTATTTCTGGTCTTCGCTAAACCAGAAGCCAAACGACTGAAAAACCCTTTCTTTTCTCCCAAAGCATTCACCTCAAATCAACATTTCTTGCTGTAAATAAACCTATATTAGGATACTTTACAACAATTACGTACTTTTTATGATATTTCTTTTTTTTAATTCTGTCAACAACAAAGTGGTTATGTCAACTTATCTCTTTACTTTATCCTCTCACTTTATCATTTACTATCGCTTAAACACACATCAGTATGAGACTAAAAGTTCTAAAGCTCCATTCTTTGGAGCTTTTGAACTTCTCCTCACACTAATTATCTAAATTATCTTCAATAAGGCTCACACTTACTAAAGTAGAAACTCCTTTTTCCTGCATGGTGATACCATATAACACATCAGCTGCTGCCATCGTTCCTCTACGGTGTGTAATAATGATAAACTGCGTATCTTTTGTTAGTTTATGAAGATAGTTCGCAAACCGTTTTACATTGGAATCATCAAGTGCAGCCTCAATCTCATCAAGTAAACAAAATGGTGACGGTTTTAAGTTCTGAATTGCAAATAAAAGCGATATCGCAGTAAGTGCCTTTTCACCACCGGATAATTGCATCATATTCTGCAATTTCTTTCCCGGTGGTTGCGCTATGATACGGATACCGGCTTCTAAGATGTCCTCATCCTCCGTAAGCTCTAGAGTTCCTTTACCACCTCCAAAAAGTTCCTTAAATACAACATCAAATTGTTCTTTAATATCAGTAAACTTTTCTTCAAACTGCCTTCTCATTTCTTCATCAAGCTCAGCAATAATACCCAAAAGTGTTTCTTCTGCTGCAATTAAGTCAGCTTTTTGCGTCGTTAAGAATTCATAACGCTCGGAAAGATTTTTATAATCTTCTATTGCATTGACGTTAACATCACCTAAAGCCTTAATACTATTTTTTAGTTCTGTAATTCCTTTTTTATTCGTAACAGGATTGCTTAGTTCTTCCTCTTGATACTCTACTGCAGTGCTAACCGTCAATTCATATTCTTCCCACATATAGCTAATTTGTGCATCTAAAACTTCGGATAATTTTTCCTTTTGGTTTTGAAGTCGAAAACTTTCTTTATCAAGGATACCAAGACGATTCTGAAGTTCTTCTCTAACCGTTACAAATTTCTTATGATTTTGGCTCATAAGCTCTTTGCGCTCACTAGACTTTGTAATCTGTTCTTCCAGTATGCGAAGTTCCATTATTTCTTCTTGTTTTCTCTGCAAGTTAGCTGAAATTTGAGCCTCACGCTGATTTTTTTGTTCCGAACTATTTTCTGCTTCTCTTCGTATCTCTTGTTCTTCTAATTCAAGTGTTTCAATATCACGACGTACACGACGCATATTTTCCAACACATACTGTATACTTTGTTCAAGGCTTGAGGATTCTACTAAAATAGAAGATGCTTCCTCTTGAGAACTTTGTTTTGTCATGCGCTCTTTCACAAGGTTTAAATTGCATTCTTCGATTCGTCTCTCTTTTTCCTTGTTTGTATTATCATTCTCTATCAAGGAATTCTTAAGATTTTCCATGTTAACCTTAAGTTCTTGATTCTGCTCTTCAATCAACTTAAGCTCATTCACAAATTCCAGGTAAGTATGGCTCATACCATCCATCTTCTCCTGCTCTTGTCGTTGATTCATTTTTGCAGTATTGGCTTCCACTGACAATTCAGACAATCTCTTTTGATTCGCCTCAATTGATTCTCTCATAGAAAAACGTTGTTCTTTGTATGATAAAATATCTTCATTCAATTTCGCAACTTCCTCTTTAAGAGTAAGTACATTTTCTTCCAACTCCTCAATTTCCCTACGACGGGATAATAAATTACTGGAGTTTTTATATGCTCCACCAGAGAGAGAGCCACCAGGATTTAACTGCTCTCCTTCAAGGGTTACGATTCGCAAATTATACTTAAACTTTTTCGATAACGCTATCGCATTGTCAATATGATCAACAACATAAGTTCTTCCAAGCAAATATTTTAATAAATCATCAAATCTACTTTCTGCTTTTACCAAAGAATTAGCAAGTCCAATCACTCCTGGTTCTTTTAAAACTTGTTCGTTCGTAGAGATATTTCCTTGTATACTAGTTAATGGTAAGAAGGTTGCTCGTCCATGCTTTCCACGTTTCAAATACTCAATCAATTTTTTTGCAGTATTCTCATTATCGGTAACAATGTTTTGAATATTACCTCCAAGCGCTGTTTCAATTGCAGTTTCATAATTCTTGTCCACCTTAACAATATCAGCAACTACACCAACAATACCAGGGACTTGTTCCTTTTGCTCCATTATACGACGAATACTGTTACCATATCCATCATATCGTTCTGTCATATTCTTAAGAGAATCAAGTTTTGCATTCATGGATAAATACGTTTGATTCTTTTGATTTGATGCTGTCACTCCTTGATCAATTTTACGTTGAAGCTCTTCGATTTGCTTGACTAAATTTTGATTTTCTGAAGTAATATCATCTATCTGTTCCATAATATGAGCAGCATTTGATTTTAATTCCTCTAATCGGATACTTAACGTCGATTCCTCACTTTTTAGTTTTATAATCTTTTGGTTAATCTCCGCTTTTTTAATTGAGTTTTGCTCACTTATGGTTTCATAACGTTGAAGATTTGTCTTTATGTTTGAATTATCATTTAAGATTCGAAAGATTTCATTGTTACAAGATTCAATCTCTCTTGTGAATTCTTGGATACGTTCCTCAATTTGCAGCATTGCTTCACTGCTTTTTGATTTTTTTTCTTCTAAGCCTCGTAACTTTTCATCGATTTCTAGTTTTTCTTTTCGGTATCCTTCTAATTCTTCCAGCTTTTTTTTCACATTTGCTTTTATAGAGTCAATTCGAGATTGAAATGAATTTTCATTCTGTGTTATAGAAGCAACCTGCTCTTTTAAAACTTTGATTTCTCCATCTGTTTTTTCAATGCTAAGTTGCAACTCATTTCTACTAGTTTTCGCTAGTTCCAACTCTTCTCCTAATTGTTCTAGCTCTTCTTCTAGTTTTTCATACTCTAACTTAATTTTTTCAAACTCAGTTTGGGTTTGGTTATAATCATCTGTCACAATCTGTGATCTATTCTCTACCTCAATTTTTAACTGATTATTTTTCTCATACTCAATTAAAAACTGATTTACTTCTAACTTCTTTAGTTTCTCTTTCAACTGCAGATATTCTTTTGCTACTTCGGATTGCTTCCCAAGCGGTCCAATCTGCCTCTCAATTTCAGAAATAATATCAGAAACACGAGAAAGATTTAATCGTTCTGCTTCTAAATCACGTTCTGCTAATGCTTTTCTTTTTTTGAACTTTACAATACCTGCAGCTTCATCAAAGAGCTCTCTTCTCTCTTCAGGTTTTCCACTTAAAATCTTATCTATTTGACCCTGACCAATGATTGAATATCCCTCTTTACCAATACCGGTATCCATAAAAAGTTCTTGTATATCACGTAATCTGCAGTTTGTACCATTAATCATGTACTCACTTTCTCCAGAACGATAAACACGTCTTGATACCGTTACCTCTTCATATTCAATCGGTAGTTTATGATCAGAATTATCAAGAGTAATTGCTACATAGGCAAAACCCAAAGATTTTCTCATCTGAGTTCCTGAAAAAATAACATCCTGCATGTTGGCACCACGAAGCTGTTTTGCACTTTGCTCTCCAAGAACCCACCGTACCGCATCTGCAACATTACTTTTACCACTACCATTTGGTCCAACAATACCAGTAATACCATTCTTGAATTGAAATGTTATTTTATTTGCAAAGGATTTAAAACCATGAACCTCAATACTTTTTAAATACATTGTTTCCCTCATTTCCGCACTTCTTTTTACGCATTCCAAGTTTGTGTTCGTAGCTTAGACATAAACTTGCCAAAGTGAAAGATATATCTATCACTTTTCTATTGTAATTTTCGCAATTGTAGAATAGAGCGATATGCTGCTTCCTGCTCCGCAGCTTTCTTCGTACGTCCGGTTCCGATTTCTAAACGTTCTTCATCCATCTTGGCCACTACAGTAAATTTCTTATTGTGATCCGGTCCGGTCTCTTGAAGTAATTCATAACTTAATTGTTTCTTATAATCACTTTGAACAATTTCTTGCAAGATAGTCTTGCTATCATAAAAGAGTTTCTTATGTTCGATATCAGCTAAAATAAAATTACTAATAAACTCTTTTGCATTAGCAAAACCACCATCCAAATAAATAGCACCAATAATTGCTTCCAGGGCATCAGAAAGTATAGAATCTCTGTCTCTACCTCCTGTAGCATCTTCCCCTTTTCCAAGAAAAACATAATCACCAAGCTTTAGTTCTCTTGCACATAAAGCAAGTGTTTGTTCACATACCATACTGGCACGTAATTTCGTTAAATCTCCTTCTGGCATCTTGGAATGTTTTGCAAAAAGCCATTCACTTGTTGTTAATTCTAACACAGCGTCCCCTAAGAACTCCAAACGCTCATTATTTGCTAATTTACTAAGCCTCTTCTCATTTGCAAACGAGCTATGAGTTAACGCTTGTCTTAATAGACCTGGTTGCTGAAACGTATATCCAATTTTTTGCTCAAACTCAGACAATAGCTTCTTTATCGATATTTCCGCCATATTTCACCTACCTCTTTCTAACTTATTATTATAACGTAAAATTAGTTTATAACATAGCTTATCTAGTTATAAACTTATATTTTCAAGATTAATCAAGATTAAAAAAGGGTGTTGCCATCTGCACCGCTAAGGCAACACCCGATCATATTATTCCAATGCATTCTTGATTTGTTCCACTGCATCCGCAACTGTTACAATATTCTCTGCCTCTTCGTTTGGAATCTCGATATCGAATTCTTCTTCGATTCCCATAATAATCTGGTAGATATCCAAAGAATCTGCTCCTAAGTCATCAATGAATGTTGTCTCCATTGTGATTTCATCTGCTTCAATGTTTAATACTTCACCGATAATTTTCTGTAACTTTTCAAATTCCATAACGTTCACCTTTCTTACTTGCGATTTCTAATTTTCTTTTTGAATATTCTTTTTAATTTTACTATTGATATCATTCTCTTTAAATGATATACACTGAATGATAGAATTTTTAATTTCTACTGCATTCGAACTACCGTGGCTCTTCACCACAAGACCATTAAGACCAAGCATCGGAGCTCCACCGTGACTTGATAGGTCAAAATCCTTTAAGGTTCTTTTTAGTGCTGGCTTTACCAATGCAGCACCGATTGTACTAATCGTTGTGCTTGTAAGTCCGGCTTTGATTTTTTTAACCAATGCACTCGCTAAGCCTTCATATAGTTTTAATATAACATTACCTACAAAAGCTTCACACACGATAACATCTGCTGCACCATTTGGAATCTCTCGCGCTTCAATACTTCCGATAAAATTAATTTCATCGCAATCTTTTAGAAGCGGGAAGGTTTCTTTTACTAATTGATTACCCTTCTCTTCCTCTGCGCCGATATTAACAATCGCAACCCTTGGATTCTTAATCCCTACAACGTGTTCCATGTAGATGGAACCCATCTTTGCGAATTGAACCAAATGAGATGCTCTAGCATCTACATTTGCACCACAATCCACCAAAAGGGAAACCCCATTCATGGTTGGAAGTAATGGAGCCAATGGCGGGCGTTCAACACCCTTAATCCTTCCGGCAATCAACTGCGCACCTACAAGCACTGCTCCTGTACTTCCTGCAGAAACAAAGGCATCTGCTTCTCCACTCTTTACAAGATTTAGCGCGACAACAATCGAAGAATCTTTTTTTCTACGGATAGCATTTACCGGTGCTTCTTCATTGGTAATCACCTCACTGGCTTCCACTACCTTAATACGATTTTGATCGTACGTATACTTCTTAAGTTCTTCTTGTACGGCGGTCAATTGACCCACTAAGTGTACTGTGATTTCAGGACATTCATTGACAGCTTCTACGGCGCCTTTGACAATCTCATATGGAGCATTGTCACCGCCCATTGCATCTACCGCAACTCTAACTGTACTTTGCATTTCTATCTTTCCTTTCCTCATCATTACCTATGTATCAATATAACCGATTGCATATAAAAAATCAACCACTATTTTTTATACAAAAGTAAGATAAAAAAGCTGTTATTCCGTAACGAATTACCGAATAACAGCCGATGATTTTTTGTCGTATTTTAATGAATTTTCTAAGCTTACATTCAGGAGAGTCAATCCTACTTAGTTTTTTAAATAGAAGAAGGACTTTAGAGTGCTATACCCTAGGTTCTGTGGTTGAATGATTTGCTCTGTACTTCCAACAAATAATATGCCATTCGGTTTTAATGCCTGGTTGAATTTCTTATAAATCACATCCTTTGCTTCTTCCGTAAAGTAGATCAATACATTTCTACAAACTATCAAATCCATTCCACTTGGATACGGATCCTTAAGCAAATTATGATGTTGAAACTCTACACATGCTTTTATACTATCAGCAATCTGATATGTACTGGCATTCACAGCAGTAAAATACTTTGTTATAAACTCCTGTGGTAACCCTTTAAGACTTTTAATGTTATACAGACCCATCCTAGCTTTATCAAGTACTTGTTTATCAATATCTGTAGCAATAATCTTAATCTTTGATAATGGCATAAACTTTGATAGTAACATGACTAAGGAATACGGTTCATCTCCCGTGGAACATGCTGCACTCCAAATCTTTATATTTGGAGACTTTTGCAAAAGAGAAGGAAGAACTTCCTTCTCTAGCAATTGCCATTGTTCCGGATTACGGTAGAACTCCGATACATTTATTGTAAGATAAGTAACAAACTCATCAAACATAACCTTGTTTTGCTTTAGCACACTGACATACTCTGCATAAGTGGTATACTTATGTTTTGTTATTAAAGAGTCAATTCGTCTCTTCATCTGACGCTCTTTATATGAATTCAAATCAATCTTAGTCAACTCATAAACGTTTTTCTTAAAGACTTCATAACTATCCGTCATTTTTCCTCTCATTCTGTCACTTTTGTGACGTAAAAATCAGGAGGAATTTTTGCACGTCAGCATAAATTCCGGATTAAAATAAATTAATATCTAAAGATTTAGATCTAAAAATATTTATCTATATCTCTATAGATCTTTAAGCTGAATATTATTATCTAATTATCTTATTAGAAATTACTTTTTCTTTTAATCCAAATCCTATTATTCTTCTGTAGTTGTTTCAGCTACTTCTTCTACAGCTGGAGCTTCTAATGCTTTGATGCTTAAGCTGATTTTTTTATCTTCGTTGTTAAAATCTACAACCTTAGCTGTGATTTCTTGACCAATCTTTAATGCATCTGCTGGCTTTTCAATATGCTCTTTGCTAATCTGTGATACGTGAAGTAATGCGTCTACGCCTGGCTCTAATTCGATGAATGCACCAAACTCTGTCATACGAGCTACTTTACCAGTTACTACATTACCAACAGCGTACTTCTCGCTTGCATTTGCCCAAGGATTCTGCTCTGGGAATTTAAGGCTTAATGCAATTTTTTCACCCTGGATATCCTTGATGAATGCTTTTACATTATCGCCAACTTTGAATACCTTCTTTGGACTTTCAATACGTCCCCAAGACATCTCGGAGATGTGAAGTAATCCATCAGCGCCACCTAAATCGATGAAAGCACCGAAGTCAGTTACATTCTTAACTGTACCTTCAACAACATCATTCACTTTTATTTTAGCAAATAATGCTTTGGATAATTCTTGTTTCTTAGCAACTAATAATTGTTTGCGATCACCAATAATTCTTCTTCTCTTAGGATTGAACTCGCTGATTACAAACTCAATTTCTTGATCCTTAAATTTCTCAAGATTCTTTTCGTAAGTGTCACTAGCTAAAGATGCTGGGATGAAGATTCTTGCTTCATCTACGATAACACTTAAGCCACCATCTAATACAGCAGCTACTTTTGCTTTTAATACTTCTTTGTTGTTAAATGCTTCTTCTAATCTCTTGCTGCCTTTTTCTGCTGCAAGTCTCTTGTAAGTAAGAAGAACCTGGCCTTCACCGTCATTTACCTTTAATACTTTAACGGTCATTGTATCGCCTTCATTTACAACGGTTCTAAGGTCAACGTTTGGCTGATTAGTATACTCATTTCTAGTGAGAATACCGTCTGCTTTGTATCCTATATTTAAGACGATTTCGTCTTCTTTTACACGAATAACTGTACCATCGACTACCTCTCCGTTGTGTATTGTTACTAATGACTCCTCCAATAATTGTTCAAAACTCATTTCTGACATTCTAGTATGAACCTCCTTGATAATATTATTTGGGGTGGAAGCCCCTGCAGTAATACCTACGCTACGAAAAGATTTAAGTTGATTTAAATCCAGGTCAATAAGTTTCTGTATATAGTAAGTATTTGCACATTCCTTTTTAGAAATTTCATAAAGCTTTCTCGTATTCGAACTATGCTTTCCTCCGATTACAATCATCGCTTCAGAAGTCTTTGATAGCGTCGCTGCTTCTGTCTGACGTTCTTCAGTGGCGTTGCATATCGTATTTAAAACAAGTATATCATAACCCTTTTTTGATATAATTTCAACTAATTCTTGAAAATTCTTGTAATTAAATGTCGTTTGGGCTACAATACATACCTTTTGATCAAAAGATAACTGAATTTTTTCAGCTTCCTCGGCATTCTCAACTACAATAGCAGGAGTTTTACACCATCCGATAATCCCAGCTACCTCAGGATGTTCTTTATCACCTATCACAATTACCTGACGTCCGAGTTCGCTTTGCTCCTGAACAATTCTATGAATTTTGAGCACATAAGGGCAAGTCGCATCGATTATCTCAAAACTTTTCCCATGTTCTTCCGCTATTTTATTGATTTGATCTAGTACACTCTTTGGTACACCATGAGCTCTTATCACTATTGTGCCCTTGTCAAGATTTTTCAATTCATCCAAAGAATGAATGACTTTAACTCCTTTGGCTTCTAAGTCCTTAACAACCTCATCATTGTGAATGATTGATCCATAGGTATACACTTGTGTTCCTTTTGATATTTCTTCATATACCTTATCCACAGCTCTTTTTACGCCAAAACAAAAGCCTGCTGTTTTTGCCAGTGTTATCTCCAAACCTTTCACCTCAATCTGTTTGCTAATTCTCTTTTACTTGGCGAAATAGTGTTAGGATATGAGTAACTACCTCTGTAATTGCCATAGCTGAACTATCCACAAATATCGCATCCTCAGCTTGACAAAGTGGAGAGATATCGCGATTCATATCCCGATTATCACGATCAATGATACTCTCTTCTATTTCTTCTAAGGAAACAGACTCTCCCTTTCTAATTAATTCCTCGTATCTACGATTGGCACGTACTTTGGTACTTGCGGTTAAATAGATTTTTAAATCTGCATTAGGTAATACATGAGTTCCTATATCTCTACCATCCATGACAACATTTTCAGTTGCAGCAAGCTTTCGCTGTAACTCTACTAATTTTTCACGAACTTGCCTCTTTATGGAACATGCAGATGCCATAGTTCCAGCTTCAACAGAACGAATCAATCCATTGACATTTTCTCCATTTAATAATACCTGCTGCTCTCCTTGGTCGAATACAATCGAGATGTCCACCTGATCACAGGCTTTCATCACAGCATCATCCTCATCTAAAGGAATATCTTCACGAAAGAAATAAAGTCCCATAGCACGATACATCGCACCTGTATCAATATAAATGTACCCCAGTTTTTTCGCTATTTGCCTTGCAATTGTGCTTTTTCCAGCACCAGCAGGCCCATCGATAGCAATGCTGTAGTATTTTTTACTTATTCCCAACTAACCTTCCTCCTAATTTTCTGCAACTGCTCTGCCAGCGGCAACACCAGTAGACCATGCAATTTGTAAATTATATCCGCCGGTTAACGCATCCAAGTCTAGAACCTCACCCACAAAATAAACACCCTGTATCAGCTTTGATTCCATCGTGGTAGGATCGATTTCTTTCACTTTAATTCCGCCTTTTGTAACTACTGCTTCATTATATCCACCAAAGCGCGCAATGCGAAAGGTCATATTTTTCAAACAGTCTACCAACCTGGCACGTTCTTCTTTGGTTATAGCATTCACCTGTTTGTCCGGTGCTATTTCACTAAGTGTTATTATAATGCCTATTAATTTTTGTGGCAATAGATGATCCAAGGAATTTTTAAATTGTTTGTTTTTATATTCTTCAAAATCCCTGAGAATTCTTGCATCTAATTGTTCAAAAGACAAGGCAGGCTTTAAATCCAGATGTAGCACTAATTCACATTCATTCAAATAGGGAAGTAAAATGCTTGTACCGCTTAAAATTACAGGCCCACTAACTCCAAAATGAGTAAATAACATCTCACCAAATGCACGGTAAAGTTCTTTTCCCACTGGAATCTTCTTTTTCTTCTTCCCTTTCTTCCCTTGCTCAGGCTCTTCTGTCACTGCCTCAGATGATTTTGCTTCCCCAGCAGTTACAGTCACCTCAATATTTTTAAGCGATAATCCTTGCAACTCTTTCGCATAATCTTCTTGTAAATGCATAGATACAAGCGACGGATATCTTGGAGTAATCTCGTGCCCAAATTCTTTTGCAAA
This sequence comes from Bacillota bacterium, assembly GCA_023387655.1. Classification (GTDB taxonomy): domain Bacteria; phylum Bacillota; class Clostridia; order Lachnospirales; family Lachnospiraceae; genus Lachnoclostridium. The sequence goes on from JAEWHR010000019.1 coordinate 38,264, forward strand.
GCGATATCCATCTCCTGTGGAACCTGTGGATGGATAGGATAATCCACCAGTTGCAACAATAACAGCACTACCTTCTACATAGTTCCCATTTGCTAAAGTAATTCCAGTTACTCTACCATCTTTTTCATGCAAATGAGTAACTTCGCTATTGAAATGAATTTTTACTCCTAAACTTCTCATCTCCCTCTCAAGAGAAGAAATAACATCAGAGGAATGATCTGACACAGGAAACACTCTATTTCCACGTTCCACCTTTGTTTTAAGTCCTAACTCTTCAAAAAAATTTATAGTATCTTCATTTGTAAAAGAATATAAAGAACTGAACATAAACTTTGAGTTCGTAACAATATTAGCAAATATATTTTCTAAGTCAGAGGCATTGGTTATATTACATCTTCCTTTTCCTGTAATATATATCTTCTTCCCTAACTTTTCATTTTTCTCATATAACTCAACTTTTTTCTTTTTTCTTGCAGCCATGATTGCTGCTATCATACCAGCAGCACCACCACCCACAACTAGGATTCTATCTTCCACATTAATCATGCCTTTCTATCCCAAGCAAACTTTGAGCCACAGGCACAAATTTGCGTGTGAAAAACTTTGTTTTTCACACTATCTCCTTTGGGTTACTTTATCTTAATCTTTCTTCATTACTGTTAAGATTATTATACTATTTCATTATAACATTCCTTTTGATGCTATTACATACTTTTTTAACAATGGAATTTTTTTCAATAAATCTTGTTAGTAGAAACTTTTAAACTAACTATTTTTATAAAAAAAAGACCGAACAAAACAACCGAAATCGTACGATACTCGCTATGTCTTGCTTAGTCTCCTTTTCCTTACTTCTTTGTTTCCATATATACATGGTTGACATCAAATTCATAGTGTCCGGACGCATACGGCCCATCCATTACACGAAATACTACCTTTTGATAGGTATCAGATAAATTATCCAATAAACTTTGCGCAATTGCATCTAAAATTCCACCCTCAACGGAACTCCCAACGTTTCTTACCGGTGGCTGGTCTCCTGTAAAACTAACAATAACCATATCATCACTTGTTGTAACTGAGTCGATACCAATCGTAAATGATTCATCTTCCATAGACTCCACTACCTTATCTACGATTAGTTCCGGTGTAATTTCTGTATCAGAAGGTACCATTGCTATTACGGATATTTTCTCAGCAGTTTCTGCACTGATGGAATATATAGAAAGTTCTTTTTCGTTGATCTGTATCTCTGGCGTTGCTGGTATCTGGGTTATAATTGGGTCCGTGGTCGGTATTGGTTCCATATTATGTTCCAAATTATTTGGACCGCTGCAACCCGAAAAATAAACCATGCAAAGAAATACAACTGAGACTAATCCAACCAATTTCTTGTTTTTCATATTACATGTCTCCTTTATTCTGGCAGGGAATTACTTTCTTTCTTCTTTTTGAAATCAGTAATTTCTTGAATATATCTTCCCTTAAAGAATAACTGCTAACTATGTCATTTCTATGGTAAAATCACAAAAAGAAAAGAAAAACTGATTTTTTTTTGCATTTATTTCATTTTTCATGTGTTTTTGCTAACTATAATTCACTCTCTAATAAGACCCGTAGTAAGAATGATTTAGCCATTTGCACTGTTTGATTTCTTATTTCATCCCGTGAACCCGTTCCTAATAATAATATGGTATAAGTCATTTCTTTATAATAACAAGATAAATATACCGTACCGACAGGTTTCTTTTCTGTTCCTCCTAGTGGTCCTGCAATACCAGTTATCGCAATAGCGACATCCGCATTGGCCACTTTTGCTGCACCTCTTGCCATCTCTCCTGCGGTTTGCTTACTTACTGCACCATATAAATCAATTGTCTCGTGGGATACTCCAATTAACTGCTCTTTCGCTTCATTTGCATAAGTTACATAGCTACGATCAATAACACTTGAAGCACCTGATACATTAATCATATTCGCCATAAATAGCCCACCAGTACATGATTCCGCCGCTGTTAATGTTAGACCTTTCTTCTTCAATTTATCAATTAATAAAGATTCTAGTGATTCTTTCTCACAAAAAGAGTAAATTTTAGATCCAAAATTCTTTTGAAACTCTTCTTTTATCGAACCTTTCCATAATTCACTTTCTTTCTCATCCTCTAGAATCTTATTTAGATAGATACTGACATCGATCACGTCTCCAAAATCCTCATCTTTTAATGATCCTTCACAAACGTTTGGATTCTTTTTCACTTCCAACCTATCGGTTGTTATTATTACTGTAGGATCTTTGTAAGATAACTTCTGTAACACCTCTTCTAGATTATTTTTCCTAATACCACATAGTTTAACCACAAGAGATGAAAGCATACTATCAGAGGAATGCAACTTCATTTCTTTTATATCATGTAATAGTTCTAAGGAATCACCATTTATTTCTGTAATAAAGTAATAGAAGTTATCTAACGTTCTTAACTTCATTCCATACATTTTTTCTTCTACCATAACATTAGGATAGTCTTTCCTTACTATCTCCTTTAGATGCTGTCGTTCCTCTTCATTAAACCCGATGAATAAAACAAAATCGAAATCTTTGCTTAAATTATCATCACATTCACTTACCTTATAAACAGAGTCATAACTTAAAAGGATATATCCACTCTTTTGTAATTTTTCAACAAATTGGATCATCTTCTTATGGTATGCTACATCGTAGAGACTTATCTTATTTTTTTGAAAAATACGATATTTCATTTTACCTCCAATCTGGCATTTTAGTGCCTTTTAAACTATTAAAATTATGTTTTGGATTACTTCCTGTAACCTTACTCTTATTTCTCTATGTTAACGAGGGGTCGTTTCCTGTGTTACAAAATCATATACATCTTCCATCGTATAAAAAGATGGTCTGACTTTTAATGTGTAAGCCGACCATCCTTTTATCAACATTTCTACAATTTATACATAAATAACTTTTTACTTTTAATCATATAACTTTTTACTTTTAATCATATAACTTTTTTATTTTATACATAGATAACTTTATTACTATTTTTTCATAGAAAACTATCTTACTATTTCGTTCCATCCAAAAGGATATAGCGATTTTTATAAAGGTAATCTAATAGGGATATTACAGTTAATCCGAATGCTAACCATAAAAATATCTGTTCTAAAACATTAAACAGTGGTAAGTTGGAATCAAAGATAAATAAGACACACATAATCATCTGTGCTGCAGTCTTAAATTTACCCCAATAGCTTGCTGCAATTACCAGACCATTATCGGAAGCAACCAAACGAAAACCGCTAATAATAAACTCTCTCGCAATAATTACAATAACTATCCAAGCTGGTACTGTCTGGAATTCCACGAAACATATGAGAGCGGAGGAAACTAATAGTTTATCCGCCAAAGGATCCATGAATTTACCAAAATTTGTTACAAGATTATATTTTCTAGCCAGATAACCGTCCACAAAATCAGAGAAACATGCGATCACAAATACGGCTAAGGCTATAAATTTACCATTTGGTATTCCCGGCCATAACATCAGTATTAGAAATACTGGTATCATGATAACTCTAAATATTGTAATCTTATTTGGCAGATTCATAATTTCCTCCTTAAGCCTATTCGGCTGTCCCTATTAAATCATATTCTTTTGCTTCAGTTACAGTAACCTCCACAAACTCACCAGACATAAGTTCATCCTTGGTGTGTACAAATATATATCCATCAATGTTTGGAGCGTCCATATAGGTTCTTCCAATAAAGATTCCTTCTTCTACAAGTTTTCCTTCTATCATTACCTTTAATTTACGTCCAACCATTTCTTTTGCTCTTTCAAAAGCAATACCTTGCTGAATTTCCATCAGTTCTTTTTGACGTGCCACTTTCACCTTTTTCGCAATTTGATTTTCCATCTTTGCTGCTGGCGTATTCTCTTCTTTGGAATAAGTAAATACTCCAAGACGTTCAAATCTCATCTTACGAACAAACTCTTTTAAAATCTCATGATCTTCCTCAGTCTCTCCTGGAAAGCCAGTGATCAATGAAGTTCTAAGTGCTATATCTGGAATTTCCTTACGAAGTTTAGAAATTAGACTTTCTAACTCCTCCTGATTCGTCCTACGTCCCATACGCTTAAGAATATTATCAGAAGCGTGCTGAATAGGGATATCAAGATAGTGACAAATCTTAGGTTCTGACTTGATTACGTCAATCAGCTCGTCATTGATTTCCTCTGGGTAACAATATTGAATTCGTATCCAATCAATGCCATCAATTGCACAAAGCTTACGAAGTAGTTCAGGAAGCATTTTCTTCCCATATAAATCCACACCATATACTGTAGTTTCTTGCGCAATTAGGATTAATTCCTTCACTCCGCCTTCTGCTAGAAACTTCGCTTCCTCTACCAAACGCTCCATTGGAACGCTTCGATAATCACCACGGATCTTTGGAATAATACAATACGTACAATGCTTATCACATCCTTCTGCTATTTTTAAGAAGGAATAATATCCACCGGTTGTATTAACACGGTTTATCTTAATCTCAGATAAGTAATCGATATCTTTAAAGGACTCTGCTCTCTCTCCCCCTAATACCTTATCGATGACCTCGGTAATTGCATCATAACTGGTTGTTCCAAGTAATGCATCTACCTCTGGAATTTCATTTGTAATATCATCCTTATAGCGCTGAGCAAGGCATCCTGTTACAATAAGTCCTTTTAAATTACCGCTTTTCTTGTATTCTGCCATCTCTAGGATAGTATTAATACTTTCTTCTTTTGCATCATTGATAAAGCAGCATGTGTTTACAACAATGATATCTGCTTCGCTTTCATCGTTTGTTAATTCAAATCCACGATCTCTAATTAGCCCAAGCATTACCTCGCTGTCTACTAAATTCTTGTCACAACCAAGTGAGATAAAAAATATTTTCATTCTATAAAACCTTTCTAGTTCTTTTCGGATATCAAAATCGTTACCATTATTTTCTATCATTATTCATAATGCTAAATTATCATAATGATTTATTATCATAATGATTTATTTTTCATAATGATTCATTATACATAACGATTCTCTACATATAAGAATTTTCTTAATACCTAGAATTTCTTTCTATAAGCTCCAACAATATAGAAATTTCTCATACATAAATTTTCTCCATTACAAATTATTGTAACAGCTTTTAGTAGAAATTCAAATAGTAAAAAAAAGATTTTTATTTTTTTATAGTTTCTTTATATTTGGAATTTTTTCGCTCCATAAACACAATTGTTCATTAACATCGCTATTGTCATTGGTCCAACCCCTCCAGGAACTGGAGTGATCGCACTTACAATATCAATTACATCGTTATAATCTACGTCACCACATAACTTGTTGTTTTCATCACGATGCATACCTACATCAATTACAACTGCACCATCCTTTACATATTCCTTCGTAAGAAATCTTGGTTTACCAATTGCAACCACTAAAATATCTGCTCTTTTTGTAATCTCTGATAAATTCTTTGTTTTGGAATGGCAAATGGTCACAGTTCCATTCTCGCGAAGTAAAAGAAGAGCCATAGGCTTTCCTACGATATTGCTTCTTCCAAGAACAACGCACTCTTTACCTTCAATCTCGATTCCTGAGCGCTTTAACAATTGAATGATTCCAGCAGGAGTACAGGATAGATATCCTGCTTGACCAATACTGAGTGCTCCGACACTTTCAGGATGAAAACCATCCACATCCTTCTTTGGATCAATTGTTTTAATAACTTTATCCTCTTCAATATGATCTGGCAACGGTAATTGAACTAAGATGCCAGTAACATCGTGTCTATCGTTTAATTCCCTTATCAAGTTTAAAAGTTCTTCTTCTGTTGTCTCCACTGGAAGCTCATAAGCCAAGGAACGAATGCCACAAAATTCACAAGCCTTCTTCTTATTGCCAACATATACTGTAGATGCAGGGTCTGTACCAACTTGAATTACAGCTAGTGTAACTTCTTTCCCTTTATTCTTTAAATGAGAAACTTCAAGCTTTAATTCCTCTTTGATTTCCGCGGAAATTCTTTTCCCATCAATTATCATTGCCATACCACTCTCTCCTCTCAACTTAAACCAGTTTCTATTGTCTTAGAAACTGTCCTACTAGGTATATAGCTGTTTTATAAATCTTTTATAGATGTCTTACTAATATTAATAGCTCATATTTTGTGTTATTCATCATAAGAATCATCTTTCACATGATTACATCATAGGGGCAAATAAACGTAAGACAGATTGAAATAACCTCATTGGAAGTTTTCTCTTAATCTTGTCTTCTGTCATATGAATACTTTGCTCCATCGTATTTAAGAAGTCTTTCTTAATATCATAAATCGTATTATTTCGATACATATATACTCCACATTCAAAATGAAGATATAGGCTACGATAATCCATGTTAATAGTTCCTACTGTTGCAATTTCATCGTCACAAACAAAGCTTTTCGCATGTAAAAATCCAGGTTCAAATTGGTACACCTTAATTCCTGCTTTTACAAGTTGACCGTAATAGGACTGAGTGACCGCAAACACAATTTTTTTATCCGGAATATTTGGTGTGATAATACGAACATCGACTCCTCGTTTACTAGCAAGACATAATGCAGTCATCATTTCATTATCAATGATTAAATAAGGAGTACAGATATAGACATAATCCTGAGCCATATTAATGATGTTAAGATAGACATTCTCACCAACCCCCTCTTCATCCAGTGGCGAGTCTGCATATGGTTGAACAAAACCTAAGGACTCCTCTTCCTTCTCATTTTTCAATAACTTTTGATAAAGAGATTCATCTGGTGCAAAATCTTTTAAGTTATCGTTCGAGGAATGAAATGCATTCCATATGGTTAGAAACATTGTTGTAAGGCTATATACGGCGTCACCAATTAATCGAACTCCTGTATCTTTCCAATACCCAAAACGGTCCTTCTCATTGATATACTCGTCTGCTAGATTTATCCCACCGGTAAATCCTATCGTACCATCAATTACCATGATTTTGCGATGGTCTCGGTGATTCATAACCGTTGAAAATATTGGTATCACAGGATTAAATACAACACATTTTATATTGTACTTCGCTAATTCTTCTCCATATTTATAGGGTAGTAGAGTTAGGCAACCAAAGTCGTCATAGATCAAACGAACATCGATTCCAGACATAGCTTTTTCCTTCAATATCTCAAGGATCTCATTCCACATACGACCTTCCCCGATGATAAAATACTCTAAAAAAATAAACTTTTTAGCACTGCGTAAGGCTTCTAGCATATCTGGAAAGTTTTCTTCTCCACTTTCATAGTATTTCACCTTCGTGTTTCCATAAACCGGATAACCAGAATTATTTACTATATATCCTACCTGTCCACGTACTTTCTTGTCAAGAGCTTCGACGGTATTTAATACCTCTTCGTTTTGCTTTATATCTTTTGATAACCTCTTCCAAGATGTATCAATCTGCGTACGCATACGCCTTGCTGGTTTTTTCCCTCCGAGCATTCCATACAATAACCCGCCAAGAATTGGAAATGATAGGATAGGTATACACCATGCCAGCTTATATGCAGGGTTGTCATTCCTATTAATAACTAATAGTAATGCAAAGAAACTCATGGTTCGAAGAACAATTTGAATCCACCAAGATTCACTAGTGAGGTTTAGCATAAATGTTATAAACCATACTGACTGTATTAATATCAATACACCTACAATAAATATTCGACTTAATAATACTTTTTTAATTTTATTCAATCAATCGCCTCCTATGTATCCTTTCATAAGCATTCCCCACTTCGAAACATTATAGAGTATTCGATTGAAACAATCAATAAAATTCACAAATCATTAGTAGGCTCAGTGTTTCTCTTACCCTAGAGACTATGAAAATAGCTCTATATCCAGTAATGGTGCATGATTAATAACAATCATAGCAAAGACTTGACATAGAGCTTAAAAATCAGAGTAGACTCTTGTTTTGTAACCTAAATACAAGAACCATACTCTGATTTTAAATCAATAGACGATTTTAGTTTCTATAATAATTAATCAAACATCCCTTTAAGATTATTTCACGTTCGTCATCTGTTAATTCACCAAGGGTTAGGGTAAACTCCTTCATCTCATCATTTACCACATAAGCTTTTATCTCATTTTCTCTATTTTCGATCGCTTTTTTAACATCCTTAATGAATAAGTAATCTCCATTCTCAAATGGAATTTCTTCTTTCCATAAGAATGGAAGCATACCCCAATTAATTAGATTACTGCGATATCTCTTCGTAGCATATTCTTTTGCGATATTAGCGAGTCCTCCAAGTACCTTTTGACAGCTTGCGGCTTGCTCTCGCGCAGAACCATCTCCTGGCTTAACAGCATAGATTACACTACCGATTTCAGTCTCCCTTGGATCTACCTCAAACTTCTGATTAATCTTAGTAAATACCTCTTTTATCTCAGAATTCGCATTGTAGATATCCTCCTCAGAACCTGCCTCTTGTCTAGCTTTCTCTGCAAGTTGAATTTCTTTTGCACGGCCTACATAAGCAGGATCTTTTCTGGATAATGTAAACTCTGCTAATCCTAACGGGTTAGAGCGATAAGAAGAGGTTTCACCAGATGGAATTAACTCATCCGTTGTAGTTACCGGATCATGAATCACAGAGACAACCTTTAACACTAAGTTATCAGTTAGGCTTGCCATTGCAGGCCAATCTACAATTCCAGGTCCAAATTTAATTTCCGCTGTCTCATCTGGCTTACCTACACCATCATACACTCGATTTTCATAAATCTTGCTGTCAAAGAAGTAGCGAGGTTTAGCAAAACTTACATCAATATCCTCAGCTGAAGTTAAGTATCCTTGATTTGCTGCAGTTGCTGCAATGGAGCGTGCATCCATAAGCGCAACAGACGCAATCTGACCATTGGTAATCTTAGAACCTTCACGATTAGGGAAGTTTCTAGTGGAATGACGTATACTCAATCCATTGTTTGCAGGAACGTCTCCAGCACCAAAACATGGACCACAAAATGCGGTACGAATCGTTGCACCAGTCTGCATTAACTTTGCAACTGAACCATTTTTTACAAGTTCCATAAAGATTGGCTGACTTGCTGGATACACACTTAAGGAGAACTCATCGGAACCGATGTATTTTCCGTTTAAGATATCCGCTGCATCACAGATATTTTCAAATCCACCACCTGCACAACCTGCAATAACACCTTGTTCAATGTACAATCTGCCATTACGGATTTTATCTCTTAAAGTATAGTTCACCTTATTGTTATCAAGGCTAACTAGTGCCTTCTTTTCAACCTCAGAAAGTATATCATCAAGATTTGCATTTAATTCATCAATGGTATAGACATTACTTGGATGGAACGGCATTGCAATCATTGGCTTAATTTCAGATAAATCAACATATATCATACCATCGTAATAAGCGATATCTTTCGGTGCAAGTTCTTTATATTCCTCCACACGGTTATGAATTTCATAAAACTCTTTTACTTTTTCATCCGTTACCCAGATAGAAGAAAGACAAGTGGTTTCTGTCGTCATAACATCAATACCTATACGATAGTCCACACTTAAGTTCTTGATTCCATCACCAATGAATTCCATTACTTTGTTGTTTACATAACCATTTGCAAATACAGCACCAATGATAGCTAAAGCTATATCCTGAGGTCCTACACCTTTTCTTGGAGCTCCTGTTAAATATACTCCAACAACTTTTGGCATATTAATATCATAAGTTTTACTTAATAACTGTTTTACGATTTCAGGTCCACCTTCACCCATAGCCATTGTACCAAGAGCTCCATGGCGGGTATGACTATCGGAACCAAGAATCATCTTACCGCCTCCGGCTAACATTTCACGGGCAAATTGATGGATAACTGCCTGATGAGGTGGAACATACATACCACCATATTTTTTCGCACAAGAAAGACCAAACATATGATCATCTTCATTAATGGTACCACCTACTGCACATAAACTGTTATGACAATTGGTTAGTACATAAGGTACTGGGAACTTTGTTAGTCCGCTTGCTCTAGCTGTCTGAATAATACCTACGAAAGTAATATCATGAGAAGTAAGTTTATCAAACTTAATTTTCAGCTTTTCCATATTATCGGAAGTATTATGAGCTGCTAATATCTCATAAGCAATCGTGTTTTTAGCTGCCTCTTCCTTTGTCACTTCTTTCCCAGTTTTACTCTTTAGGATTTCTAGTGCCTCCGGATTCTCTTCAATAATTGTCTGCCCATTTAACACATAAGCGCCTTGATCCAATAATTTTATCATACTTAACCTCATTTCTGCACTCGTATGAATGCATGTGCTTTTCTGCGTCTTCCAAGTCTCTAGCTTTACAATTTCACTAAGCAAAAGCTTCTTTTAATATCACTATGTGAATCCTTTTACTTTATTACTCTTTATCGTTTCACCGTAATACAGCATGAACTTTTAGATAAGAGGAATCACTAGTGATTCCTCTCTAAATTCCATTACTCTACAAATTTCATTTCTTTTCTTCAAATTTCATTACTTTCTTCAATTTCATTACTACTCTACAAATTTCATTTCTTTTTCAGATTTCATTACTTTTTCAGATATCATTACTTTTTCAGATATCATTACTTTTTAATATTCCATTACTTTTCTTCAAATTCCATTACTTGTTCTTCATCACTAAAGGTACTTAGGCTTCCTCTGCCTTCCTTTGCTTTTACATGCATTGTAATAACGCCATTTTCATCTTCTGTGAATTCAATCGTAATCTTACCACTAAAATTAGTGAAGAATACACCATTCACATTGAGAATGCCTTCTTCTCCCTCAAAAAACGTTTTAGAAACTAATCCGGAGTTTGTTCCCATAAGAGGAAGTCTTGGAAACTCTGTTTTAATCTCTTCCCCTGCATCGATAGAAGAATCGAAGAAAACATCGGAAGAGTAGTTAACCTCATCACTACTAAATAATAATTGAAGCTGTGTAATGTTTTTACTTGTATTATTTACTATGTGCAATTTGTATTTCTGAGATGCTTCAACTATCATGAAAACAAAAGAAAGAACAAGAACAGCTGCTACAATCCCACCAAGGATCATTAATGTCTTCTTTTTTTCCTTCAAGGTCTCTTGACTTGTTGCTTTTGTTGCTTTAATTTTCTTCATCGATGTAACCATTCCTTCCATATTAAAAACCTTACCGCGGATAACAACGGCTCTATTAATATTAATATGAAGCGATAGAATAATCAAGTATTTTCATTAAATATCATAAAAAATTATGGAAAAGATATGGTCTTTTGATTCTTGTTCCTATTACTCTTTTGACCAAAACTTTATATTATGTTCTCTGCAAATCCGCCTGATTACAAAAAATACAATACAAGATGATAGTACTGTAACGGAGATATTACTGATGCACATTACTAATCCACAACTTTTTGCTCCTAGATTCGTGTATTTTTGTAAAGCGTAAAGTACTGGTATACGAAACGCAAATACGCGGCAAAAATTAATAATTAGAGTGTATTTCGTATATCCAAATCCCAATAATAAGGAAATCACTGCTGCATTTATACCAAGAGGAAGACAACTTCCGATGCACTCCATTTTATACATTTCTATAATCATGTTTTGAAACTCTGTATCAAAACCACTAGATGAACTTGCGAAAATAAAACTAATAGGTTTTAAGAATGCCAATGTCGTAATCAATCCGATGACGCCAATCATTAGGTTAATCGCTAACACTCGCTTAAACGTTTCTAGCGCTCGTTTTACTTGATTCGCTCCAAGATTTTGGCTAATAATAGCTGCTCCACTTTCTTGAAAACCATTCTGTGGTCCAGTCGTGACACCACCGATATTATTCGATATACCCAGTGCACCAACCGCCAGTGGACCATATTGACCACTCATAGAATTTACAATTACTTTGCCAAAAGAAAAGGCTGCTTTTTCTACCATAACCGGGCCAGATAACTTAAGCATTGGACCAATCACTGCTTTTTGAAAACTAATACTCTTAAAAGAGAATCCAAAAGCATTTCCCTTTTTATTTAAATTCACAAATGCAGCAACCAGCATAACAGACTGAGCAACTACATTCGCGATTGCTATCATTTGAATGTCTCCATTTAAGACATATACAAATAATGCTGTCAAAGAAAGTTTTACCGCTATAATCATCATATTCAACTTTAAAATACGCTTGGTATTGCCTCTTGCACGTTCTACAGCTATGTATACGTTATTAATGTAGGTAATCACCATTGCGAATAATTCAATTGAAAAATATCTGCTTCCAATTCCAATCAACTCTTTTGGCGTGTTCGCAAATCGTAAAATAGTCCCAGAAAATGGTACCATTGTTAGAACTACAAGTCCAAGTAGTCCACATAGACCTAAGAGACTATTTACCCTTTTTTTCACCATCTCGAAGTCACCAGCGCCATAAGCCTTACTAATTTCTAGGCTACCACCAATAGCAAGTCCTCCACCCACCGCTGATAATAAACTGTTAATCTGAGATAAATATGCCACTGCCGAAACAGACTCTGCACTAATATGAGAGGCCATCATCGTATCTAGCAATCGAAATACCAAGCTTAGTGTTTGATATAACGCTAGCGGAAATCCTACAGAAAATACAACTTTCCAAAGACTCCCCTGCAATGCGAACTCACGAAATCGTTCGTCTTTTTTCGACAACCCCACCTTTGACATTTTGTTACTCCTTTCATCATCCATCAAGTACTCTCCTGATGTCACTCACCCTAGAATAGTACAATTTCTCTAAGGTTACCTTGATTTTCTTTTCATTAATTTATTAAATTACTGATATCTTGCTATCATCGTAAGGTTCTAGTATAATAGAAGCATAAGATAATGGATGGTTTCAAGTTTCTAAACACTAAAACTAATTTCGACATTTTTAACACATAGAAAGTATTTGATTAAAAAGGGAGTCAAGACGTAATAGATTAACATGGAAATCAAGACGTAATGGGTTAACAAGCAAATCAAGACGTAATGAGTTAACAAGCAAATCAAGACGTAATGGATTAACATGGAAATCAAGACGTAATAGGTTAACAAGCAAAATTAACGATTACATATTTAATTGATATAGAAAGGACGCATGAAATGGACTTCAATCAAACCTTTAAGATTACAAGAATCAAACGCGACCCGTACTTTAGCATGAAAGATGCTCATCTACATAACTTTTATGAAATGTATTATTTACTATCTGGTACAAGACGTTTTTTTGTTAATGATACGATTTACAATGTATCAAAAGGGGAGCTAATATTAATTGAAGAAGGGGCACTTCACCGAACTACCTACATCTCTGGTGGTTCTCATGAACGTATTTGTATCACCTTTGAGGAATCTTTTTTAGAGACCTTGTTTCAGGAGTTTGGAAAAGAGACTGTTTTAAAGACTTTTTCTCAGCCACATATACGAATCCCTCAGAGCAGACGAGAATATTTTGAAGATTTAATTTCAAAAGCTCATCGTGAGATGATGTATCAGGACACCTATTCCATCTATCTAGCAAGAAGTCATGTTTATGAATTAATATTGTTTATCCTTAGGTTAAACTCAATATCAAAGCAGGATAACATTACTCCATATGATGCTTCTCCAGATGATCAAATCATGGAGAAGGCAGCAAAATATATATGCAGTAATTATCAATCGCCGTTGACATTAGAAGAAACTGCAACTTATTGCAATATGAGTACCACTTATTTTTCTAAAAAATTCAAAGCTGTAACAGGATTTGGATTTAAAGAATATCTAATCAATATTAGAATTCGAGAAGCATCAAGACTTTTACTCCATACAAAGTTACCTATTACCGAAATCGCATTACTAAGTGGATTTAATGATAGTAATTATTTTGGGGATGTCTTTAAACGTATGAAAGGAATTTCACCATGCAAATATCGAAAGAATAAAGAGTTGGTGTAACTTACTTTTTTATATAATAAAAATCGCTCAAAATCATCTAAATAACAGAGATTTTGGGCGATTTTTTAATTACCTTAGCATCTTAACATTATTTTATACTTCCATTTTGTCGTTTGTATTTACTTCTTCATTTTTTATCTCCCAATGGATTAAAAACGTTAAAGCAGCTCGCAACAATATAATACAGCCAACGGTAAGGATTTCTTGAAAATCGCTTAATACTACCGTACGTAATATCTCACTTCCAAGCTTAAACTCAAGCCCCATCGCCATACCTTTAGCAAGATTGAGCCTAGTAAATTCATTCCTACGGAAATACTGATATACCCCACGTATTCCAGATACAATTAATATTAAAACACCTACATACTCAAACAATAGAATTGCCACATCTACGATTACTTTCAACGTTTCATGCAAAAATTCCATGGCCTTCCCTTTCTATAGTACCCTAATTTTTCTTATGCTTGTATAGCTTATAAACAATCCTTTAAGATGCTGATGACATCATCTTTTGTTAAGGAAACATAAGCATGTTCTAAACCGCCGAATTTCACAGCTTTTTCTGCCATAATATCTAATTTAGAATCGTCAATTCCTACTTCTTTTAATGTCATAGGAATACCGATTTCTTTAAAAAATTCTTCTGTTTTATCTATAGCCTTATGAGCCATTGATAACTTGTCTTCTTCTATTGGTAAATCCCATACATTATGGCCATATGTTACAAATTGTTCTACTGTATCCTCATTTAAAACATATCTCATCCAACGAGGCGTTACAATTGCAAGACCTACCCCATGTGTAATGTCATAAAAAGCACTTAATTCATGTTCAATCGGGTGGCAAGTCCATGCATGAGCTTTACCACTACCGGTTAACCCATTCAGAGCCATACTACTTGCCCACATTAAGTTTGCTCTTGCTTCGTAATTTTCTGGTTCTTGTAACGCAATTTTACAATACTTAATACAAGCCTTTAAAATTCCTTCAGAAAAACGATCTTGTATATACGCATCCTTTACTCTGCCAAAATAAACTTCAAAAATATGGGACATGATATCTGCAGTTCCAGCTGCCGTCTGAATCTCAGGTAATGTATAAAGGTATGTCGGATCTAAGATAGACGCTTGTGGAATCATCAATTTTGAGGAAGTTCCAAACTTCTCATTTGTTTCTAAATTAGAAATAACAGCGTTCTTATTCATCTCAGAACCAGTTGCAGCCAAAGTTAATATTGTTACAATCGGGAGCACCTTCTTTATTAGACTTCCATCCAATACTAAGTCCCATGGATCGTTGTCATAATAATATCCAGCTGCAATCACCTTACTACAGTCAATGGTACTACCACCACCAACTGCAAGAACCACATCAACATTATGTTCCTTACATAATCTAACACCTTCTCGAACTGTTGTAATTCTTGGATTAGGTTCAACCCCACTAAGTTCAACAATATTCCAATCTTTTAATAAAGAATATACCTTGTTGTAAATCCCATTTTTCTTTATACTACCGCCACCGTAAACCAAAAGTACAGTCTTTCCATAGGCATTCATTACCTCGGGTAGCTGTTTAATCTGATCCTTACCAAATAGCATTTTGGTATATGCATGAAATACATAATTCTCCATACCCTCTTCTTCCTTTCTTGATTTGGTAGCCAAATTTGAGCTATACTTTTAAAACTAGTAATTGGCTCTTAATATCACCTTATTCCTATCCCTTAAGTGTACAATTCTAGCATACCATAAATAAGGTTACCTGTACTCGATACAGATAACCTTATTTTAATTGATATATGTTATTTATGCAAGCATCAACCTCTAATACTTCCTAATGTATATCAACCTTTAACACTTCCTAATGTAACACCTGCAATGATATATCTTGATAAAATAAAATACATGATAACCAAAGGTATGACTGCAATACAGATTGCCACATACTGCTGTGCTAAAGAGAAGTTTTGATAACTCTCAGAACGTAGTCCTGCCATCAGAATCGGAACGGTCTTTTTATCCTGAGAAGATATAACAAGTGCAGGAATAAAGTAATTATTCCAACTACCTACGAAAGCGAAGATTGCTTGTACTGCAGCGGCAGGTTTCATAATAGGCAGTATTATTGTATTGAATGTTCTAAACTCAGGTGAACCATCAACTCTTGCTGCTTCAACAATCTCTGAAGGTAATGAGCTCTCCATGTACTGCTTCATAAAGAAGAATGTAATTGGTGAAGCAATTGCCGGCAAAAACAGAGGATATAAGGTATCTCTTAATCCTAGTTTATCAATCATATCAAGAAAACCTAACGCTGATACTTGAGCAGGTACCATCATAACGAACATGATGAATGTAAATGCGTATTTTCTCAGTTTAAAATCATACATATGAATTGCATATGCAGTTAACGTAGAAAAATATGTTGTCAATGCTGCACTTAACGTAGCAATTAATAAACTGTTACGCATACCACTGCCAATGGTGAATGTTGAGCTACTCAGAACGTCTTTTAAGTTCTGAATTAGTTTCGTTCCCGGAACCAGTGAGAAACCAGCAGATATCTGTACATGAGATCTCGAGGCATTCACAAATAATATGTAAAATGGAAACAAGCAAATAATGGAGAGAAAAATCAATAAGATATATGACAGAGTTTTGCTTGTCACAATACCGCTAACTCCACGTTTGCTTCTATTCGGTTTTGTGTTTGCTTTTTTTCTATCCATCATATTGTAACTTCCTTCTTTACTCTTTTCTTATTTTTATTCTTAACTTCATCAATTCCTGTCTTATTCGACATTGAACGATATACAAAAGCGCTACAAAGAGCTGTTATAAAGAATAACATTACGGATATTGCGCCACCATCTCCGTAATTTAAACTTGGTGTTAACTTACTATTTAAGAGCATTACAACCGTTTTGCTTGTGTTATTCGGACTTCCTGTTCCATTTGTTATGATTTGTGGAATATCAAACATCTGAATACCACCAATCATAGAAGTAATTATTACATAACTTAGTATAGGCATTAATAATGGTAATGTGACTTTTTTAAATACCTGTAATGGTTTTGCACCATCCACATAAGCTGCCTCAAATAACCCTTGATCAATCCCCATAATACCTGCCATCAACATGATTGTTGTATTACCAAACCACATCAGAAAATTCATAAATCCGATAATACTACGTGTTCCGATTATACTTGAAAAAAATCGAATTGGTTCTCCTGACTTAACCAGACCAAACTGAATTAATAATTGATTGACTGGCCCATCTGGGGAGAATAAAGTAAAGAACATCATAGCGAACGCTGATGCCATAATCAAATTCGGCATATAAATAACTGACTTAAAAAATCCTTGCCTCTTTAATTTCAAACGATTACTTGTGAATAATGCTGCCAAAAGGAGAGAAACTAAAATCTGAGGTATGAAACCAATGATCCAAAGTATCATTGTATTACCGAAATATCTTAATATATCTGACTTTGTAAAGAGATTAATAAAATTATCTAGTCCAACGAAATTCGGTCCTACCTTCGACAGTCCCCCATTTCCCCAATAGTACTCAAAGAAGCTGTAGTAAAACGTTGAAAGCAATGGTATCAGTGAAAAGATCGTATAGGTTACGAAGAATGGTATAAGGAAAATATATCCCCATTTTGAATAATTGACGAATTTTTTCGGTTTCTTTGGATTCTGCATACGATACCTCACATTTGCGCTTTTATAAGTTTGACAGCAGAACTGTGCGCTCTTTCAATCCTGCTATTAAAAGGAAAGATGCCTTTCTTCAAGAACTTTCTTTCCATATTAGTACAGCAAGGCGACACAAACCACCTTGCTGTACCAGAGTAAATGTTTTAAGTACTTTTTTTATTGCAAAAACGCTTCACTATCCGTTAAAGTCTAAGTAAACTACAAACTCTATCTGCTTAGTTCTGGATGTATTTCTAATACATTATTATAGAAGTTTTCCCAAGCTTGATCCTCTGTGATAACGCCTTCAAAGTAATCCTTCATCGCTCCCTGAAGTTTTTCAGTCATTGTCTGGTCATAAGGAGATGCTGCAGAAATATGAATATCCTGTGCAGATTCAAGTAAAACTTTGATATGGTTCTGGTTTCCTAAGAACGGATAGCCATAATCGCTATTAGCAAGTTCTGTCATAGCTGAAACGCTATTCGTAAAATCACCGAACTTATTAGTAATCTTAAGAAGTGTATCTTTATCAGTTGTCATTGTTTTCATAACATCTTTTACAAGATCAATATTATCTGTTCCAGATGCGCCACAGATCCATGTTCCACCCCAATAAGATCCAACAGGACCTTTCGCCATAGCCCAGTCACCATAACCGCCATTACCAATTTCCTTTGGTTTATTTGGATCTGCCAGTGTATAATCCATGAAACAGAAATCCATAAACCATGCTGGTCCAAAGTATCCAAATACCTTACCGTCTTTTGCCATCTGGGCAGTTGATTCTGCAGACCATAAGCTTGCTTTGTTATTATAACCTTGATCTGTATATGTCTTAGTCTGAGTAACCCACTGTCTAATCTGATCATCAACTACAATTTTTTTATCAACAACCCAAGGCTGTTTCTTATTGTTAGCAAATACACGATAATCATCATCATATCCAGATAACATGAAATTACCTGCTTCTTTCATCTTAGCAGCTACAGCATCAAACTTAGACCAATCTGAAATCATTTCTTGTACTTTATCAGGATCATCAGTTCCTAAAACAGCTTTAGCCATGGATCTTCTGTAAAGAAATCCCATTGGACAAGCCTGCCAAGAAACACCTTTAAGAACGCCATTGTGTGTAACAACATCCTTAGTGTACTGATACTGCTGACTAAGATCTGCTTCTGTCAAACCGATATCATTGATAACATCCAAGGTAAATTCAGTACTAACATACTTTAATGCATAGTCAGCTTCAATTAGGAATAAATCAATTCTATCTTCTGGGGCTGCTGAATTCTGCTTTAATAAAGCTTCATCTAACTTTGTCTGATACACATTGTTTTGATTTGGATTGCTAACCCATTCAACTTTTACATCAGCTGGAAGTTTGCTTGCAAAAAACTCGTTGAATCGTACCTGGAACTCATCATTCCAACAATAAATTCTGAATGTCTTACCAGTATTTGTCCCTTGTACAGGTTTGTCGTTGTTTGCCTTTTCAGCCTTACCACATGCTGCAAACATAGCACAAACCATTGTTAAAACCATGAGCATAGCTATTGCTTTCTTCATTTTTTTCATAGAGATACCCTCCTTTTAATTTGCATTATATTAATAAATAATACTAATGCCGATGTTACATTGTCTGTCTTTAACCGACAATCGATTGCCTTGATGAGCGATTCAATTCACTATTATTTGCATAGCCAACTGAACTTCCCTTCATCAGTGAGACCTTTAAGTAAACATTCGATATAGAGGTCACCATAGGTCTCTCAATCAAATTAATTAATTGCTTTGCTGCTTCGGTTCCAATCCTGTCAGTATCCTGTCTAATCGTAGTAAGCTTTGGCTCTAATGCTTGTGCCACTGAAATGCCATCGAACCCTGCAACAGAAATATCTTCTGGTATCCTTAAACCGTTTCTTCTGATTGTATTCATGACGCCAAGTGCTGAATAATCATCTGGTGCAATGATACAGGTTGGTGGGACTGGTAAATCCAGTAGTTTCTGTGTCAATAAGCCTGACGTATCAGAATCACGATAAATTCCTTCTACCACATAATCATGTCGCAAAGTTAATCCATTTTCCCGTAATACCTGATAAAAACTTACTAAACGGTTATGCGTAACTGAGGAATTCGTACCATGAATATATGCTATTCTTTTGTGACCCTGATCAATTATGTACTGTGTTAACTGCCTCATTCCTTCCATATTATCAGAAAGAATCGATATTGCCTCATTATAGATATGGTCAATGACTACTACAGGAATCTTCGAATTAACAACTTGTTGAATCTCATTGTCAAAGAAATCTGCGCAGCAGGCAATACAAACACCATCGAAATTCCGATATCTGCAATGTTCCAAGAAAGTCATCTTCCGGTTGCCAACATTATGCTCAATAAAATTAATGTCGTATCCTTTGCTGGTAGCATATTCATTGAAGGAAGCTAAAATATGAGCGAAATATTCATTCCTTAGGCCATGATTAAACATCGTGGAAAACAATACTCCGATATTATAAGTTTTCTTCGTCTTCAATGCCCTTGCATTCGAATCAGGAAAATAACCAATTTCATTGGCTGCTTTTAAGATATTGCGTTTGGTTTCTTCTCCAATATCCTTATAGCCATTCAATGCTTTGCTGACAGTGGAAATGGAAACACCACATTTTAAGGATAAATCTTTAATTGTTGCCATTTTTACCACCGTTTCTTAGCTATATCGTTTTCGTAATTTCATTATACAGCATACTATACAACAAATCAAGTATATATTTTATTATTATATAAATTTTTACTACTTTATATTAATTATGCCCAAGAATTTGGATGTTTTTTACTACAAAAAATACGCAACCAATTGATTTTACTATATTTTTCGTATATGTCATAAATAAAAATAACTATATTCTTACTTTGATTTATATGAAAATCACAAAATGCGTGCTTTTTTGCTATATTTGTATAATTTATTTAAATTACACATTAATATTTACACAATATCAACAATAAATTAAAACAGAGATAGAACGAAACATTTCGTTCCATCTCTGTTTTATAGAGGATTATATTGATTTTACCTTTATTTTTCGAGAAACTTTCATTGACAAGAAATATTTTCTATAATATATCGATTTACTTGATTGCAAATAAGCCTTCCAACAATACTTCATATTAATTAGTCTTATCTTTGTTTCTTACGCCTACTTATCCATTAGATAATTCCTCATGTTTTTTAATGCATTTTTTTCTAGTCTACTTACTTGTGCCTGTGATATTTGAATTTCTTCCGCTACTTCCATCTGAGTCTTTCCTTGGAAAAAGCGGAGATTAATAATATTATTTTCTCTTGGTGATAGTCTTGCCATTGCTTCCTTTAATGAAATTTCTTCCACCCAATTTTCTTCTTTGTTCTTTTTATCACTCACCTGATCCATAATATATAAAGTGTCTCCACCTTCTGAATAGACAGGCTCATATAGAGATACAGGGCTCTGAATTGCATCAAGCGCTGCTACAATATCTTCTTGACTTATACCGACCTCATTCGCTATCTCACAAACCGTTGGCTCTTTATCATTTTTTTTAAGAAGCATTTCTTTCGCATAAATAGCTTTATAAGCAGTATCCCTTAGGGACCTAGAAACACGTATAGCGTTATTATCTCTTAAATAACGTCGTATTTCACCAATGATCATTGGAACCGCATAGGTTGAGAACTTAACCCCTTGCGTGATATCAAAATTATCAATCGCCTTCATTAACCCAATACAACCAATTTGAAATAAATCATCTACATTTTCATTACTATTTGAAAAACGTTGAATGATGCTAAGCACCAATCGTAGGTTTCCTTTGATATACAGCTCTCTAGCTTCCCTATCGCCTTGCTTGATTCTCTCGAATAAAGCATCCTTTTCTTCACCCTTTAACAATGGCAATTTCGATGTATTTACTCCACAAATTTCAACCTTATAAAGAGCCATAATGAAACCTCCCAGATTAACCATTTTATTCTGCAGTCATAATAAAATGATTTACCGGAAGGTTTCTTTTTATACGATAATTCTAATGTTATTTTTTGTAAATTTTATTGATCCCATTTATCACACAAGGAATTGATCTGATCTGCAAATTTTGCTAGTTCCTCCAATATTTTAATACAAGTCTACTCACAACGGAGCATTTCTTTCTTTAGACGTTTAATAATTTTCTTCTCTAAACGCGATATATAAGACTGCGAAATTCCAAGCATATCAGCTACTTCTTTTTGTGTTCGTTCATTTCCGTCCGCAGTGTTTAAACCAAAGCGCAATGATACAATTATCTTTTCACGATCATTTAGCTTTGAGAGCGCTCTACCAAGTAGTTTCTTATCAACCTCATCCTCTATGTTTTTGTATATAACATCTTCCTCCGTACCAAGAATATCGGACAACAACAGCTCATTACCATCCCAGTCTACATTGAGTGGCTCATCAATCGATACCTCAAGCTTTGTTTTACTATTTCTGCGTAGATACATCAAAATCTCGTTTTCAATGCAACGAGAAGCATAGGTTGCTAACTTAATATTCTTATCTGGATTAAATGTATTAATCGCCTTAATAAGCCCTATTGTTCCAATAGAGATTAAATCTTCTACCCCTACACCCGTATTATCAAATTTTTTCGCTATGTAAACAACCAATCTTAGGTTATGTTCTACCAGTAGAGACTTCGCCTCCACGTCTTGCGCTGTACCAAGCTTCATAATTGCATCTGCTTCTCTTTTGGCATCCAAAGGAGCCGGCAAAACTTCAGCTCCCCCAATATAGTGAATCTCCCCTTTTTTCTTTAAGAATAACTCACGAAAATTTGGTATCATTCGGAACTGAAATTTATTTTGGATTGAAATTTTTAACAGCATCTGGCAAGCTCCCTTCTCATTTTCCCATTTAACTTTCCTGTCCACCTACAATTCCTAAAAGATCTGTATGTAACAATACTTGATAAGTCTCACAATTTGCAAATCCCTGATTTGACAAAGCAGCAATAACCTCATAGTTACAAATACAGTCACTTGAATTACTTATAATAATCTTCTTCAACCGTATTCCAAATAAAAGTCCATTCTGCTTACCAACAGAACTATACGGAATAACGCGAATACGATTTGGATGTAATTCCTTTAATTGATTCATCTCTTTCTCTAATAGTTTTTCATTCACAACTATTACCGGTCTCCCGGAAATCGGGTCTCTTAATGAGTTACCTGTATCCATCAACCCTTTGCACACAATAGGCTCCTCTTCTATGTAGAGCTCTACGGAATATAAATCTTCTTCCTTCCTTCTGTTTTGCCTCCATATGATACAAGCGAAGCTAGCAAGCAACAACGTTATAATTGTAATAAAAGCAATCGACGTAGTCCTCTTCTCTCCTTGTAATAACTCTTGATACATCAGATTTAAGTAATATCTAGTTTGAGTATTTAAATAAATGGAATTCACTAATCCTCCAAGAACAAAAGAGGAAATCAACAAAACCAGATAATTACTTATAAACGCACCTTTCTTTCGGATTCCAAAAGCAATCATAGTCATAAGTAGGCCAGTCAATCCATACCCTAAGATCAGATACATAAAAACATCTGACATAAAACATACATTGACGAAACACGCTAATGCAGCACCAATTATGGAGCCAAGTATCATACGATACTTTTTCCCTTCCTGGCGACGCAACCTTTTCACAATGATTAACAAGATCAAATCCATAATAAAGTTAATTACAAAGAGTACATCGATATATACTTCAAGTTGCAATGTTCACCCGCCTCCACTTACTGGTTTTATTATACAAAATATGCTTGGAATATTTTGTTGTAATGTGGCATTTATCAAAAAGAATTCATTTCCCATATTTTTTAACATTCGATATTATTCGCCTTTTATGATTAGAAAAGGTAATAATCAGGAATAAAACGTGAAAAAGCCTTTTAAGCAATTGTCGCTTAAAAGGCTTTTTTTATTACATTAACATGCATCCTATAAATTACTTTCTATTTCTTTGTAGGAACTCAGGAATCTTAATTCCACCTGGTTCAGAAGTAGAGTTTCCAACATTCCCGAAATTTTGATTAGAATAATTGTTTGGCTGCGGTTTTAAAAATGTATTCGTATTTGTCTGTGTATTTGTTTGTGGATTTGTCTGTGGATTACTCACTGGCTTATTATATGTAGACAGTGTCCCTGATGCAATTCCAACTTTACTCGAAGTTGGTACATCGTTTCTCATAAAACTTGGTGTCTTAACTGGAGCTTTACCACCTTTCTCCTCAAGACCTGTTGCAATAACAGTAATGACAGCCTGATCTGGAACTGATTCATCATACATCGCACCAAAGATAATATTAGCAGAATCTCCTGCAAGCTCCTGTACAAATGTTGCAGCTTCATTTGCTTCGATAAGGCTTAGATCACCTGATATATTGATAATTACATGGCTTGCACCTTCAATCGTAGTCTCTAATAATGGACTTGTGATTGCCTGTTTCACAGCTTCTGTACACTTATCATCACCAGTACCAATACCGATTCCGATATGAGCGATGCCCTTATCTTTCATAACCGTCTGAACGTCAGCAAAGTCAAGATTAATAAGACCTGGAACATTAATAAGGTCTGTAATACCCTGAACGCCCTGTTGTAATACCTCATCTGCTTTTCTTAAAGCATCTGGCATCGTAGTGCGTCTATCAACAATTTCTAATAATTTATCATTTGGAATAACGATTAGGGTATCAACACTTTCTTTTAACTTCTCAATACCATTAACTGCATTATTCATACGTTGCTTTGCTTCAAACTTGAATGGCTTTGTTACTATACCTACTGTAAGGATTCCCATACTTTTTGCGATAGAGGCAACAACCGGTGCAGCACCTGTTCCAGTACCACCACCCATTCCGCAAGTTACGAATACCATATCCGAACCTTTGATAATTTCAGTTAATTCTTCTCTACTCTCTTCTGCAGCCTTTTCACCAATCTCAGGTTGTGCACCAGCTCCAAGTCCCTTGGTAAGTTTCTCACCAATTTGTACACATTGAGGAGCCTTACAATTTTTCAAATGTTGCTTGTCCGTATTTACACAAACAAAATCAACACCCAATATATTTTCTTCAATCATACGGTTTACCGCATTATTACCTGCTCCACCAACTCCAATTACAAGTATCTTTGCAGCAGAATCCGATTCATTCATTCTTATTTCAAGCAAGGTAGTTCCTCCTTCTTTATCATCTTTCTATTCTCATCTTAGTGACTCCTTGTCACATATCTGCATTACAGATGGATGTATTTTTCTACCTAATATTGGAAGTACAACATATTGTGTCATACCGTATCTAATATAATTATTCTATACTATATAATATCTATAAATGAAGAAAATATCAAGTAGTATTTACAATTTTTATACAAAAATCTAATTAATTTAGTGGCTTTGAAATTATTTTTTTATTATTCTTACTATAATTTTTCATATCGATACTAAGTTTCTTATCTCCTGCAGCATCAAGTACATTTTTAAGTGCTGCAAGTTGCTCATCATAAAAGTCTTTTCGCCCTAATAAGACTTCAATTCCATCTGCGGTTAAGATTAGTTCATTGTCAGAATTGAATCTCATCACATCAATTGGTAACTCATACTTCTTAATCAATTTCGTAACATTTAATATAGTCTCATATAAGCCATCCTTTTGAATTTCAAGCTTTTCATGCAATACTAACTTATCAAACTTTAACCCTGTAACTTGCGGAATATTATCTATTTTTTCTTTTGTGCTTTCAACCACGATACCATCCTTATCAAAATATAAGTAACCACCCATCATCTCTACACACCCAATAACTAATTTTTCGTATACTGTGACATGAATGGTATTGCGGTTTTCCATTGTAACATCGATTTTTTCCACAAAAGGTATGGAGACAGGGTCACTAAATTGCTGCCTTAGATAAAAAAACAAGGTGATTTGATCCGACTTTTTTAGAATCAATCGGTTTTTTATTTCTTCTTCTGTATATCTAGTAGAACCTTCTACGATAACATTTTCTAAGCGAAAATTCATAAATAGGACAATTACTGCGATCAATACAATAAGAAGTGCTGTTAATGTTATATATAATCCCGAAAATCTCTTCCTTCTTACCTTCTTTTGTAGTTGTCTTACCATAGAAAGTAACCTCCAAATTATTTTATCCTATATCTACACCTTAGAGCCTATCTATAAGGATAGTAACTTTTTTGCTAAATTTCAAAATGATATCCAGTTTGTTTATGAAATTCAATGAACTAGCCCTTTATCATTCGGATATTTGCATTTAGATTTCGTAAGTCCTTACAGATATCAACATATCCTCGTTCCACAAATTCAGTATCTCTAACTACGGTAATTCCATCTGCTGTTAATCCAGCAATAATTAAGGAAGCACCACCTCTCAAATCTTTTGCTACTACTTCTGTACCTCTTAATTTTCTTGAACCCTGTACAATCGCTCTTTTTTCTTCTATATTAATGAGAGCACCCATATGATTTAAATCATCAACAATATTATAACGAGCTTCAAATATGCGTTCCTCCATAATACTCTCACCATAGGCAACAGACATAAGACTTAAAAATTGAGATTGCATATCCGTCGGGAAT
Organism: Bacillota bacterium; assembly: GCA_023387655.1. Lineage (GTDB taxonomy): Bacteria > Bacillota > Clostridia > Lachnospirales > Lachnospiraceae > Lachnoclostridium. The sequence continues at coordinate 64,748 of JAEWHR010000019.1, forward strand.
CCTGGAAATGGCTCTGTAGTAATAGTGCCTGGTGATTGCAACATCCCTTTCCTTTTTATAAAAGCTTTGTCTTCCCTAATATCGATCTGACATCCCATCTTACGGAGTACATGGATAACTTCCGCTAAATCTCGTTCAATTACTCCATGAATCACAGCATAGCCAGAAGCAGCTGCTACAGCAGTCAAATACGTTCCTGCAACAATTCGGTCTGGTGGAACCTTATAGCTTGTATCATTTAACTCAGCTACTCCTTGAATACGTAAACAAGACGTACCTAATCCAGAAATTTTAGCACCAGATTGATTTAAGAACTCACATAATGCAGTAATCTCTGGTTCTCTTGCTGCATTCATAATCTCTGTAATTCCTTCTGCCAAGACTGCTGCTAATATAACATTTTCAGTAGCCCCGACGCTTGGAGATGGAAATTCTATTCGTGTTCCACGAAGCTTTGATACACTTGCGCTTAAAACATTTTCCTCATCCTCTAAAACTACACCCATTTTTTTAAGAGCACTGACATGAATATCGATAGGTCTTTTTCCAATGGTACATCCTCCCGGATATGAAATTACAGCATGTTTATTTCTGCCTAGTAGCGCTCCTAAAAATAAGATTGATGCGCGAGTTTTCTTAGCAGTATCCTGAGTAACTGGAGTTGGTTTCACCTTCGTTGCATCTATAATTAAAGAACTGTTGTCCCATTTCACCTGACATCCCAATTCCTCCATAATTAGGAGCATGTCAGAAACATCAGAGATACATGGACAACCCTTTAATACAGTAACACCTGCGTGCAATAAGGATGCAGCTAGGATTGGTAAAACGGCATTTTTTGAACCTTGTATAGAAACTTCTCCATATAGAGAAGACAAACCTGAAACTACAACGGAAGACATAGTCATACCTCGAAATAGAAATACACTACTATCTTATGCGATTTCTTTCGATCGGTTACAGCAAAAAAGGCTTCCGTTGTCCAGAAGAATTAGCGTTCATGTTCGATTTTATTTGAAACACTAAGTACAAGTCCCATCTCAATTAATAAAACAACCAATGAGCTACCGCCATAACTGATAAACGGTAATGGTATACCCGTTGCTGGAATACTATTCGTAACAACCGCAACATTGATTAGTACCTGCACTGCAATATGGGTAAGCACACCTGTTGCAATTAGCCCACCATAGAGATCAGGTGCATTAATCGCAATTGTAAACAACCTCCATATTAGTAGCAAAAACAACATGATTACTGCAATTGCACCAAACATACCAAGTTCTTCACAGATAACAGAAAATATCATATCGTTGTGGGCTTCTGGTATAAAGCCTAATTTCTGCATACTATTTCCCAATCCTTTACCAAAGAGTCCGCCAGATGCTATTGCATATAAGCCCTGTAATACCTGATATCCTTTGGGATGAGTTTCTACATTTTGCCATACTTCAATACGTTCCCCTCGGTAAGAAACCCCGAATACTAAAAAAGAACCAACAATAATAAAAATAATACCAGCTATAATAAAATATCCTTTTTTACGACTCGCCACAAAACAGATTGAAACCATAATTGCCGCAATGATCAGTGCTGTACTAAAGTTTTCTACAACAACAAGCGCTAGTAATGGACCTACAAAGGTTACTACTCGAATAAATCCCATGAAATTATCCAACCGTCTTGGTGCTAACTGTACTATGTATGCTGTAAATAATACAACACATATCTTGGTTAACTCGGAGGGTTGAAACTTTCCAAGACCTCCGAGAGAAATCCATCTTTGGGATCCTCCTGTTACTTCACCAAAGATTAGAACTACAGCCTGTAGCACAACACAAAGCAAATATAACATCGTTATTGGACGTAAACGTATAATTGGCAGTTTCTTAATATAAAATCGGTAATCAATCTTTGATACGATAATCATAAGAGGAATACCTGCTATTGCAAAAAGCATTTGCCTTCGTAAAAATTTCGTTGAATCATTATAATACTTCGCTGCATTATATGAACTAGTACTATAAATCATCACTAAGCCGAAACATACTAAGAATATAATCAGAAACAGTAGACTATAGTCATAGTAATTTTTCGTCTTTCTCCTCTTGCCCTGTTCCATCTCTTCCCTGGTCAAATGCTTCACCTCACACTACTTAATCGTTACATTAATTATCTTTTAACCCATGAACATATTCCTTGAATAACATACCGCGTTCTTCATAATCTTTAAACATACCCCAACTTGCACAACAAGGAGATAATAATACAGATTCACCAGCATTCGCATGTTTCGCACAAAACTCAACTGCTTCACTTAGGCTATCAACCAAAACTATGTTCTTAACACCGAGTCGTTTTGCTGCACTTGCAATTTTTTCTCTTGTTTGACCAAGTAACACAAGATAAGTCACTTTATCATCAAAGGCTTTAATCCATTCATCATAGTTTGAATCCTTATCATAGCCCCCGCCAATTAAAAGAGTTTTGGTCTGCATTGCCTTGATTGCCTGAATAGATGCATCCGGATTTGTACCTTTCGAATCATTGTAGTATTTCACTCCTCGCTTTGTCGTTACATACTCGATTCTATGCTCCACTCCCTTAAATTCTAATAAAGCTTTGTGTATATAGTCCATTGGAACTTTTAAAGAAATTGCAATACCGACCGCCGCCATGACATTTTCATAATTATGTTTTCCAATGATTTTTAGTTCATTAACATCACAGACAACACTTTCTTTCTCGTTCTCACGGTAAATAATATGATTATTCCGAAGAAATAGACCTTGTTCAAGCTCTCTTACGCTGGAAAACCACAGTATCGTAGCAGGAATTCCCTGACTTACATCTCGAAGATAAGAATCCTCATAATTCAAGACGCAGATGTCTTCTTTGGTTTGATTCTTTGTTATATTAACCTTTGCCTCAATGTAAGCTTCCATCGTATGATGGCGATTTAAGTGATCAGGTGTAATGTTTAAGATCGCAGAAACATCTGGTCTAAATCGATGGACTGTTTCTAATTGGAAACTGCTCATCTCTGCTACAATAATTGAATCGCTATTTGTATTTTTAGCCATCTGAGTATATGGTACCCCGATATTACCAACTACGAATACACTGTTGTAATAGGTTTTCATAATCTCGCCCACAAGAGTTGTCGTTGTCGTTTTACCATTCGTACCTGTAATGGCAGCTATCTTCCCCTTAGAGAAGTTATAAGCGAGTTCTACTTCCCCAAGTATCATCACACCCGCATTCTTTAGTTCCTTCACATAATCTAAATCAGTCGGAACTCCAGGACTAAGTATAACCATATCAAGTTCGGATTTAAGTTCCGATGGCAATCCACCGAGTATGATATCTCCCTTGAAATCCTTAGGTAGTTTCTTCCTAACATCTTCTTTATTTAATTCTTCGTTTGCATCATAAAGAATGGCCTGTGCCCCCTCCTGTGATAGCAATTCTATCGCAGATATACCACTTTTTCCTGCACCAACAACCAAAACTTTTTTACCTAGGAAATTCATATTTATCTCCAATCTACAGCTATTTACAAATTTGTGCTACCGCACAATACTTAACTAAAAAACTCGCCTGCCTAGCAGTAGGCAGTATGAAGAACAAAGTTCTTTCACACTCCTTTTTCTTTCTCAAAAATAATCTTCCTAATTATAGGCTATTCCAAATATAAAATCAAGTCGCTGTTCAACTCGATCATATCCCCTTCTAGAGGAAATTGTTCTTTCACAATTTCACCCTCTCCAAGGTAAGTAACCTCATCAAAAGAATATTCTTTCAATTTTTTCACTACGTCTGACTTTGTTAAACCAACAAAGCTTGGCACTTCAAACTTACCGATATTATATTCTTCCAATTCTTTTTCATTATAAGCAGGTTCAATACCCATATAAGGTAAAATATTATCAAAGACTTCTGCTACAACTGGGGCTGCGATGGTACCACCATAGTAAATTCCCTCTGGTTCATCAATCAGAACTACCGCCATTACCTGTGGATTGTTCGCAGGTGCAAATCCTATAAAGGAGGATATATATTTTCCTGATCTTCTTGGCAGTTTTTCCGATGTTGCTGTTTTACCACCAATACGAAAGCCAGGTATATATGCTCTTTTACCTGTACCGTCCGATACAACAGATTCTAGTAACATCTTCATAGTCTCCGAAGTTTCTTTTGATATTACATTTTCTGTTGTCTTGTACGTGAGTTCTTTAATTACAGTGCCTTCTGCATTCTGAATACTAACACCAAAGTGTGGAGTTATTAATGTTCCTCCATTAACAATTGCACTTGCTGAGGTAAGTAGTTGTAATGGTGTAATTTGAAAAGACTGACCAAATGACATAGTTGCCAATTCCACCGCACCTACATTATCAAGCTTATGTTTGATTGAATTTGCTTCCCCTGGTAAGTCAACACCAGTTTTACTAGAGAGCCCAAGACGATCAAAGTATTCATAAAACTTCGTAGCGCCAACTCTGGCACCAATATCTATAAATACTGGATTACAAGAATTCTTAATTCCCTGTATAAAATCCTCACTTCCATGTCCGCCCACCTTATGACAGCGGATTTTTCTATCTTCTACAACCTTAAATCCTGGACAAAAGAAACGGTCCGTTAATTTAACAACCCCCTCTTCAAGTGCTGCAGTCGCTGTAACTATTTTAAAGGTAGAACCTGGCTCATACGTATCACTAATACATGCATTTCTCCACATGTTATTGAGTAGATTCATCTTCTCTGTACTACTAAGCGTCACTCCTTCGTATTTTAGTTTTAATTCCTCATCAAAACTATATGGATTATTTAAATCAAACTCTGGTACATTAACCATTGCATAGATTTCGCCATTTTGCGGATTTAACACGATTAATCTAACATTATTCGCGCCCTTTGCCTCCATAACTTTTAGAGCGGCTTGTTCCGCATATTTTTGTATATTTACATCTAAACTCAAATTAAGGCTATTGCCAGGTATCGGTTCAATACGATTTTCAGCAGCATCGTCAATCTCGATACCATGTGCTGTTGTAAGAGTGAGAATCGTTCCATTTACACCTTGCAGATAAGAATCATATTCTACCTCAAGGCCGATAATTCCTTGATTGTCACTGCCTGTAAATCCGATTACCTTAGAGGCTAAAGAGCCATAAGGATAAAACCGTTTGTAATCTTCATCCACCATAACACCATCAAGAGACAGATTACGTATGTAGTCGGCTGTTTCTTTATCAACATTCGACTTGATTCGTTCTATCGAGGAATACTTCTCAACCCTCTTACGAACCGTTTCTTCCGTTAGATTCAGTGCATCGGATAAAGCCTTGATTACACCTTCTGGATCCTTAATCTGATTATGAATAACGGAAATGGTGCTTACTGGCTTATTCGCTGCAATGACAACACCATTTCTGTCATACATTATTCCTCTCTCAGCTTTAATGCTTCTTTCTCTTTCGTGTAACTGTTGTGCTTTGACAGCATAACTCTCTGACGCTGCTACCATAAGATAAAATAATCTTCCACACAGATAACAAGCGACAAAGAAGATAACGGTAACAACAATTGTTATATTTTTTCGGTTATATGATTTATACCGGTGCATACGACTCCAAAAGATTATAATTCAATTCTATTTTATTATTGTATGCTCGTTGTTATGATTGGTTTTAATTAATTTCCACCTTGTGTTGCTTGATATTTATCAGTTAAATCATCTGGAATGGCATCCGCCTGAGAATCATCAAAACCAGCAAAATCTTCTTCGCCATTTTCCTGATTGCCTTGTTCTTCTTGTCCCTCTTCTCCTGTTTGTCCTTCTTCCTTTGAAGAATCTTTTTCTGGAACCACCGGAAGCTCCACTTTATAATCAATCTCGCCTTCTGGATATACTTCAAGGAACGGTAAGATATCCTTCAGGATTTGACTTGTGAGTGTTGTAGCTACTGTACTACTTGCTTTCTTTGTCTCATCATGAACTTCATCGATAACTACATAGATCACAACTTGTGGATCATCAGTTGGTACACAACCAATAAAAGAAACCACATATTTTTTCGCAGAACGAGGGAATTTCTGTGCGGTTCCTGTCTTACCACCTACCAGATACCCCTCAACTTGTGCCGGTTTTGCAGTACCTTCTTGTACTGTTAAATAAAGAGCTTCACGTAAAAATTCAGAAGTTTCAGCAGAAACTGTTTCATTGATTGGGTATGGTTCCTTCTCTTCAACCGTAGTACCTTGATCTGTTACAATTTCTTTCACTACATGAGGTTGATAATAGTGTCCCCCATTAATTACAGAAGAGAATGCTCCTACCATCTGAATCATGGTAACATTGAAGGTCTGTCCAAAACTACTAGTTGCTAACTCTGTTTCACGTAACTTATCTGCTGCTAATAAGATACCTTCTGCTTCTCCCGGAAGATCTATCCCTGTTTTTTTACCGAAGAAGAAATGATCTTGATAAGTACGAAACAAGGAAGCACCCATCGACTCACCGATTGCCATCATGGATGGATTACATGATTTCATTAATGACTGAGCTAAGGTCACCTTACCATGTCTTCCATTACACTTTATATTCCAACCACCAACTCGTAATACACCGTTACACTGAAACGTTGTCTCTGGTGTAACCAAATGTTCATCCAAAGCAGCCGCTACAGTAAATGGCTTAAACGTGGATCCTGGTTCGTAAGTATCACTAATACTAAAATTACGCCACATTGCATTTAGCGCTTTTTCTTTATCCTTCTCATCCATAGAGGCAATCTCTACTTCATCATAATACTTAGATAAATCATAAGGGTTATTTAAATCAAATCCAAGATTATTTGCCATTGCATAAATTTCACCATTATTAGGATTCGCTACAATGACACCTACATTATTTGCTCCGATTTCTTCTTGAAATTTTGCAATATGCTCCTCTACAAGCCGCTGTATATTTATATCAATAGTAGAAATGACAGTATTACCATTGATCGCTTCTTTTCTTGTTCTTGTAAGATTTAGTTCAGAGTCATAGAATCCATATACTCTACCATTAGTACCATTTAAACTACTGTTGTAATATTCTTCAATTCCCCAAGTACCAACATCTCCTGAACTGGTGTAACCAATTACATGAGAAGCCAAGCTTCCATATGGATAGTTTCGTTTGTATTCTTCTTCAAACCATACACCCTTAATCTTCTTATTTTCTTTTTGTAATTTCTCAAATTGATCCACTACATCAATCGTCACTTGTTTTAATAAACGATGATATGAACTTGTTGATTTTTCATGAATTAACGATGTTACTTCTGCAGAATCTACTCCAAACACGCTATTAAGAGCTTCTACAGTTGGTTTTAAATATTCCTCATCTGTTAAGATAATTTTCGGTTCGATGATAACGTTATATACTTTATCACTGGAGGCTAAAACAACACCATTACGGTCTAAAATACTTCCCCTTTGATAAGGAATAGTGGAGCTTAAGAAGGTTTGTTGAGAAAGTACTCTTTTTTCATACCGTTCTTTATCCTTATTATTAAGAAATACTAAACGTGCGATTATAGCAATCATCGCACAAAGGATAACAAAAAAAACAAACAATAGTTTTGATTGCATATAGCCTTTGAATTTTTTTACCTTTACTTTTTCTCTCTTTCTTGCCATTTTTACCTCAATTCTTTTGCATTCTTCCTTTTATCATGTGTCTCGTATCATTTCAATTCGCTCTTATTAAAACATGACTATCATGATATTAGTACGAACTTTCTATTACGTCAACAAGCCATATGGACTAGATAGACATTTAAAAAAGCAAGCAGTACGCCATCCGCTTTGATGATTTAGTCAAATGCGTGTTGTCGGTTCCCACTTGCTCGCTCTCTATCTTTATGGCACGATACGGTCTAAAATTGATTCCGTCTCTGCATCCGGTATATCCTTATATTGTCTTACGTAACCCGTTTCACTATCTTTATACTGAATAATTTCGTTATGATTCGGATGCACCATACCAAGTTCTGAAACCGCAATACGATATACTTCTTCTAAGTCTACCTCTGGTCTTATACTTGCTTCTACTGCATCATTCTTATCTTGAAGTTTTGTTAATTGATTGGTCAATGCAATAATTTGCTTATCTAGTTGCATGTCCTTCGATTGTGCATCTAAATAGCTAAAGCAAGCATACAATGTTGCTACAATAGCTAAAGTCAAAAAGGTCATCGAAATAAAATCAATTCCACGAGATACTCTAGGTTTTCTCTGTGGTTGATTCTTCGGTTGTCTATCTGGTGTCCTTTGCGGTGCCCTAGGTTCCCTTCTTAACGGTTCCTCATAACGATTATAATCACGTTCTGGTGCTACCGATAATTTGCGTGCAGTACTTCCTGATACATAGGAGGTTTGATTATAATATTGCCTTTTTTTCGCGTCCATGCTGACTCCTCACTTTCATCATTTTTCCTCCATTGCTGCGCAAGCTTTGCGCATATTTAAAAATTAATAATTTTCCTAGCAAATTCTTCATCAACTTTCTTTCGCAACTTATCGGTTCTGGTCATGTTTTTCAAATACCCTAAGCTTAGCGCTTTTTGATCTTTTGTTTAGTTCCAATTCCTGTTCGCTTGGTATTATTGGTTTCTTCGTAACATGAATTCCTTTTGGTTTTTTATTGCATACACAAACCGGAAAGTTTGATGGACAAATACAAGGATTCTCATTCTTACGAAATGCTGCTTTCACAATTCTATCCTCTAAGGAATGAAATGTAATAATGCTCAATCTACCATTCTCATGAAGCAAATCAATCATATCCTCTAAGGTATTCGTTAATACCTCAAGTTCATGGTTTAGCTCAATTCTGATTGCTTGAAATGTTTTTTTTGCTGGGTGTCCAGTATTCATTCGGATCTTCATCGGTATCGCAGCTTTGATAGCTTCTGTCAATTCATCCGTTGTTTCGATTGGCTTCTCACTTCTCATTCGCACAATATGCTTTGCAATGTTTTTTGCAAATTTATCTTCACCATAATCTCTAATGATTCGGTAAAGCTCTTGCTCACTATATTCATTTACAATATCTCTAGCAGTTAGTGAATTGCGGTTATCCATTCTCATGTCAAGTGGTGCATTCTCTTTATATGAAAATCCACGCTCCGGAGTATCAAGTTGATAAGAAGAAACTCCAAGGTCAAGTAATATACCATCGACCTTATCAATTCCTAAATCTTTAAGTACCTGTTTCATATTACAATAGTTACTACGAACAATTGTAACTTGATCAGAAAATTCAGAAAGTCTCTTACTTGCTGCCGCAATAGCATCTTCATCTTGATCGATTCCAATATATCTTCCTTTTGAGGAAAGTCGTTTTAATACTTCATAAGCATGTCCACCGCCACCTAATGTACCATCCACATAAATACCATCCGGCTTTATGTTAAGACTATCTATGGTTTCTTCTAATAAAACGGAAATATGCTTAAATTCTTTTTCTTCTAAACTCATGTCTTACTCCCATTCCTAAAAGCTCAAGCCAAACTCGGACATATGATCTGCAATCTCATCCATATTGTCATAGCTGTTGCTTTCCCAACGTTCTTTGCTCCAGATTTCGATTTTGCTTAAAACACCTACAAACACGATATCTTTATCGAGTCCAGCATGCTGTCTTAAGTTACTCGGTATTAATATTCTACCCTGTTTGTCCACTTCACAATCAGCTGCGCCTGCCATAAAGTAACGTTGTAACTGTCTGGCTTCCTTATTTCCAGGAAGATTCTTAAGTTGTTCTACAAAGTTTTGCCACTCATCGCTTGGATACACAAATAAACACCCATCCAAACCTACGGTAACAACAAAATGTTCCCCGAGGGAATCCCTAAATTTGGAAGGCACGATGATTCTGCCCTTGGCATCAATTGTATGATTATATTCTCCCATGAACATGCTCATCACCTACCATTTTCGCTCCACTCTGTACCACTTTTAACTACTTTTCACCACTTTCCACCACTCATGATTACATTCTACCCCACTTTTTAGAAAAAATCAAGCATAAATTAGAAAAATAAAGTGGCGGAAACACCTTATTTTTCAGTGTTTCCGCCACTTTTTTAGTTATACTATATGTTGATAAAATCGCATCGATTTTATCTTTTTTAAACTACATCTAGCCTTAATATTCGAACATAAGCTTACACTTTTATTAAGAAAGTATAAATTCTTTCCTTTTTACTGGATAAAAAATCACATTTTTAAACTTGTGCGTAATATTTTAGGGTTATAAAAGTAAACTTCTCTTAATCTAACACCAAAATCATTGGATAATTATATACAAATTTGATATCAAATAAATATCAGTAAAAATGGATTTATGATCTTTTTAAGCGTAACCTTCTTATGATAAGAAACAATCCTGCTATTAAAACCAAAACTCCAGAAAGTATCTGGGACACTGCAAGTGGGGAACCCCATAAGAACAACTGATCGGTACGTAACCCTTCAATCCAAAAACGTCCAAGCCCATATCCTATCAAATATATCGTTACAAGTTCTCCATCAAACTTCTTATGTTTTGAATAGAATAAAAGAAATATTAATAAACATAGATTCCAAAGGGATTCGTATAAAAACGTTGGATGAACCGAAATATATTCAGCACCATCAATCCACTTTGTATTTTCTCTAATTTCAATAATTCGATTTAATGCTTCTGGTTTGTCTGCATATTGGTTCGTTAGACTTTGCAACGACCTTGTATAATCTCCACCAACATGTTTTAAATTTAGTTGCATGGATAGCAAACCATCATAATACTTACCAAACGCTTCACGATTAAAGAAATTTCCCCATCGCCCAATGATTTGACCTACTAATAACCCAAAAATACTAGTATCAGCCAATAATCCAAAGTGTATCTTTTTTATTTTACAATATATAATTCCAGTTAGTGCACCGGCAATAACGCCACCGTAAATTGCTAATCCACCACTTCTGATATCAAGGATACTCCATAAATTATCTTTATAATCAGACCAACTAAAGGCTACGTAATAAAGCCTTGCCCCAATGACAGATATGATAATTGCATATAGGGCAAAATCAAGGTAGGTTTCAGGATTTTGTCCAGTTCTCTTTGCTTGCCACTGCGCAAGCAAAACACCAAGTACCATACCAAGTGCAATTACAACCCCATAAAAAGCAATATCGATACCGAATACTTCAATACCTGTTCCAAGGTTATGAAATTCGATTCCTAATTTTTGAAATAGTATGTCTGATTTTTGCAACGATCGTCACCACTTTCCTTATACATTGAAACGGAATAATACCACATCTCCGTCCTGAACTACATACTCCTTGCCTTCGGAACGGACTAATCCTTTCTCCTTTGCTGCATTATAACTGCCACATTCCACTAAGTTATCATAGCTTACAATCTCTGCACGAATAAATCCACGTTCAAAATCTGTATGGATTTTACCAGCTGCCTGAGGAGCCTTCATACCTTTTGTAATCGTCCATGCTCTCGTTTCTTTTGGACCTGCTGTAAGATAACTAATAAGTCCTAAGATATGATAACTTGCTCGAATTAGTTTCTCCAAACCAGACTCAGTTAATCCAAGTTCTTCTAAAAACATTTTCTTTTCATCATCATCAAGTTCAGCAATTTCTTGTTCAATCTGTGCACAGATAACAAAAACTTCTGAGTTTTCTTTTTTTGCAAACTCTCGTACCTGACCAACAAATGGATTATCTATTGCATCATTAGAAAGTTCATCATCTTTTACATTTGCTGCGTAGATAACTGGCTTATAAGTTAATAAATTATAGGAGGAGATCAATTCTAATTCTTCTTCATCCTCTGTCTCAAACCCTTTTGCTAGTTTTCCATCCTCAAGATATGCTTTTAATCTTGTTAATAATTCAGCTTCTTTTGCTAAGGCTTTATCATTTTTTGCACCTTTAACAACTTTACTGATTCTTCTCTCTAAAATCTCAATGTCAGAAAAGATCAATTCTAAATTAATCGTCTCGATATCACGTAATGGATCTACAGAACCATCTACATGGATAATATTACTATCTTCAAAGCAACGAACAACGTGTACAATAGCATCTACTTCACGAATATTAGATAAGAACTGATTACCAAGTCCCTCTCCTTTTGATGCACCCTTTACCAATCCTGCAATATCTACAAACTCGATTGCAGCAGGTAAAATCTTTTCAGAATTATATATATCAGATAGTACTTTAAGACGTTCATCTGGAACTGGAACAATACCGATGTTCGGATCTATCGTACAGAATGGATAGTTTGCAGACTCTGCTCCTGCTTTTGTTAAAGAATTAAATAATGTACTTTTTCCTACGTTTGGTAAACCAACAATACCAAGTTTCATTTTATTACCTATACCTTTCATTCGTTTTTCTTGTGAAATTTATTCAATGATATGTTACCTTTAAACGAACAGAATTCTTTACTTAAAACCAATTAAGAATTCATTACTTAAAGCTCATTAAGAGTTTTGCTTAAACTTATTAAAATTTCTTTACTTTTAACTCATTAAGAATCTTTCGATTCAACCACAATAATAATTCCTTTATCAAATAATATCTGAGCTTTTGCCTCTACGATTTCATTACTAATACCAATGCTGGTTCCTTGAGTTAAGTGAAATCTAGTAAGGGGATATTTAAATCCATATAGAGTTAAATCTGTAACTTCTTCCGTAAAAGGAAGTATAGAAACATAAGATGATTTTACCTCTTTCGCGTTAAGTGTAATACCTTTATTAATTAGGTATATCTTATTATTTTTATCAATAAGATATGCTTGTATTCCCTGACATAATAATTTATATAACATGTGAAGATTCGCAAGGGTATGGTCAAAGCGACCTCCGGTTGCTCCAAGAATGTAGATATCCTTACATCCTTCTTCTACTGCTAAATCTACTGCGACCTCTGTATCGGTTGCATCCTTTTCTGGACATAATGATACTATCTTTACCTTAGAATCCTTTTGATACTCTTTCAGCAAGTCCTTAGAAACTGTATCAAAATCACCTACGATATGAGTCGGTGCTACCTTTATGTCGTGAAGATAAGATAGTCCGTTATCGATTGCTATAATTGCGTCAAAGGAATCTTCTTCTAAGGTTTTCATCGCAACTTCAGGAGAAAAATCTCCTCCCGCGATGATGAGAGCTTTCATATTCACTAACCTCCACTCTATTTTGATGCCAAAGCGTCTTTCATAAGGACCGCTTTATGCACTCATATAATACCTATCAATAGCTTTGGTTTTTAACTATCTATCGTTAGACTTAAAAACATTTAAAAATGCTTCCACATTCTTCTCTATGTCTCCGCGAAAAACAGAAGTCCCTGCTACTAATACATTTGCACCAGCTTCCATAATTTCCGATACATTTTCTAAGGTTACTCCACCATCAACCTCAATGTCAATAGAAACACCATTTTCTTTTGTCATCTTCTTTAAATCCCTTAATTTTTGAAGCGTTGATGGGATAAATTTCTGTCCTCCAAAGCCTGGATTTACTGACATAATTAAAACCATATCTAGTTCTGGCAAGATATAATCAAGGACTGATAATGGGGTACTAGGATTTAAAGCTACACCAACTTTTTTGCCAAGTTCCTTCACTGCGGTTACTGTGCGATGAAGATGTTTGCAACTCTCAGCATGCACTGTAATTATGTCCGCACCTGCCTTGGCAAAATCCTCGATATAACGAATCGGCTCGTCTATCATCAAGTGTACATCAAATATCATGGATGACTTACCACGAAGAGAAGAAATCACCGGCATACCAAAGGAAATGCTAGGAACAAAGCTTCCATCCATAACATCCAAATGCAGATATGTCGCTCCTGCTTCTTCTGCCTTTCTAATATTCTCGCCTAAAGCACTAAAATCTGCCGCTAGGATTGATGGTGATAAATGATACATATTTTTTCCTCTTTTCTGCTATTCATGTACTTATAAAACCTATATGAAGTTTTAGGATTTCTTAGGTGGCGTCTTTTGACACCTTAGAAATTCTCTTCACACTATATTAATATTTTTTCTTGCTTTTTAATTCATCGTATAATAACTTGTAGTTTTCATATCTGCTTTCGCTTATCTTCCCTTCTACAAGTGCCTCTTTTACTGCACAATCGGGTTCATTGATATGCGCACAACCTTGAAAACGACATTGTCCTAAATAATGATCGAACTCCGGATAAAAATCCTGTAATTCTTCTTTCTCTATATCTTTTAAATAAAGTGAACTAAATCCTGGAGTATCCAATAGATAGGTGTGTTCTTCCATATAAATTAACTCAGAATGTCTAGTGGTATGTTTCCCACGTTTGATTTTTTCTGAAATTTGTCCCGTTTGCATAGAGACTTTTTTCTGAAGCCTATTCGTCAGTGAAGACTTCCCTACACCAGAAGGACCAGCTAGAGCTGTAGTTTTTCCCTTAAGCACAGCCTTAACCTCATCAATCCCTTGTCCTTCTAACGCATTCGTGAAGAGGATTTGATATCCCGTATTTTTATAAACTTCTTCTACTCTTTTTCTTTCCTCTTCGTCTGCTTTATCAGTTTTATTAAAGCAAATAATCGTCTCAATACCTTGTTGTTCCATCATGACCAAAAAACGGTCAAGCAAGTTATAATTTGGTGCCGGATCTGACACTGCAAATATAATCATCGCCTGATCAATATTTGCAACAGCCGGACGAATTAACTCACTTTTCCGTTCTAAGATGTCAACAATATTTCCTGTTTTTGAATCTGTCTCAAGAATTTCAACCTCAACATCGTCTCCAACGAGAGGCTTTATTTTCCGGTTTCTAAATATACCTTTTGCTTTGCATTCGTATTCACCGAAACCTTCAATATAAACATAGTAAAATCCTGCAATACCTCTGATTATTTTACCAATCATTCATTTTCCTCATTCCAGCACGGGTTCCCGCGCAT
>JAEWHR010000048.1 GCA_023387655.1 Bacillota bacterium
GCAGGGTGGGTCATTCAGGCAATTCTTTTACTCCACATCTACATTTTCAACTTATGGATAGCAGTGACATAACTGTTGCAAACGGATTACCTTGCGCATTTGAACAGTATGAAATATTTCAAAATGAAGAGTGGAAAATAGTCGGAAATGCTATTCCAACAATTAAAGATAGAATAAGATTTCAGAAATCCGATATGAAAACAGATAAAAAAGCTGCAATATAGCAAAACCATAATGCTTACGAGTTTACAGTATTTTATAAATTAGTTTGCAACTTAAAATCATGCTAGACGAGTAAGAAAACTTCTTCAATTTTTCTATAATTATAAATAAAAAGGGTATCGTTTATTGTGGAGACTTTACGATACCCTTTTTATTTGATACAAAAACTATGTTAATGAAAACTTCTATCTTGAATCACAAGGCTTTATACTTGATAAGCATATGGTAGGTTTATACGGTATCATCCCATCTGCTAGTACTGCATCATAAATTTAAGCCATCTCATCTTATTCTTTACGATTATTCCATTGAGAGATGATATGACCACAGTTAGGACAGTGGGTATTATCATTTAATTGCAGTCGAATATCGAGTGCTTCCTTACAATAAGGACATCTGTAATATTTCCAGATAATAAAGCAACTGAAGGTTGCGATTAGAAATGCTATGATATAGCTAAGGTCTAAAATTATTACTATACCTGCTGCAAAGAGCAATAAAGCGATTACCAAAAAGCAGATACGTTTTAATTTTCTTATAATATTAACATCTTTCATGTAATACCTCACTTACCACTAAAAACCCTACTCAAACTGAAACCACTCAAAGTCAAAGTTGCTTCCCGGAAGAAATAAAAAGGTAACATTATATTTACCTGTTTTCTTTGCAAATTCAAACTCTTTTACTTCGTAGTCCTTCGTGAAGCCAAATTCAGCAAGCTCTTCCATACTACCTTCCTCAGAAACGAATTTCACATGAATTGTGTTCTTCTCTATTGGAGAATGGCCGCAGAGAGAGAGTTTTGTAACACCTTGTTCACCGAAATCCATCTCTGAAAATTCTAGTGCTACATTATTACCGATTCCTTCAATGCGAGAATCTTTCTTAGTAAAGGTATCTCCATAGATAAGGTCACAATCAGTTGCATTTAATCTTGCAAATCCCTTTTGTGGTTTCGCAAACTGGAATCCCTGGACGCTTAATCTGACGAAAACAACGAAGGAAATTGTTACGATGCCTTTTACTCTTCGCTTTAATTTATAGGTTTCTGGTTGGTGGTGATTCCAGATAGGTTTTTTCGTAAAGATACATTCAGCCAGCAATTCACTGCCTTCTTCATGAGGGATACCTTCCCAAATTTCAAATTCTGGTGGTTCCGCGTTCAGGCAGTAGATTGGAACGGTAATCTCATCAGAACCAAAGGAGCCAAAGTCTACATTATGAAAACAGATGTAGGAATCCATTGCTAACAGAGAGGAAATACCACGCTCAATTCCATTTGTTAAGTCCGTATTAGACCAAGAGTATAAGCCACCATAGATAAATTCGTATGGATTCATGGTCGCTTCTCCAAGGTCATGGAAGTTAAGTTCAACTTCAGAAATCATACGTACTTTATCTGCACCATTTCGGCAAGTACAGCGAAGATAAGCTTTTCCACTGCCAAGAGCATTTACCTTTACTCTGGTTCCATCTATTTCTAATTTAGCAAGATTGGAATCAATACCAGAGCCATTGGTTATTCTCCAATCAATATCCTCATAGGTTGCATTTGCAGGATGAATCGCTACATATGCTTCAATTGAAGTTAAATCTTTCGTAAGAGTGGTACCAAGAGGTGTTACAATTTCAAGCTTACGAATCGGAATCTCAGTAATGTTAGTAGGAGGGATTACAACCTCTGGATTTAGTATCGGATAGATTATGTGATCGGTATTCTTCATAATATCACTAACCCCTTCCTCATACTCACAAGGAATGGAAGTAAAGGTGAGAGTCTTTGATTGTAAAGTTTCGGAAGAAACCTTCATAGTAATATCGCCCGGTGTTAAGGTAGAAGCAATGACTGCAAGTAATTTTCCACTGAATAATCTACGACTGACTCCTTTGTATTGGTCATAATCTGTACTGTCGCCATTATCCAGTCCAATCAGACGGCCAGCGCCACTTACCTCTACGGTTACACGATTATTTGCATTTTCTACCGGATTGCCATTCGCATCTTCTGCACTAATTTCCACGAAGATTAAATCCTGACTATTCGCAAGCATGGTGGTTTTATCTGGTGAGACTATAATATTTGTTGCATCACCAAAAGAAGTACGGGTATCCGTTGCAATAATATTTCCAAATTCATCATAAGCAACTGCTTTTAGGGTACCTTCTTCATATGGTAATTGCCAGTGGCCACATAGCTTAGTGCCATGTTTGTGATCAATATCATAGGTTCCAAGGGATTTTTCATTAAAGTACAATTCTACTTTCGGAGCATTGGAGCACACCCTAATGTCTATCATCTGTTCTTTGGAAAAATCCCAATAAGGGAATAGATGCACCATTGGTGACTTTTTATAATCTGTCCACTCTGCCTGATAGATATAGAAAGTATCCTTTTTAAAACCAGCGGTATCTACCTGACCAAAATAAGAGTTCTTTGTAAAGTATGGGGTTGGCTCCCCTATGTAGTCGAACCCAGTCCAGATGAATTGTCCAGCACTAAAGGTGGCATCGCGATCTTTCGTAATACAGTATTCTGAATTACGTGCTCCCCAACTGGATGTCGTATTACCAAGAGAAGAACACTGTTCATCATCGTCTGCAAGGACTGGCTGTGAATATGGAAAATGATAGATTCCGCGGCTCTGTAAGGTGGAGGCTGTTTCACTACCATACATAATCCAATCTGGATGTAGTTTATGGTGATCTTCATAGAGTCGCTCCGCATAGTTATAACCTGCAAATTTTACGATATCTGCACACTTTTGAGCATTTTCCCATGCCATGTAATTAGAACCAATGGTTACAGGGGAATTGAAGCGATAGTCATGTTTTTGAACAAGGTTTAACAAAATTCTTGTAACTTCCTGTCCACGTTCGTCTGCATGGGTGTCATAGATTTCATTTCCAATGCTCCACATAATGAGGGAAGGGTGATTACGGTCACGGCGAACCCAGCTCGCGACATCTTTTGCTACCCATTCTGGGAAAAAGCGAGCATAATCATAGGTGGTTTTTGGTCGTTCCCACATGTCAAAACCTTCTGAAACGATTAGAAATCCCATCTCATCTGCCAGTTCCATCAACTCAATTGCTGGCATATTGTGAGAAGTACGAATACCATTGACTCCCATTTCTGCTAAAATGGATAATTGTCTACGAAGGGCAGTGCGGTTGATGGCAGCACCAAGGCAGCCAAGATCGTGATGTTGGCATACTCCATATAGCTTGACATGTTTTCCATTCAGGAAAAATCCTTCATCACAGGAGTAATCTATGGTACGGAAACCAATGTTTTGTTTCATGGTTTGTATTACAGTATTATCTTTTATAATCTCAGTCTGCACCTGATATAAGTTCGGTGTCGAAAGCTCCCAAAGAAGAGGAGATATAATATGTAGCTTACTGTCTTGTACATAGAAGGCATTTTTTGTTACTTCCTCTGTGACATCAACGGTATGAGTACAAACTAATTCATGATTTGGTGACCATAGAGTGTGTCGAAGTTCGATCGTAGAATCGAAGGAGTCATTCGCTATTCCAAGAACCTTCTCTGGAACTACAATCTCTGGCTCCATACTGATAGGTAACGAGGATAGTTCAGTTGAGAGAAACGCATAGAAATCGTCCCCAGATTTTTCTGTTGAAATATAAATTCCATCAGGGTTAATATGTAATTCAGGATAGGTATGAAACCATACACTACGATAAATTCCTGCACCAGAATACCATCTTGAGTTTGGTGACTCATAGACTACTTGCATCACGATTTCATTATCGCCTTCCGTTAAAAAGTCGGTAATATCGAATTCAAAGGTAGAGTAACCATATTTCCATTCTCCAGCTACTTTTCCATTGACATAGAGGGTAGAGTTCATATAGACACCCTCGAAACGTAAGGTGTATCGTTCCTTATCTTTTCGTTGTTCCATTGACAATGTACGTCGATACCAACCTTCCCCACTCTCGTACAAATCATAGGTATTATAAATTAACCAGTCGTGGGGTAAATCAACGGGTTGCCATATGGTATCTGCATCTAACACTTGTGACAGGGTAGTACCTAGCTGATGTTTGGAAAAACTCCAGCCATCATTCATTAATCTTCGATTACTAAGTTGATTGCTCATATTTGTTCACCTTTCTATATAGTAATTTATAGTTCATTCATAAGGAACAGCAATTTTCAATCCTTCTCTTTCGATACCATGCCATTCTACTTCTATCATTTATTCTATTTCATCTAAATAGCATCCACAATGTAGCATCTTATACGAAACATGTAGTTCTCTGAATATTTAGAAGCACTTAAATTCACTTAAGTGAGACGGTAAATAAAGATGGTTAAACAGCTTATAATTTCAAGTAGAAATTCTGTTTCAATTTATAATGATAAAATAAATAATAGGTAAGATTAAATAAGACTGTACTAATCTATGGCTGGGTAGTATTAAACCGAATGATATTTGGTCCATGAAGTCGCTTATATTCACTTGGAGTGCATTGTTTCTGCTCTTTAAATATTCGGTTAAAAGTAGCCAGACTGTTAAAGCCAGAATGCATCGCAATCTCAGTGATAGTTAGATTAGGATCAATAAGTAATCTTTCAGCATGCATAATTCGCTGTTTATTCAGATAATCGTAGTAGGAGATACCTGAGAACTCTTTGAATAAGCGCATGAAATGATATTTGCTAAAACCAGCTAACTTAGCTAAATCATCTACGTTAATTGGCTCGGTGCAATGTTCGTTAATATAAGTACATACCATAAGAAATTTATCAATATATTCATGACGCTTTGGACTCTTAGCATTGGGAAACTTCTTCTCTGAAGTTATATGATTTCGACCCAAGATGACGAAGAAATTTACGAGCATGGAATAAATAGCAGCTTCTTTTAAAGGAGAGTCACTGAAATATTCTTTCATTATATGAAGCATAAGGTTATGAAGATTAGCATGAATATCAGGCATAGTTTCATCCGTAATAATGGTACAAGGATGGAACATATGAAATACAGAGTCAAATCCATTGAGGTTATAAAGTAAAGAATAATCAAATTGGAATATAATTCGTTGCCCTTTCGTTGGAGCATAGAGTTGATGAAGCTCACCAGAAGGTAGCAGGATAATATCGCCAACATTTAGAAGATAGCGTGTATTATTCACCACAACTTCATATGTATTCTCAATTGGCATGATGATTTCAGCAGCAGTATGCCAATGGATTGGATAATCTTCGTACTCTTCATTTAAATATAGCCGAATACCGATATTCTCATCGTATGCAACCGTTTCTCTGGTTCCGTTTAGAATTTCTATCATAGAGGTCCTCCTTTTCTGAATTTCATACAATAATCTACAGTTAATCAGATGTTGCGATATGAAAAAAGTATAAAAATATATTAGATTTGCACAAATATTAGTTCTGACAGGAAAAAATATCGTGCAATTAATAGATTAAGTATAGGACATTTTGAAAAAATTGTAAAGATAAAGTGAGTTAAAATAGCATTATTTGATAAGTTGAATTTCTTAATACGAAATAGTAGCACTATTTGAGAATAATAGAGCAAAAAATAAGAAGTATGCGAAGAGTCCATGACGTATAGTAGGTTTATAAGGAACCTAACAATAGCGTGATAAAGAGAGGACCGTTTTAACCTGATTTTTATGCATGTAAAGTATGCAAACAAGAGTTATAATGGTAGTAGGAATGTACGGAACAAGGTGTTATTTTAACTTTTAATTTATAAAAGGAAGGAGATGGAGCATTGGGGTTTGAAAAAGCATGGTTAAATTATCGTAAGCTTAATATACTTGGGATGCGAGATTATTTTACATTGGTTACTTATAATAAAGAGGACTCAATTATAAAGAATGCTGTTTTAGAGTTAACAACAGCTGCAAAAGAGTTATTCTCTATTGATATGAAAAGTAACCTTTTTGAAAGTGATTCATGGAAGGTTGAAGTAAATTCTGGCAGTATAAGAAAAGGAATTTGTCTTCAGATTAGTGACGATAAAGAACTATCTGATGAGGGATATCGCATTACATTAGATGAAGAGATGATACGTATAGAGGCTTTCACTTCTCATGGAATTTTGTATGGAACTTTTGACTTGATACGAAACGTTATCCTTCATCCAGAGAGGGGCACTCTAAATAAAACTGTTTTGCCTAAAAATCCTCTTCGAATGTTAAATCATTGGGATAATATGGACGGTAGCATCGAGAGAGGGTATTCTGGAAATTCTTTCTTTTTTGAACATGGGGAAGTCATTGTAAATGAACGCACCGTAGCTTACGCAAGACTTATTTCTTCCGTTGGCATTAACGCAGTAGTAATTAATAATGTGAATGTTCGTGGCATTGCTACTAATTTAATAACTAATCGCTACATAGATAAATTAAAACAGATGGGTGAAATTTTTGCATCCTACGGGATTAAACTTTTTCTATCTCTGAATTTTGCTGCGCCAATGGAACTTGGTGGATTAACAACTGCTAACCCATGCGAGGAAGCAGTTTGCCTGTGGTGGAAGGAGGCAGTGCAGTTATTATTTAAAGAAATACCTTCCTTTGGGGGATTTTTAGTGAAAGCGGATTCCGAGGGAAGACCGGGGCCATTTACCTATGAAAGAACCCATGCACAAGGTGCCAATATGTTAGCTTCTGCTGTAAAACCTTATGGAGGTCTGATTATCTGGAGATGTTTTGTGTATAACTGCAAGCAGGATTGGAGAGATACGAAGACAGACAGAGCAAGAGCAAGTTATGATAACTTCCAGTCATTAGATGGTAGTTTCTCTGAGAATGTAATTTTGCAGGTGAAAAATGGTCCAATGGATTTTCAGGTCAGAGAACCAGTATCCCCTTTATTCGGTGGAATGAAGAAAACAAATCTGATGTTAGAGGTTCAGATTGCACAGGAATATACAGGTCAGCAAAGACATGTTTGTTACTTAATTCCGATGTTCAAGGACATCTTAAAGTTTAGGACTTATTGCAAAGAGGAAAACGATACGGTACTAGATATCGTAAGTGGTAATACTTATGGCAATAAAAACACTGGAATGGCAGCAGTAACAAATACAGGAACTGATGAAAACTGGACTGGTCATGATTTGGCAGCAGCGAACCTCTATGGATATGGCAGGCTGAGTTTTGAACCAGAACTAACATCAGAGGAGATTGCGAGAGAATGGATTACCTTAACCTATGGTACAAAGGAACAAGCCATAGATAATATAACTAAAATTCTAATGATGTCCTGGCCAGCATATGAGAAATATACTTCTCCGCTAGGTATTGGATGGATGGTGAATCCTTCTCATCATTATGGACCAAATGTGGATGGATATGAATATGACCGTTGGGGCACCTATCACCGAGCTAACCATAAAGCAATCGGTGTGGACCGAACGAAGAATGGAACCGGGTATACGGCACAATATCATAAGCCAAATGAAGAGCTATATGAATCAGTGGAAACATGTCCAGAAGAGCTGATATTATTCTTCCATCGCATTTCTTATACCTATAGGTTAAAGTCTGGGAAGACATTGATTCAGCATATCTATGATTCGCACTTTGAAGGTGTTGAAAATGTAGAAGAGATGATTAGATTGTGGGAATCTTTAAAAGGCGAACTTGAGGAAGTACCTTTTCATAGAGTATTGCTTCGATTACAGGAACAACTGGAACATGCAAAGGAATGGAGAGATGTGATTTGCTCTTATTTTTATAGGAAGACTGCGTTGGAGGACGAAAAGGGAAGGAAGATATATTAGAATTTG
>JAEWHR010000075.1 GCA_023387655.1 Bacillota bacterium
GGCAAGTGATAGAGCCACTAAAGATAAGTGGATAGTCACTTGCCTTTTTAAATTAAAATAAGGAAAACATATTTAGATATAAAAATAAAACTGGTATAATTTAAGAATAATAGAAACGAAAAAATAAACTGGTATGATTCAGAAAAAATAGAAACGAAAAAGAAAACTAGCATGATTCAGGAATAATAGAAACGAACGAAAACTGGCATGTTATAGGTAAAATATAAATATAACAAAAATTCATATTAAATATTAGTATTATGTATTTTAATTATATCAGATACTATGTTAGAATGATGTTAAATCAAAGAGATACGAATTAACAAGACATATTGAAAGGCTCATCTTATAGAAAGAAAGGGTGCGTACATATGAATTACAAAATAGCAGTAATTCCGGGAGATGGTATTGGTCCGGAGATTATCACAGAAGCGAAGAAGGTATTAGATCAAGTTGGTAAAAAATTCGGTCATACCTTTACTTATACGGAAGTATTAATGGGTGGAGTATCAATTGATGCAACTGGAGAACCTCTCACGAAAGAAGCATTGGAGATGGCTAAGGCAAGTGATTCTGTTCTTCTTGGCGCGGTTGGTGGCAATGTAGGGCAAAGTAACTGGTATAGCCTACCACCTCATTTAAGACCAGAAGCTGGTTTGCTAGCTATAAGAAAGGGATTGGGACTATTTTGTAATCTTCGTCCAGCAGTGTTGTTTGAACAATTAAAGCAGGCATGCCCACTAAAGGATGAGATAATAGGAGATGGATTTGATTTTGTTGTAGTACGTGAGTTAACCGGGGGAGTTTATTTTGGTGAAAGAAAAACTACAACAGAAAATGGAGTTAGAAAAGCAGTTGATACAATGCCTTATGATGAAAACGAGATAAAACGAATCGCTAGATGGGCATTTGAAGTAGCTAGTAAACGAAACAAAAAAGTGTGTAGTGTTGATAAAGCAAATGTTTTAGATACCTCAAGACTTTGGAGGCAGGTCGTAAAAGAAGTGGCAATGGAATATCCAGAGGTAACTCTAACAGATATGTTAGTAGATAACTGTGCGATGCAGATCGTAAAAGATCCAACGCAATTTGATGTTATCTTAACAGAAAACATGTTTGGAGACATCCTGTCGGATGAAGCGAGCATGGTAACAGGATCCATTGGTATGTTGGCATCGGCTAGTCTTGGAGAATCAAAACTTGGATTATATGAACCAAGCCATGGATCCGCCCCAGATATCGCAGGAAAAAATATTGCAAATCCAATTGCAACAATTTTATCAGCGGCAATGATGCTTCGCTATAGTTTTGACCTAACAAAAGAAGCAGATAGTATTGAAAATGCAGTAAAGCAAGTATTAAATCAGAATCTTCGTACAGCAGACATAATGTCAGAAGGATGTACGTTAATAGGAACTAAGGAAATGGGAGATGCTATCATAGCACAGATATAGTATAGAAGAGTAAGTTCGTTACAGATAATATTTAATCTGAGCGAAGAAATGTAGGCATACTCTATCAAATAAAAAAATAAGCAAATTGAATATTATTGAACACATATTGTAAAAATTAAAAGAAAGTAAACTCATGGATTGCCAGTGCATTTTCCATTAATATATGGTAAGATATCTAGGAAATTTGAAATCGAATGGTTGGAATAACATACATAACAACATTCGTTTTCATTACTTGGAGGTTAATATGGAGAGATACATTAAGAGTTTTTCTAAAGCATTGGTCATTATGACAGTTATTTTCTTTCTAAGCTTTATTGGAGGAGCAAATGCGGATAGGATTGGTATGCCAAGCTTTGTATTTCAGGTATGCGTAGTCAGTGCAAATGCGCTGATGTTTGTCATTCCTTTAGTATTTGTTGTTATCTTTGGTATCGGTATGACTACCTTATTTAAGAAAGTACTTAACAATACCAATCGAATGGTAGTAAAAAAAGTGGAAGAAAAATTTCCAGTCCTTTGGTTTATCATCGCCTTTGTATGCTTTGTTCTTTACTTTATGTTTGTAAATGTTTTATTTGCAATACCAGCATAGGAGGATATAATTATGGGCATGACAATGACTCAAAAGATTTTGGCGGCACATGCAAATCTGCCGGAAGTTAAGGCAGGACAGTTGATCGAGGCAAATCTTGACCTAGTATTGGCGAATGACATTACAGGTCCTGTTGCTATACATGAAGTACAAAGATTAAATAAGAAAACGGTTTTTGATAAAGATAAAATCGCATTGGTACCAGATCATTTTACGCCAAATAAAGATATTAAATCAGCCGAACATTGTAAGTGTGTCAGAGATTATGCAAAAGAACATGACATCACGAACTACTTTGAAATCGGCGAGATGGGAATTGAGCATGCCCTCCTCCCGGAAAAAGGACTTATTGTAGCAGGAGAAACCTGTATTGGAGCGGACTCTCATACCTGTACTTATGGTGCACTTGGTGCATTTTCCACCGGTGTTGGGAGTACCGATATGGGTGCTGGAATGATTACCGGGAAAGCATGGTTTAAAGTTCCGGCTGCAATTAAGTTTATATTAACTGGCAAACCGAAAGAATGGGTAAGCGGAAAAGACGTCATTTTACATATTATCGGTAAGATTGGTGTAGATGGAGCTTTGTATAAATCTATGGAATTTGTGGGGGATGGAATAAAAAATTTAACAATGGACGACCGTTTTACGATTGCGAATATGGCAATTGAAGCCGGCGCTAAGAATGGTATATTTCCAGTAGATGATTTGACGATTGCTTATATGAAGGAGCACTCAACAAAACCATATACAATCTATGAAGCCGATGAAGATGCTGAGTACGAGCAGACAATTACAATCGATTTATCTACCTTAGAAACTACCGTGGCATTTCCACACCTACCAGAAAATACAAAGACAGTGAAAGAAGCAGGAGAAGTTAAAATTGACCAGGTAGTAATAGGCTCTTGTACAAATGGAAGAATTGGAGATTTAAGAGTTGCCGCAAAGGTATTAGAGGGAAGAAAAGTAGCGAAAGGAATGCGCGCCATTGTATTTCCTGCAACTCAGGCTATATATTTACAAGCAATTGAGGAGGGGTTAATTCAAACCTTTATTAAAGCAGGTTGTGTCGTAAGCACCCCAACTTGTGGACCTTGTCTTGGAGGTCACATGGGGATACTTGCAGCTGGTGAGCGTGCAGCCTCCACAACCAATCGAAACTTTGTTGGGCGTATGGGACACGTGGAATCGGAAGTTTACCTTTGCAGTCCAGCAGTAGCGGCAGCAAGCGCAGTGACCGGAAAAATAAGTGAACCATCCGAGCTATTTTCAAATGCTATGTGATGTGTATGCATAGAAACAGTAGAAAGCTGCATACCATACAATCTTGCCAATATGGTCTAGGTAAAGATAAATTCAATTTTATCTAGTATACCACATTTACGCAAGCTATGGATGCAGTAGGATATGAGAAGGCGCTAAAGCGCTAGAATAGAGGTAAGTATGAGAGCACATGGAATAGTTCATAAATATGGAGATAACGTAGACACTGATGTTATTATCCCTGCAAGGTATTTAAACTCCTCCGACCCAAAAGAACTTGCAAAAAAATGCATGGAGGATATTGATAAAGATTTTGTTAGCCGTGTAAAACCAGGTGATATTATAGTCGCAAATAAAAATTTTGGTTGTGGTTCTTCTAGAGAACACGCACCTATTGCAATTAAAGCATCTGGTATCAGCTGTGTAATTGCGGAAACATTTGCAAGAATATTTTATCGAAATGCGATCAATATAGGGCTTCCAATCATAGAATGTGAAGAGGCAGCAAGGGATATCGAGGCTGGTAATGAAGTTGAGATAGATTTTGACAATGGAATCATTACAAACCTTACTAAGGGAAAAACCTATCAAGGTCAAGCATTTCCTGAGTTCATGCAAAAAATTATGAAAGCAGAAGGCTTGATTAACTACATTAATGAGCAAGAAGCAATGTAATTTAACTAGTGAACCTTTATAAAACAACACAATAAAATTGGGAGTAATCTATGGGAAATCTTTTAGTTGTTATTGATATGCAAAATGACTTTATTACTGGCAGCTTAGGGAGTAAAGAGGCAGAGGCTATCGTTCCTAAGGTGAAAGAAAAGTTAGAAGGTTTTGAAGGAAATGTTATCTTTACAAGGGATACACACACAAAGGAGTATCTAAAGACCCAAGAAGGAAAGAACCTTCCGGTGGAACACTGCATAAAAGATAGTGTTGGTTGGGAAATAGAGTCTTCCCTGCAACCATATACTATGAAATCAGAAACGATTGTTCTTGACAAAGAAAGTTTTGGTTCTCTTCAACTTGCAAAAGCAATAGAGACCATTCTAAGAGATACTAAGGAACCGATAGAAGAGATTGAATTGGTTGGTCTTTGTACAGATATCTGTGTAATATCGAATGCGATAATACTAAAAGCAGCATTCCCAGAGATACCAGTGGCAGTAGATTCATCCTGTTGTGCTGGAGTAACGATACAGTCACATGAAAATGCTCTTGAAGCCATGAAGATGTGTCAGATAAATGTAAATTAGCTGATTAATTTATGCTTGTATCTAAAATAAAGAATTGATGATTTATTACTTGAGGGAGTGTTAATATAAAATTTTAGATTGATGATATAAAGTATGGATTAAAAAGATAAAATGGGCAGTTAGCATGGAGATAGAGAAATCTATCATCTTTGAAAGCTAACTGCCCATGCTTTATTATAGAACCAATTTAATACCAAGCTTCAATTTGAAGCATTTAAAACCAAGCTTCAATTTGAACCAATTTAAAACCAAGCTCCAATTTGAACCAATTTAAAACCAAGCTTCAATTTGAACCATTTAATACCAAGCTCCATTTTGAACTAGTTTTAAAAACCATGTTTCATTTAAAAAAACAAAATAACATAATTATAACCAAAATGCTAGATTGACATTACAATAGCAATTATTTATAATTAAGTAAAATATTACCTATTTACTTAAAAATCTTTGCTTAGATAGAAAAGTTATTTATATGAAACTAAGATTGGGGTTTTCAATATAGATTTGGAGGTGTATTATGGCAAAAACAGTTCGATTATCTGATATCGCACAACGATTAGGTGTTAGCAATGTTACGGTATCGAAGGCTTTAGCAGATAAGGAGGGCGTAAGTGAAGAACTGCGCCGAACGATTAAGAAATTAGCAATTGAGATGGGATATCGTGCTAAGACGCCAGGGACAGTGAAAAAGAGTGGACGTACTGGTAATATTGGAATTCTAATACCAGGAAGGTTTGTAGATCAAAAGTATTCTTTTTACTGGGATATGTATGAGCGAGTAATCAGCTGGCTTACGTTCTATGGTTATTACGGTATATTAGAAATACTAAAAAGTGATGATGAGAATACACTAAACTTACCAAGAATAGTGAAAGATGCTAAAGTAGATGGTCTTATTGTGATGGGGCAGGTGAAACAGGAATACCTACAATGTTTAAGTCAAGAAGATAATTTAGCAGTTATATTCCTGGACGCATATAATTCCTATTATGGATGCGATGCTATCATCTCAGATGGATATTATGGAATGTATATGATGACAAATTACTTACTAAAAATGGGACATCGTAATATCTTTTTTGTTGGAACAATTTCAGCAACCAGTAGTATTAGTGATCGGTATTTTGGATATTCCCGTGCAATGCTTGAAGAAGGAATCACAGTAACTGAGGATATGATTATACCAGACCGTGACATTTCAACAGGAATCCTAAAGGTAAGTCTTCCAAAAGAGTTACCAAGTGCATTTGCTTGTAACTGCGATACAGTTGCATACGAATTAATTCTAGCATTAAAAGAGAGCGGTGTTCGTGTTCCAGAGGATGTATCTGTAGTAGGATTCGATAATTACATTCTTTCAGAAATATCTTCTCCGCGGATTACTACATACGAAGTTGATATGGATGGTATGGCAAAAGCAAGTGCAGAACGTTTGATAAAGAAAATAGATGATCCATCCTATAGCCCAGGTCTTAAAATTACAGTAGGTAAAGTTATTGTGAAAGAAAGCGTGAAGGAATTAAGATAGTATGTTTATATAAAGTTTTCTTTTAAATACTACCCCTAGGTGTTTGCTAAAAAGTTTATATCCAATAGTAATAATAAAATATCAAAACAAGAACAACTCGAATTCTCCAATTGGAAGGTATCTTACTTTCTGTTGGTGAGATCGAGTTGTTCTTGTTATTATCAATTATAAAAAGAGGAGAATTCTTTTATTGCTTTAATACCCTTTTACCTGACTGTATCCGATACTTATTTGGTGTGATACCAAGTTGTTTTTTAAATAGATTAATGAAGTGAGGGGTATTGTCTATTCCTACTTGGAAACCTATTTCACTAACACTTAGTGTTGTAGATTCTAGAAGTTTTTTTGCTTCTTCTAGACGCTTATGGATTAAGTAATCAATCGGTGAATAGGTAGTATAAAGTTTAAAATCTTTGGCTAATTTGTATTTGTTATAGTTTAGTTCTTTGGATAAGCTATCAAGCGTATGGTTTTCATGAAATCGATCTTCTAATATGTTTTTCATTTTTAATATGTATTCTGGAATAAGAACAGTATTATGTGTTTTTTGATATTTTAATATAATAGCTGAGGTTAAAAGTTCTGTGATAACTTGAGAACGAAGTAGCTCGGCAACATTAAGTTGATCGTTATTGTGGTAATAAAATTTGCGAATCGTATTCCACATAGTGGAGGAGGGATCATCTTCACAAGTAGGTACCTCATCTTGTAGGTATAAATGATGATATTTCTTAATAGAAAGTCCATTCAGATAAAGGGCGGCATAGGTCCAACTGGAGTTTGCAATTTCTATGCGAAATGGGTGATCACAGTATAAAAAGAGAAAAGTATGGGGCATTAGTGGATAGGTTTCATTATTGTATATTAAATTCCCTTGCCCTGAAATACTGTATAGAATCAAATACCAATCTAAATTCTTGATATTCATCGACCAAGGAAAAAGTACTGTATTTTCTTCTGCAAGCTGGATATAAAATAGGCTGTCCTTTGCAAGAGAAGATGGCTCTTCATACAGAATATAATGAATAGGCTCGTTTCTAATCATATTAAGCGAGGCACTTTGGTGGCTTCTCTTATTTGAAAGTGTATCCATCGGCTGATTTATTTTATTCACAGAACCTAGACGTCTGGTCGAAATCAAAGTATTTCTTATTTCCATAAAACTCATATCTTTTCACCCCTTATGTTTATATTGCATTCTATTGATACTGATATAAATTAAAATTAAGTTAATTACAAGGAAATAACTTTAAATTTATGTAAAAATAATACTATAATATAAGTTAATAATAATCGAAGTGGAATATAATGTCAAGACATTCGTTCTTAGATATATGCATAATTGACAAAAACAATATGCTTTGACTAATTAAAACTGTAAACTATATAATAAAATACCAATATCATGTAATTAATGCCAAAATATTGAAATGATTAATTTTTAAACCTGATATACAATATAATTAAGTTATTTAGTCTAATAGTAACTTAAAAAAGTTCAGGAGGAGAATAAAATGAAAAGGAAACTCTTAAGTTTTGCATTGGTGTTAACGCTTTGTTTTTCTTTAACTGCATGTGGATCAAAGAATGGAAACAAGGAATCTAGTGCAGATGCGAACAAAGAAAGTACACAAACACCTACGAAAGCACCAGAGGTTACAAAAGCAACGGATGAGGATAAAAATAGTGAAACACCAGACTATAGTATGTCACTGGATGAGATTGAATTAGGGAAGTATACAGATATTGCAGCAACAATTAAGTTTGCAACAAATCGAACAGACTTAGTCGATAATGGAAGACTTGCAGAATATGCTGCAGAATTTAATAAGATTTATCCAAATATCAAATTAGAATATGAAGGAATTACTGATTACAAGGAAACTATGGATATTCGTCTTACACAGAAGGATTGGGGGACCATGTGTATGATTCCGGCTTCTATTGATAAGGTAGATTTAGGTACATATTTTGAACCAATTGGAAGTTATAATGTCCTTGATGGAATTTATAACTTTGCAGATGAGAAGACTTATAATAATGTGGTTTATGGATTAGCTTGTACAGGTAATGCACAGGGTATTGTTTACAATAAAAAGGTATTTGAAGCAGCTGGTATTACAAGTCTTCCAAAAACTCCAGATGAATTTCTAGATTGTTTGCAAAAAATCAAAGATACTGGTGCTGCAAAGGATCCATATTATACAAACTATAAAGATGACTGGGCTATTTCTCAGTGGAATGCTCATATAGGTGGTTCTACCAATGGTGATACAGAGTATTATAATAACATCTTGCCATATCAGAAGAATCCATTTGGACCAACCGAGGATTTTACAGGTCCTTATGCTACATATTACTTAATATATAACATAGCTGCACGTGGATTATGTGAAGAAGACCCTGTGACATCAGATTGGGAAGGTTGTAAAGGTAGAATAAATCGTGGTGAAATTGGTGTTATGGCGATGGGATCTTGGGCGGTACCTCAGTTTCAACAAGCTGATTCTAACCCACAAGACATTGGATATATGCCATTTCCATTAACGATTAATGGAAAACAATATGCTTCTGCAGGTGCGGACTATAATTATGGAATCAATGTGAATGTGGATGAAGTTACGAAATTCGCTGCAAAGATTTATATGAAATGGCTAGTGGAGCAATCCAACTTCTCCTATAACGAAGGTGGTATACCAATTCTTAAGACTGGTGCTTATCCAGAAGTATTAAATGCATTTTCAGGTGTTGAATTTGTTGTTAATAAACCAGCAACGGCAGGTGAAGAAGATACCTTTAATGCGATTAATGCGGAATCTGAAATGAATCTAAATGTAGATGGAAAGAAAGAGCAATATTTATTCTGGGAAGGTTTTAAAGCTAGTAAAGGTGAGGCAGCAAAAACTTTAGAGGAATTAATGGCTGAGTTCAATGAAGCTTGGTCTAATGCTCAGGCAGCCCTGGATATTGAAGTAAAGTATTAACATAACACAGATATTTCTGCGGGTTGTTTAACCCTAGTGAATCTGCGATATAATTCAGAATGTGAGCCAGGGACATCCTTGGCTCATATTCTAGTAGGAGGACCCTATGGATAACGTAACATCAAAACATAACAGCTTTCAACCAATAAGATTTTTAAGAAGTAGAAAAGGGCAGCGAGCTAGTATTATAGTTCTATTTTTAGTAATTCCGATGACCCTTTTAATTACGTTTACCTATTTGCCTTTTGAGAAAATGATTGAGTTTAGCTTTTATAAAATGAAATATCTAGGAAGAAGAACACCGGTAGGTTTTAAGAATTATATTGACGTTTTTAAGAGAGAGGATTGTTTTCGTGCCTTAAATTTAAGTATTTATTATATGGGAGCGTCACTTATTCAACTTGCTCTAGCTCTTTATTTTGCAACGATACTAAGCGTTAAGGTGAAAGGCGGGAAGTTTTTTAAAGGAGCAATTTTCTTTCCTTATTTGATTTGTGGAATTGCAGTTGGATTTATTTTTAAATTTTTCTTTACCAGAGGTTTTGTATTAGATACCGTATTACAATCAGTTGGATTTGACCTTGATAGTTTACCTCGTTGGCTTTCTGATACAAAAATAAATAACATCTCATTAGCTGCAACATCGGTGTGGAGATACATGGGACAGAACATGGTTTTATTTATTGGTGCTATCATGTCCGTTGACAGTGAAATGTACGAAGCCGCTAAACTTGATGGTGCAAGTAAGTGGCAAGAGTTTAAATACATTATTCTACCAAGCATAAGGACAGTAGTATTACTGAACTTAATTCTATCAATATCTGGATCATTAAGTGCTTTTGAACCTCCTTATGTCATTACAGGTGGTACTGCAGAGACTGCAACCTATTTTGTTACGATGCATGATCTTGCTCATAATACAAAGAAAGTAGGATTGGCTTCTGCGATGGCTATTGTATTAATGGGTATTATTATTCTAGTTACAGTAGCCCAAAAGCTAATCTTTCATTATGCATTTGATAATGAATCTGACATATCAAAGAGTACAAAAAGAAGGATGAAACGCTACTTAAAAAAATATGGAGGAGACACTCATGAGTAGGCAAAAAAGAAGAAAACATTATACCGTCAAACAGTGTATTATTAGTTTGTTAAAGTATTTTAGTCTAATATTTGTTACCTTTTGGATGTTAATTCCGGTTGTGTCCTGTATTCTTACTGCATTTAAAAGTACAAAAGAATACAATCAAACAAGTGTTGCAACACCACCGAAAAATTGGTTTTATTTTGATAATTTCGTGACTGCATGGACGAAGGGAAATATGGGGAGAGCATTTCTTAACTCAATTATCATATTAGTCTTTGTTTTAGCTGGTTCCATATTGATAGGTACAATGCTTGCTTACATACTAAATCGATTCAAGTTTCTTGGGAATGGATTTATTCGTAATCTGTTTTTATTTGCAGCTCTTATTCCAGGGGTAGCTGTACAGGTAACCGTATTTTCTATTATGACAAGTTTAAATTTAGTGAATACTTTGCTTGGTTATATCATTTTGCTAATGGGGACGGATGTGATATCAATTTATGTATTTTTACAATACTTTGAAAATATATCTGTATCTCTTGATGAATCGGCAATCGTGGATGGAGCATCATACTATACCGTGTTCTTTCGAATCTTATTACCATTGTTAAAGCCAGCTATTGTAACTTGCATGATATTAAAAGGAGTTAGTACTTACAATGAATACTATATGGCAAATCTGTATTTACAGTCTGATAAATTAAAAGTAGTATCTTCTTCCTTATATACCTTTACTGGACCCTTTGGGAATCAATACAATTACATTTGTGCTGGAGTTATTATAACGGTATTACCGGCGCTTGTTGTCTTTATTACCTGCCAAAATAAGATTTATAATGGGTTGACAAGGGGAGCGGTAAAAGGTTGACATAGGGTGATAAAAAGAGTCTTAGTGTAATAGCTATAATAGAAGCTATCATACTAAGACTTTTTTGTGATAAAGTTCTTATATTCTATATTAGAATGGTTAATGTGATAAAGTTCTTTTACTCTATATTGGAATGGTTATCAAGGGATTTACTTTAAGGTAAAATTATAGTACAATGAAATGAAAATTTATCAAATACTATTACAAGGTAATGCTTTAAAGCGTTAAGACATACCTACAGAAGGGATGTGTAAATATGGTAAGAACAGTAGTTTCCGTAGGTTTACCAGTATTAGAGACGATGCATATAAAAAAGAATCGCCTTGAGCCAGAAACTAAAATAGGAAATGAAAAAAGAATCTGTATTGTTACCGGAATTCATGGTGATGAATTAGAAGGTCAGTACATATGTTATGAATTGATACGTCGTATGAAAGAAAATAAAGAGTTTCTAACTGGTATAGTTGACGTTTATCCATGTGTAAACCCACTTGGAATGGAGTCAATTACTAGAAGGATACCTACATTTGATTTGGATATGAATCGAAGCTTTCCAGGGGATATTGACGGCGATATGTCCGAATATGTTGCTGCAAAACTTGTAGAAGATCTTGAAGGAGCGGATTTTTGTGTCGATTTGCATGCGAGTAATATTTTCTTAAGAGAAATTCCACAGGTACGACTTGATAAGCAACATGAAGAGAGTTTACTGGAATATGCAAAGTTATTAAATACCGATTTTATCTGGGTTCACTCTTCGCCAACAGTTGAGCCAGCGAGCCTTTATCATAGCCTAAACCAAAATGGAGTTCCAACCTTAAGTATTGAAATGGGAGTTGGTATGAGAATTACAAAGGAGTTTGGAGATCAGATTTTAGAGGGTATTTTTTGTCTAATGCATCAGCTTGGTATTTGGAGTGGACCTGTTATAACACCAAAAAACTCTGTTGTATCATCTGACCGAGATAAGGTGACTTTAATACATGCCGAAGCATCTGGTGTATTCTTACCATGTGTTGAGCACTTGATGGATATCAAAGCAGGAGACGTGGTAGGAAATATTGTAGATAGCTTAAATGGTACGATTGTACAGCACATTATAGCTCCTTGTGATGGAGTCGTGTTTACATTAAGGGAATATCCTGTTGTTTATGATGGTTCCCTAATTGCTAGAATCCTAGGAGGGGTGTAAATGTTTCAGGAAATAATTCATACAGTAAAAAGCCCTTATCGTGATGACATGCATATTGTTGGTTTCCGTTTTGGAAAGGGAGAAAAGGCTGCGTGCATTGTTGGACCAACAAGGGGAAATGAAATACAACAGCTATATATTTGTTCTCAGTTAGTAAAGGAATTAACTAGACTTGAAAAAATTGGAGCAATCTTAAACAATAATGAGATCATGGTAATACCTACGTTGAACCAGTCTAGTATTAATATAGAGAAACGTTTTTGGGCAATGGATAAGTCTGATATTAATCGTATGTTTCCAGGCGATAATTCAGGTGAAACAACAGAGCGTATTGCCGGAGGAGTGTTTAAGGCAGTGGAAGGGTATAGCTATGGCATTCAGTTTGCAAGCTTTCACACCCCTGGAGAATTTATTCCCCATGTTAGAATGATGGAAACCGGGCATCAAAGCACTAGCCTTGCGAATCTATTTGGCCTACCCTATGTACTCACTAAAAAACCACATCCATTTGATACTGGAACTTTAAATTATTGCTGGCAGATTAATGGAACCAATGCATTTTCCGTATATACTCCAGCGACTAGTAGTATTGATGAAAAATCCGCAAGGCAGGCTGTATCTTCTGTTCTTCGATTTTTAACCCGAATGGGAATTATCAAGTATAACTGTCATAGTGGTTATATAGCTAGTATTGTGGAAGAAGAATCTCTAATGCCAATTAAAACAGATGTTTCAGGGATTTATCGTCCTCTTAGAAGACCTGGAGAAGAAGTCAAATTCGGAGACATCTTAGCAGAAGTCGTAGATCCGATTGAGGGAGAAGTAATATCGCAAATCATAGCTCCAAGTGATGGGATTATCTTCTTTGCTCATAGTAAACCTTTAGTAATACAAAATTGCATTGTATATAAAATTATAAGAAGATTGCACGAATAAATACAAAGGAAAGTAGTAAAATGAGTTGTCAAAGTAAACGTGAATTTCAATATGGCTTAAAACGAGGACTACCAATTGCGATTGGGTACCTACCAGTTTCCTTTACGTTTGGTCTTATGGCAGTAAATGGTGGGTTGCCCGTATGGCTAGCAATCTTTATATCTTTATCAAATCTAACTTCTGCGGGACAGTTTGCTGGAACGAATTTAATCTTTCAAGGAGCTGGTTTATTTGAAATAGGTTTGACCACATTTATTATTAACATACGTTATATGCTAATGTCTCTATCCCTATCACAAAAGATAGATTCAAAAATTGGACTATGGAAACGCCTTATTTTTTCTTTTGGTATAACAGATGAAACATTTAGCGTTGCTTCTATGGAACAGGGCAAATTAAGTAGTACATACATGATAGGATTAATTAGTGGTCCTATCATTGGATGGAGCCTTGGAACTGCTCTAGGCGCCATGATATGTTCTGCACTACCGCAAAGTTTGGCAAATGCGATGGGAATTGCACTTTATGGAATGTTTATTGCAATTATTGTTCCACCAGCAAGAAAATCTAAGGCGGTGGTTGTTATTCTTCTCCTATCTATTTTCATTCATTGTTGTTTACGATATATCACTTACTTTTCTTTTATATCCTCTGGTTTCCGAGTGATAATAGCTACCGTTCTCTCTGCAGGAATAGGTGCATTTTTATTTCCAATGGAAGATAAGGAGGAGATGGCATGACATTAGAAAAGGCATTTTTAGCAGTAGTTATTATGGCTCTTGTAACTTATGTACCAAGAGCTCTACCAATTGCAGTATTTCGTAGGAAAATAAAATCAGTGCGTATAAAATCCTTTCTAAACTATGTACCATATGCAGTTTTAGGGGCACTTACATTTCCTGATGTGTTTGAGTCTACTGGTAATGTAGTAACTGCGGTGTGTGGTACTGTGGTGGCTTTTTTATTAGCGTATTTTAATAGAAGTTTGGTGGTAGTAGCAGCTGGAGCAATTATTACAGTATATGTAACAGGATTATTTTTCTAAAGTGTCATAAAACAAGGGTGATATATATTTCTGATAATGATCGGAAATTATATATCACCCTTGTTATATTATTTGAATTTAATTATTCTAATTAAATCACCCTATGTTATTCCTCTAAACTTATCACTTTATAGGTTGTCTAACATTAAGCTAATAAAAAACTGTGCAGGTTCTGACAATGGTAAGCTATCATCATAAGCAACAACTAACTTACGCTCTGGCATTTCCTCCACTGTTTCTAAAGTAATTAGCTCAGAAGAACCAATATTATTGATACAAAAATCTGGAACAAAGGCAATACCAAGACCGATTTTTGCTAAGTCAATCAATAAATCATTGCTGCTAAGTTCAATGGCAGGCACCAAATCCAAAGAATGTTGTAAGAACAAATTATGAAGGAAGGCGCTTGTTGTAGAGAGCTTTGTTAACATGAGGATAGGTAATTTTTGAAGCTCTTCTAGCGTAAGTTTATGATTAGCAAATGGAAAGTATTCTGGCTTTGCAACAAATACATCTTTAAAAGTAGTAATATCTTGAATGTTTAAATTATTATTTAAGGCAGAATTTGGAGAATTTACAACAATTAAATCTACTTGATTTGTTTCCAGTAATTCTGTGC
The DNA here is from genome assembly GCA_023387655.1 of Bacillota bacterium. Classification (GTDB taxonomy): domain Bacteria; phylum Bacillota; class Clostridia; order Lachnospirales; family Lachnospiraceae; genus Lachnoclostridium. The sequence goes on from JAEWHR010000075.1 coordinate 14,834, forward strand.
ACTTTAATGAGGTACCATTAATAATTCGGATATGTACCTCAGGATAGGATTTGTGAAATTTGTTAAGATAAGGAACTAAGAAATATCGACAAATCGTATCGCTAGCAGCAATTCGTATTTGCATACCACCTGCTGGAGTAGAATTTAAGAGCTGATTTTCGCCACGACTGATTAAATTAATAGCTGGTTCAATATGCTTAAAGAGCATCTCACCTTCTTTGGTAAGACTGACTCTTTTGGTACTTCGTATAAAAAGGACTTGATTTAGTCGTTTTTCTAACACTTTTACGGATTGACTAACTGCTGATTGTGAGATAAATAACTCGGCAGCAGCTTCACTAAAGCTTAGTGTTTTAGCAACATAATAGAATACTTTATATAACTCATAATTAATATCCAATGCGCCTTCTCCTTTCGGTTCCTGTGTTTTAGGGTAGTGTTACTATATCTGACCTTAACAATATGAAATCAATGGTATAGTTACTATTATAATAACAGATAAAGGACGAAAAAGGATATCATAGCCTGTATGATTATAAAACGAAATACAGTTTGTGTATCAGACCAACCTAAATTTTTTCTAACATGATCATGGATAGGCGTTCTTGTATTAACTAAGATCTTGATCTTAAAGAAACGTAGAAGAGCAACCTTAACCAAACCAAGTCCTCCATCAATGATAAAGACAATGGCAGCAGGGATAAAAAGTAATGGACTGCCTGTTTTAAGTGCGATCACTGCAATAAATAATCCGATTGCTCTAGAACCTGCATCTCCCATTAATAATTTACTTGGAGAAGCATTAAACCACAGGTAGCCAAGAATGCATGCAATCATTAGAAGAGATATTAAACCGTAATCTTGGTTGTCTATAACTGAAACAAATACAAAATAGAAGGTTAGAATCGTAGCAATACCGATGCTACCACTAAGCCCGTCTACTCCGTCGGTACAATTGGTTACATTAATGGACACCCAGATTAATAGCATTGCAAGCAATACATAAAGGACTGGATTAAGCTCTAACGATGCACCGGTGGTTAGAAAAGTTAACGTACTTCCATTAAAGTTAACATAAGTAACAGAGCAAACAAGTGCAATAATTAAGTCAATCAACCCTTTTTTATATTCACCCCAAGGTGCTTTTGAACTATCGTCTAAGTATCCACTCATCATAGCAGCAATAATCATGAGAAGATAAATGATAAGTTCTCTAGTAATTGGAACAAATAACAAAGTAGCAACAACGAATACTAGGATAAATACAAGTCCAGCACCGCGAGGCTTCCCTTGAGACAACCCACCATTTACCGCATAAGCTCTTCCACCATCCCTTGGCAGAATGTTCTGAAGTACCTTTAGTAAGATACATGTAATTAAGAAAGCTAGCAATAACCCGACAAAAGTAATACTTTTGCCTGACAAGTTATCAAAAATTGAGTAAAGCATATGATTTCCTCCGAGTATTCAACAAGAATTCTAGACTACGCATGCTGGTTTTCCCTTACAAAAACAGTATGGGTAAGCTAGCTTTAGGCGTTATAATCTAGATAAATAAGTCATGCAGTTTTATAGTATGTCATATTCTAGCACTATAAAATTGTATACATATTGTACTATAGACATGCAAGAATGTCTAGCATACTGTCTCATTAACTGAAAGTTAATCAGACCCAAATCAGACAGAACACTAGTTAGCTTTATTAGTTTACCTAATGATATATTTCATATATATTAATTTCATTTATAAATACGCCTATGCTATAATAAATATAACCAAAAAAGAAGAAGTATACACAAAACCTAGAAAAATATACGGAGGTAATGACGTGGGAAGTGTCAGAAGAGTATATGTAGAGAAAAAAGTACCTTATGCAGTACGTGCAAAAGAGCTAAAAGAAGAGCTTAGAAGTTATTTAGGGCTTAAGACACTAACAAATGTGCGTGTTTTAATCCGTTATGATATAGAGAATGTAAGTGAAGAAACTTATCAGAAAGCACTTGGTACTGTGTTTTCTGAGCCGCCGGTAGATGATTTGTATGAGGAGAAGTTTCCATATGAGACAGGGGATAGAATATTCTCTGTAGAATATCTCTCGGGACAATTCGATCAGCGCGCAGATTCCGCGCAGCAGTGTGTAAAGCTATTAAATGAAAAAGAAGAGCCAGTTATTCATACTGCAACTACGTATGTATTAAGTGGCACAATAGAGGAAGAAGATTTTGACCGTATCAAACAATATTGTATAAACCCAGTAGATTCTAGTGAGACGAATGAAATAAAACCAGATACTTTAATCACAGAGTTTGAGGTACCAGAGGACGTATTTTATTTAATTGGTTATAAAGACATGGAGGAAGCTAAACTTCTTTCGTTATATGAATCTTTAAATTTAGCGATGACTTACGCTGACTTTAAACATATTCAAAATTACTTTGCTAAGGAAGAAAAAAGAGACCCTTCCATTACAGAAATTCGTGTTCTAGATACTTACTGGTCAGATCATTGTCGTCATACTACCTTCTTAACAGAGTTAACTAAGGTAGACTTCGAAGAGGGTTATTATAAGGAACCAATTAAAGCTGCATATGAAGATTACAAAGCCAATAGAGAAATCCTTTATAAAGGAAGAAAAGATAAGTATATTTCTTTAATGGACATCGCATTACTTGCAATGAAGAAGCTTAAGGCAGAGGGAAAACTTGAAGATATGGAAGTTTCCGATGAAATTAATGCTTGCTCTATCATAGTACCAGTTGAAATTGATGGTAAGACAGAAGAGTGGTTGGTATTTTTTAAGAACGAGACTCATAACCATCCGACAGAAATTGAACCATTTGGAGGAGCAGCTACCTGTCTAGGGGGAGCAATACGTGATCCATTATCCGGACGTGGATACGTGTATCAAGCAATGAGAGTAACTGGTGCAGCGGATCCAACTGTTTCCTTAAAAGATACACTAGAAGGGAAGCTTCCACAAAGAAAGATTGTGACAGGAGCGGCCAAAGGGTATAGTTCATATGGAAATCAAATAGGTCTTGCCACAGGATTAGTCGATGAAATCTATCATCCAAACTATGTTGCAAAACGAATGGAGATTGGTGCTGTAATGGGTGCTGCCCCAAGAAAGAACGTGATTCGTGAGAATTCTGAGCCAGGTGATGTCATTATTTTAATGGGAGGTCGTACTGGTCGAGACGGCTGTGGTGGCGCTACTGGTTCTTCTAAGGTACACACAACGGAATCTATTCATACATGTGGTGCAGAAGTACAGAAAGGAAATGCACCTACCGAGCGCAAATTGCAGAGATTGTTTCGCCGTGAAGAAGTTTCTAAACTGATAAAGAAGTGTAATGACTTTGGTGCAGGCGGTGTGTCCGTTGCAATTGGTGAGTTAGCAGATGGACTTATGATTGATCTTGATAAGGTACCTAAGAAGTATGCTGGTTTGGATGGTACAGAACTTGCTATTTCGGAATCTCAAGAGCGCATGGCTATTGTTGTAGATAAAAATGATGTAAAGCAAATGCTTCTTTTTGCTGAGGAGGAAAATCTTGAGGCAGTGGAAGTAGCAGTAGTTACAGAGGAACCAAGATTAGTACTTCGTTGGCGAGGCAAGGTAATCGTAAATATCTCAAGAGAGTTTTTAGATACGAATGGAGCACATCAAGAAGCAACTGCGCTAGTAACTATGCCAAAGGTAGAGGAGAACTATTTTAAATCTGGTGCTTCTTATCCTGCGGCAAAGACAGTAAAAGAACAAAGTGAAAGAATGAGAGGAAAGGATGACAACTCTATCAAGAAACAGTGGTTATCCCTACTTTCCGATTTGAATATTTGTTCCAAAAAGGGCTTAGTTGAGATGTTTGATAGCTCTATTGGTGCAGCTACAGTGACTATGCCATACGGCGGTAAATATCAGTTGACACCTGTTCAGACAATGATTGCAAAGCTTCCAATCCTTCGTGGAGCAAGTGATACAGTAACGATGATGAGCTATGGTTATGATCCTTATCTAAGTAGTTGGAGCCCTTTTCATGGGGCAGTGTATGCAGTCATTTCTTCTGTTGCTAAAATTGTAGCAGCAGGTGGTGATCATAAAAAGATTCGTTTCACATTTCAAGAGTATTTTAGAAGGCTTGGTAATGATTCACGTCGTTGGGGGGAACCTCTAGCAGCCTTACTTGGTGCTTATGATGCTCAGATGAAGTTAGGTCTTCCATCCATCGGTGGTAAGGATAGTATGTCAGGTACTTTTAATGACATTGATGTGCCACCTACGTTAGTATCCTTTGCGGTTGATGTAGCGAAAACGAAGGAAATAGTAACTTCAGAATTAAAGGAAGCCGGTAATCATTTGGTGCGTTTTTCCATAGAGAAGGATGCTTATGATTTACCAGTATATGAACAGCTGCAAAACTTATATGAGGTTATTACAAAGCTAGGACATGAGAAAGTGATCGTGTCCGCGTATGCCTTAGGTGCCAAGGGTATTGTTGAAAGTGTGTCTAAGATGGCATTTGGCAATCAATTTGGCGTAGATTTTAATGCTAACCTTACAGAATCTGATTTATTCGGGCCTGCCTACGGAGATATTGTAGCAGAAATGAAAGAAGAAGATTTGGCGAAGTTAGATGACTTAAAGATTCCTTATCAGAAGGTAGGAACTATAACGAATACACGAACCTTTACTTATCAAGAGGTGTCCATTACGATGGAAGAAGCATTATCTGCATGGGAAAACACGTTAGAGAAGGTATTCCCAACCCACTCTAATATGGTAGAGAATCTTGATAAAAAGGAAGTCCCAAGCACATTATTTGATGCAAAGACAATCTATACAGCAAAGAATAAAGTGGCAAAGCCTAAAGTATTCATACCGGTATTCCCAGGTACAAACTGTGAATATGATAGCTTACGAGCATTTGAAATAGCTGGTGCAGAGGTTAAGATTGTAGTATTTAAGAACTTGGATGAGAGAAATATCAAAGATTCGGTAGATGCTTTTGAGAAGGCAATGAAAGAGAGTCAGATATTAATGTTCCCTGGTGGATTCTCTGCCGGTGACGAACCAGATGGGTCTGGAAAGTTTATTGCTACAGCATTTCGTAATGTACGTATCAGTGATGCGGTAAATGACCTTCTTAAGAAGAGAGACGGTTTAGTACTTGGAATCTGCAATGGATTTCAGGCAGTTATTAAACTGGGTTTAGTACCATATGGTGAAATTATGCCTCAGACAGTTGATTCACCAACCTTAACAATGAATAACATTGGGCGACATATATCAAAATCAGTATATACTAAAGTGGTATCCAATCAATCTCCTTGGTTAATGAAGGCAGAGCTTGGTGGTGTTTATTCCATTCCAGCATCCCATGGTGAGGGACGTTTTGTAGCGAATGAAGAGTGGCTTAAGAAACTTGCGGCAAATGGACAGATTGCGACTCAGTATGTTGATGCGGATGGTAATCCGACAATGAATGAGGATTACAATCCAAACGGTTCCTATTATGCAATTGAAGGAATTACAAGCCCAGATGGCCGAGTACTTGGTAAGATGGCACACTCCGAGCGTCGAGGAGATGGTGTGGCTTTAAATATCTATGGCAATCAAAATCAATACATTTTTGAATCTGGTGTTTCCTACTTTAAATAGTAATGGTTCATCTTTAGAAAGAGATTCTGATAAAAGTTGGGGAGCTTTTACAAGAATTGAGAGTGGGAGTAGAGAGTAGAGAGTAGAGAGTAGAGAGTAGAGGGCTTAAGTAAAGCTATTGTATTGCTATTTCTTTAAATATAGAAGTAGCAAATACAATAGCTTTTTTCTGATAGTTTAATGACTTAACTTTATCTTCTTGTAAATTGGTAAAATTTATAGTATAAATGGATTATATATTAAAGGGATAATACTTATACAGCTAGGGAGAGAAGACGTATGGGATACATAATTTTGTTACTTGCAGGAATCTGTCAAGGAAGTTTTGGACTTGGGTATAAGAGGTATCAGCCATTGGCATGGGAGGCATTTTGGGGGTATTATTCCACACTATGTTTTGCCATACCATTGCTTTGGACAATCTTAATCGTACCCAATTTTTTTAGTTATATCACTAGTAGTTCGATGATTAGTGTTTTGGTACCAATAATATGTGGATTGTTTTGGGGTGTAACAGCAATTGGTTTTAGTAAAGCTGTATCATTTATTGGTATGTCATTAGTTTATGGTATCTCTATGGGAATCTCAGCTGTAGTAGGTGCATTGATTCCTTATCTTATGAGTGATAAAAATATAAAAAGTACTTCCTTTCTATTTCTATTAATTGGGATGATTATTACATTAATCGGTGTTGCAATCGTTACGCTTGCAGGTATAAAAAAAGAGGAGAAGGAAAGTAAAGATAAAAATTCAAAAGTGAAATTAGGGCTTATGTTAGCAATGTTTTCAGGTTTAGGTTCTGGAGCAATGAACATAGGATTTGAATTCTCAAGAGAAATAACCCATAAGATTCAATTGGCTGGCGGTTCAGAACTTATGTCAAGTTCGGTTGCTTGGCTTTTAGTCTTAAGTGGTGGGTTCGTTTCTAACATTATATATTGTGGTTATCTGATGAAAAAAAATAAAACGTATCGTACCTTTACCTTAATAGGTGCGAAGAAGCGTTGCCTTATGCTAATAGGAACTTGTATTGTATGGTTTACAGCACTGATTGCTTATGGTACTAGCACCTACTATTTGGGGCAGATGGGGCCTGTTGTTGGATGGATATTATTCAATGCGATAGCCTTGATGGTGAGTAATGCCTGGGGAATTAAAACAGGGGAATGGAAAGGAAAAGAAAAGGCGAGGAAGCTATTGTATCTGGGAAATCTAGTCCTACTTATTTCGTGGATTTTTGTTGGATTATCAAATCGATAACGATAGTTGACTTGCGAAGTCTAATAAATTGTAGTAAAATTTATCATACTAGATACATTAAAAGCTAGTAAAACATTAAAAGCTAGTAAAACATTAAAAGCTAGAAAAACATTGAAAGTTAAAAAAACATTGAAAGCCAGAAAAACATTAAAAGCTAGTGATACATTGAAAACTAGAGAGACATAGGTGAGAATGAATTTGTTTATACTATTATATTAGAGTACAAATATATTAAAATTATAAAGAGGCGTTAACATGCCAGAAAAGAGGTCAATATGTCAAAAGTATTAGAACGTTTTTTAACATATGTTAGTTATCACACTACTTCAGAGGATGATCAAGAGTCGGTACCAAGCACGGATAGACAATGGATTCTTGCAAAAGCTTTAGAGCAGGAATTAAAAGCATTAGGAGCTACGAATGTTCGAATGAGTGAGCATTGTTATGTATATGCTACTATCCCAGCTACTACAACAAAGAAAGTACCTGCCCTTGGATTTGTTGCACATATGGATACTTCACCAGCTATTAGCGGTGAAAATATTAAGCCTAGAGTTGTGAAGAACTATGATGGTGGAGATATTGTATTAAACGAAGAATTAGGAATTGTCATGTCTCCAAAACAATTTCCTAAGCTTAAGGAAAATGAAGGGGAAGACTTGGTAGTAACGGATGGAACTACTCTTTTAGGTGCAGATGATAAAGCAGGTATTGCAGAAATCATGACAATGGCAGAGTATTTATTAACTCATCCAGAAATCGAACATGGGACTATTCAGATTGGTTTTACCCCAGACGAAGAGGTAGGTCGAGGAGTAGATTTCTTTGATGTAGAAGGGTTTGGAGCAGATTTCGCGTATACTGTTGATGGTAGTACTCTAGGTGAAATCGAATATGAGAATTTTAATGCAGCAGGTGCTAAATTAAAAGTGAAGGGAACAAGTATTCATCCAGGTAGTGCAAAAGGAAGAATGAAGAATGCGGTTTTACTTGGTATGGAATTTCATCAAATGCTTCCAGTGTTTGAAAATCCAGCATATACGGAAGGTTATGAAGGATTTTACCATCTTGATAGGATAGAAGGTTCAGTTGATTCTGCAACACTTCATTATATTATAAGAGATCATAGCTTTGAGAAATTTGAAGAAAAGAAGAAGTTATTTTCAAAAGCTTGTGATTTCTTAAATGAGAAATATGGTAAAGATACTTTTATGGCTGAGATAAAAGACAACTATTTTAATATGAAAGAAAAAGTGGAGCCACACATGCATTTAATTGAGCGAGCAAAAGAGGCAATGGAGGAACTAGAGATTACTCCAACTATTGTTCCTATTCGCGGTGGCACTGATGGAGCACGTCTGTCCTTTATGGGACTTCCTTGTCCAAATCTTTGTACCGGTGGAGCAAACTATCATGGTCGCTTTGAGTATGTCTCTGTTAATGCGATGGAGAAAGTGGTTGAGCTTTTAGTAAAGATTACTGAGTTGTATGCGAAATAAATTTTCTAGATAGTAGGATAAATCATAGAAAAGAGTTAAGAAAGCGGAATTATCAGAAGCCTTCATAACTCTTTTTTAGTTATAGAAATAGCTTGAACAGGCATTATAAGTTATAGCTACCATAAAATAATAATATCAAAAAGATAGTTGACTTTAAATTAAAGTTCTGCTAGACTAAAGTGCAATACAAACAGGATTTTTAAGTAGTTTTCATTGTATAATTGGATACATAAAATCATAGTTAAAAAGGCATTGATGAGGAGGAGTACTTACGGAATCGAAGCAAAGAGAGGAGACGGCTGGTGAAAGTCTTCGAGAGATTCGTAGCATTGGTTTAAGGAAACTTATAGCCATGTAGTACAGGAGAGTAATCTTTATGTACTGGGAAGTAGCCTCGGAGCTTTGAACCGAACAGTAGTTACTTAGTAGGCTTCAACGGATGTCCACCGTTAAAAGGAAACGGTATTGCCCTACTTAATGATGAGTAGTCTGTACCGTAGAGAGCAGAAGAAATTCTGAATTTAGGTGGTACCACGGATATTACGTTCGCCCTAAGCATACTTGCTTAAGGCGGGCGTTTTTTTATACTTTAGATATCAATTTCATCCTTTATCGTATCAATTAAGCCATTATATATTGTGTTTAAAGAGGAATTGATTATAGGATAAAGAGATTGCGAATCAGTTTAAGAGATTATAAGAGATATTAAAAAAAGATATTAAAAAAGATACTAAAAAAGATATTAATAAAAGATATTAAACAGAATTAAAAACTGAAATAAAACAGGAATAAAAACAGAAATCAAAACTGAAATAAAACAGGAATAAAAACAGAAATAAAAACAGAAATAAAAACAGAAATCAAAAGAGAAAATGAAAGAGAATTTATGAAAATTTAAAAGCGAAAGGTGTGTTTTATATGAAAAGTGATGCAGTAACCAAAGGGATGCAACAAGCACCTCATAGATCTTTATTTAATGCTTTGGGATTAACCAAGGAAGAATTAGAAAAACCACTCATTGGTATTGTAAGTTCTTATAATGAGATTGTACCTGGACATATGAATCTAGATAAGATAGTAGAAGCGGTAAAACTAGGTGTTGCTATGGCAGGTGGAACACCAATCGTATTTCCAGCAATTGCAGTATGTGATGGTATTGCTATGGGACATATCGGTATGAAGTATTCTCTAGTGACAAGAGATTTGATTGCTGATTCTACAGAAGCAATGGCAATGGCACATAGTTTTGACGCATTAGTAATGGTTCCAAACTGTGATAAGAACGTTCCAGGCTTACTTATGGCAGCAGCACGAGTTAATGTTCCAACTATATTTGTAAGTGGTGGACCAATGCTCGCAGGACGTGTCCATGGGGAGAAGAGAAGTCTAAGCAGTATGTTTGAAGCAGTTGGTGCTCATGCAGCTGGTAAGATGTCCGCGGAAGAAGTAACTGAATTTGAAAATAAAGTATGTCCAACCTGCGGCTCTTGCTCTGGTATGTATACAGCAAACAGTATGAATTGCTTAACAGAGGCACTAGGAATGGGGCTAAAGGGAAATGGTACTATACCAGCAGTATACTCTGAGCGTATTCGACTTGCAAAGCATGCAGGTATGAAAATTATGGAGCTTCTTGAGAAGAATATTCGTCCAAGAGATATTATGTCAGAGAAAGCGTTTTTAAATGCTCTTGCAGTAGATATGGCTCTTGGATGTTCTACTAACAGTATGTTACATCTCCCAGCGATTGCTCATGAGGCTGGAGTTGATCTAAACGTGGACATTGCAAATGAAATTAGTGCAAAGACTCCAAACCTTTGTCATCTTGCTCCAGCTGGCCACACTTACATGGAGGATTTAAATGAAGCTGGTGGTGTCTATGCTGTTATGAACGAGTTAGATAAGAAGGGCTTATTATATACAGACTTAATTACTTGTACCGGAAAAACCATAAAGGAAAACATTGAGGGCTGTGTGAATAAAGATCCAGAAACAATTCGTCCAATTGAAAATCCTTATAGTGAAACTGGTGGAATTGCAGTATTAAAAGGAAATCTAGCTCCAGACTCAGGAGTGGTAAAACGCTCTGCGGTAGCGCCAGAGATGATGGTTCATGAGGGCCCAGCAAGAGTCTTTGATTGTGAAGAGGATGCAATTGAAGCAATTAAGGGTGGAAAGATTGTTGCAGGAGATGTTGTTGTAATCCGATACGAAGGACCAAAGGGTGGCCCTGGTATGAGAGAAATGTTAAATCCTACTTCTGCGATTGCTGGTATGGGACTTGGATCTTCGGTGGCATTAATTACAGATGGTCGTTTCTCTGGTGCATCCAGAGGTGCATCGATAGGTCATGTATCACCAGAAGCAGCAGTGGGTGGTAATATTGCTCTAGTTGAAGAAGGGGATATTATCAAAATTAATATACCGAATAATACCCTAGATTTCGTAGTATCTAACGAAGAATTAGAGAGAAGAAGAGCAAATTGGAAGCCAAGAGAGCCAAAGATAACAACAGGATACCTTGCACGCTACACTGCTATGGTTACCTCTGGAAATCGTGGTGCAATTTTGGAAGTTCCTCGCGTTAAGTAAAAAATATTGTTAAAGTCTAAATTCTAATATAGTTGTGTAAGTACGATAATTGCTAATTAAGATTCTAGACAAATGGAGTAAGAGAGAAATAAATGATACTAGAGAAAGAGGTGCAGTATGTTATTAACCGGTTCACAAATTTTAATAGAGTGCTTGAAAGAACAAGGCGTTGACACCATATTTGGATATCCAGGTGGTCAGGTGCTTAATATTTATGATGAGCTTTATCGTCATCAAGACGAGATAAAGCATATTCTAACTTCCCATGAACAGGGGGCTTCCCATGCTGCGGATGGATACGCGCGTGCGACTGGTAAAGTCGGTGTATGTCTTGCTACGTCAGGTCCGGGCGCAACGAATTTAGTAACCGGTATTGCTACCGCATATATGGATTCCGTACCTATGGTTGCTATTACAGGTAACGTTCCTGTGCCTCTTCTTGGTAAAGATAGCTTTCAAGAGGTTGATATTGCCGGAATTACGATGCCAATCACAAAGCATAATTTTATTGTAAAAGATATTACAAAGCTTGCTGATACGGTACGTCGTGGATTTAAGATAGCAATGAGTGGAAGACCAGGTCCTGTTCTAATCGATATTACAAAGGATGTAACAGCAGCAAAATATGAGTACACAAGGAAAGAGCCAGAAGAAATAACTTATGACGAGTACCTTACGGTGACAAACGAGGATTTGGAAGAGACCTTGGCTTTACTTCGTGGATGTAAGAAACCTATGATATTTGTAGGAGGCGGCGCTGTTATATCAGGAGCAGAAAAAGAGTTAATGGAGTTTGTAGAGCTTCTTGATTGCCCGGTAACAGATTCCTTGATGGGAAAAGGTGCTTTTCCTGGAGATCATCCAAGATATACTGGTATGCTTGGGATGCATGGTACTAAAACATCGAATTTAAGTGTAACAGAATGTGATTTATTTATAGCAATCGGGGCACGTTTTAGTGATCGAGTAACTGGAAATGCTACAAGATTTGCACAAAATGCGAAGAAGATACATATTGATATCGATCCGGTTGAGATTAATAAGAATGTCATCATTGACAAACGATTGATAGGAGATATCAAGGCAGTTCTTCGTTTGATAAATGAGAAGTTAGATCAACAGTCCCATAAAGAATGGATGGATAAAGTAGAAGAAAGTAAGAAGAAATATCCATTAACGTATCAAAATGATGTTTTAACAGGTCCTTTTATTCTTGAAAAAATTGATGAACTTACAGGCGGGGATGCTATCATTACAACTGAGGTAGGACAGCATCAGATGTGGGCTTCACAGTATATCAAATATAGAAAACCAAGAAAATTTATTACATCTGGTGGCTTAGGAACGATGGGCTATGGTCTTGGGGCAAGTCTTGGGGCGAAAGTCGGAATGCCAGATAAGACAGTTATTAATATTGCTGGAGATGGTTGTTTTCGTATGAATATGAACGAGATAGCAACTGCGACACGTTACAATATACCAATTATACAGGTGATATTTAATAATCATGTGCTTGGAATGGTACGTCAATGGCAGACACTCTTCTACGGAAGGCGATATTCCCAGACGATCTTAAATGATAAAGTTGATTTTGTAAAGTTAGCAGAAGCAATGGGAGCAAAAGCTTTTCGTATTACGAAAAAAGAAGAAGTAGAACCAGTATTAAGAGAGGCTCTTTCTTTAAATGAACCAGTTGTAATAGACTGTATCATTGATAATGATGATAAAGTTTGGCCAATGGTTGCTCCTGGAGCTGCGATTGAAGAATGTTTTAATGAAGATGACCTTGAAGCAAAATAACTTATTCACAAGGGATAAAGATTTGATATAATATGAATAAAATTACATCCTGCATTGTAGATAAAAATCTACAATGCAGTTTTTGGTATAACCTTTTTATGGAAGCAAAATATAACTACATAAGTTTTTATTGGAATTAATAAGTAATGCTAATAAATAGGATTAGCTGTAATAATTATAAAAAAGTACTGTAAAATCAATAATTCTAGAGTTTCAAATAAAATACTAACTCTAGTATTATTTTGTTCTATTATTACAATATGATGTATTTTAGTTCTTGACAGAAGAGGTTGTTATTGGTAAAATGAGCGTGTATTAAGAAAAAGCCAAATGTTTAAATATGCATTTTAGCAACAAAAGAGGTATATTTATTCCTTTTATAAGAAATGGCGATAGGAGCGCTGTAGTTTTTTAGCAATGAAGTGTACATTTGTAAGTTTCATTGCTTTACTTGCGTTTTTTTCAAGATTCAAACAGGTAAAACCTGTTAAAGAGCTAAGCTCTATGAATAAATTATAATGGGAGGAAGTATTTATGGAACGCTTTTTTAAATTAAAGCAGAACAACACAACCGTACGTACAGAAGTCATTGCTGGTTTCACTACATTTTTTGCAATGGCGTATATTATCACAGTAAACCCAGGAATGTTATCACAGACTGGAATGCCATGGGGGGCTGTATTTTTAGCAACTATATTAGCATCTATTGTCGGAACTTTAATTATGGGCCTTGTTGCTAATGTTCCATATGCTCAAGCGCCAGGTATGGGATTAAATGCTTTTTTCGTATTTACCGTATGCTTTGGTCTTAAGTTTAGCTGGGAAGAAGCTTTGGCAATGGTATTTATCTGTGGTTTATTTAATATATTTATCACTGTAACAAAACTTCGTAAGTTAATTATCAAATCAATACCAGAAAGCTTACAGCATGCAATTGGTGGTGGTATTGGTATTTTCGTTGCATATATTGCAATTGTTAATTCAGGACTTGTTACTTTTACAGATAATGTTCCAGGTATTGCAACCTTTAATAATCCAGCTGTTATTTTAACGGTTGTAGGACTTGTACTTACCGTTATTCTTATATTATTAAACGTTAAGGGTGCTATTTTTATTGGAATTGTTGTAACTACTTTACTTGGTATTCCTTTTGGAGTAACAAAGACAGCTGATACCATTAGCTTTAGTGAAGCATTTAGTCAGTTACCAGAAACTTTTGGTGCTGCTTTTGGTAAAAATGGTATTCAGCATTTATTCTCTGATGCAAGCAGAATACCTCTTGTATTAATGACAATCTTTGCATTTAGTTTATCCGATACATTTGATACCATCGGAACCTTCATTGGAACCGGACGTAAGACAGGAATTTTCTCTAAAGAGGATGAAGAGGCATTGGAAAGCGGTGCAGGCTTTAAGTCAAAGATGGACAAGGCTTTATTTGCAGATGCTACGGCAACTAGTATCGGTGCTATCTTTGGTACTTCCAATACAACTACTTATGTGGAAAGTGCAGCAGGTATTAATGCAGGTGGACGTACTGGTTTAACAAGTGTTGTTGTAGCTATTTTATTTGCAGTTAGTGCTTTCTTTGCTCCATATATCAGTGCGATACCTTTTGCAGCTACAGCTCCAGCTCTTATCATGGTTGGTGTTATGATGCTTTCAGCATTCAAGCAAGTTGACTGGAATAATTTAGAAGAAGCTATTCCGGCGTTCTTTGCAGGTGTATTTATGGCTCTTTGCTATAGTATCTCCTATGGTATTGCAGCAGGATTTATCTTCTATATTATAGTAAAATGTGTGAAGGGAAAAGTGAAAGAAGTAACACCGGTACTTTGGGTGGCGACAGCATTATTTATTGCAAACTTTGTAATTTTAGCACTTTTAAATATATAGTTCATTATAATATAGTTTGGAAATTCAAGGGTTACGAATCAGTATTATGGGTTCGTAACCCTATTTTTAATTAATGGAAATTACTCCGCGAGTAATCTCCATTAATTAAAAAACTCTCCGAGGGATGCGCACTCCGCTGACGCTTCGGCGCGACAAAGTGGCATCGCCCTGAATTTGTTGATTCGCGGAGCTTAGAGTGGCGAAGCCACTTTGTTCTGCAATATCTATGGCAATTTAAGCAGCGTTTTTATTTAAGATTTTATGGATGTTTTCAAGATTTCTAGTAGTAATAGAAAGAATAGTTTTTCGAAAAAAGTACATGATAAACTTATATTTTGATAAATTAATTCACTTTTTTTAGTGTTGTATTATAAAAGACCATCTGATATAATCTCGTAGTGAGCGCGATTGCGCAAATTCGTGCAATTTGTACATAGAGTGCAAATTCCACATATCGTATTATTGTTCCCTTAAATGGGACACAACTAAAAATGAGGAGGCAATTACATGAAAGGCAATGTCATTGTTGGTCAGTCGGGAGGGCCGACAGCGGTTATTAATTCAAGTTTGGCGGGGGTATACAAAACAGCAAAGGATCGTGGCGCTAAGAAAGTTTATGGTATGAAACATGGAATCCAAGGCTTTCTTAACGGACAGATTGTTGACTTATCCGATCATATTAAAAATAATTTGGACATCGAGTTACTAAAGCGTACACCTTCCTCTTATCTTGGTTCATGCAGATATAAGCTTCCTGAAATTTCTGAGAACAAAGAAGTCTATGTAACTATCTTTCAAAAGCTTCATGAATTAGATATAGAATATTTCTTCTATATTGGTGGTAATGACTCCATGGATACTATCAAGAAATTATCAGAGTATGCAGAAATGACAGAGAGCCACATTCGTTTTATGGGTGTACCAAAAACGATAGATAATGACTTAGCTGCAACGGATCATACTCCTGGTTTTGGTAGTGCGGCAAAATATATTGCTTCTATCACGAAAGAGGTAATTCGTGATGGGTTAGTTTACGATGCAAAGAGTGTTACCGTTTTAGAAATCATGGGCAGAAATGCTGGATGGTTAACTGGTGCGGCTGCTCTTGCAAAAAGTGAAGATTGTGAAGGCCCGGATATGATTTTACTTCCGGAGGTACCATTTGACTCAAAAGATTTTATACGAAAAGTGGATGAAATTCAAAAGCGTAAGAAGTCTGTTGTTATTGCTGTTTCTGAGGGCGTTCGTTTTGCAGATGGAAGATATGTATGCGAGGTTGTTGATGCAAATGGCAGTGTTGATGCGTTTGGGCATAGACAGCTTTCTGGTACAGGTCGTGTGGTTGCAAACTTAGTAGCTGCAGAGCTTGGGTGTAAAACACGTGCGATTGAATTTAGTACCTTGCAACGTTGTGCTTCTCATATTGTATCCCGTACGGATATTTCGGAAGCATACCAAGTTGGTGGTGCAGCAGTAAAAGCAGCATTCGAAGGTGAGACTGGTAAGATGATTACCTTAAAACGTGTTAGTGATGAGCCATATCAATGTACTACTGATATCCATGATATTAAAGCAATTGCTAACGTTGAAAAATGTGTGCCTATGGAATGGATTGACGTTCCAAACTATTATGTAACACAAGAATTCTTAAATTATACAAGACCATTAATTCAAGCTGAACTTACTCCTATTATGGTAGAAGGTCTTCCAAGACATTTATATTGTGAGGAGTAAACCATAGGTGAAAGAATCTAAAAATATGTATAGAGTTCATATTTTTACCCAGAATAATAAATGGTTCTGTTAAATGCTATTAAAAAGCAATAGAAAGTGAAAACGGACTTTCTATTGCTTTTTCTATATCAGAGGATATTGATCTTCAATAATATTTGGTATTACGATAATTCATTAACAAAATTTTCACTTTTCAAAATGAAAGAATTATGCTATGATGTATATAGTATTTAAAACTACATTATGCGATAGATAATTACTACATGATAAAGATATCATCACAATATTTACAATTGACAGGAGGACCATTATGTCTTATAGAATTTTAGGCGATAGTTGTACAGATTTACCAAAGGAGTTACAGCAGGATGAACGTATTGTAAAGGTAGCATTATCCATTCAAATAGAAGAAGAAAACATTATCGATGACGAGACATTTAATCAGATTGATTTTTTGCGGAAAATGAATGATAGCAAAAATTGTCCGAAATCATCCTGTCCGTCTCCTGATAGCTATATGTCACATTTTGATAAAGCGGACGATATCTATGTGGTTACTTTATCCTCTCGTTTGAGTGGTTCCTATAATAGCGCGGAACTTGCTAAGAAGTTATATTTAGAAGATCATCCAAATAAAAATATTGCAGTTTTTGATTCCAAATCTGCATCGGTTGGTCAGACCCTTATTGTTATGAAGATTCAAGAGTTAATCGAAAAAGGTTTTTCCTTTTCTGAAGTAGTTGCTAAAGTAAATGAATACAGAGACGGTTTAAAGACAAAATTTGTTTTGGAGACCCTAGACACACTTAGAAAGAATGGTAGATTAAGTAACTTAACAGCTGTAATTTGTAGTGCACTTAATATTAAACCAATTATGGGATCTGACGATGGAAATATTGTGAAAATTGACCAAGCTCGTGGGATTGAAAAAGCACTACTAAAAATGGTAAAATATATGGAAGAGGATGTGATTGATGCAAAGAACCGTGTTCTTGGTATCGCGCACTGTAATAATTTTGAACGTGCTATGTATGTGAAAGATGAAATTATGAAGTGCATTCCTTTTGCAAAATGTTTTATAGCAAACACTGGTGGTATTTCTAGCTTATATGCAAATGAAGGCGGCATCATTGTTTGTTACTAATTGGAGAGAAAGGAAAGGATAGGGACCAAATGAAAGAGTTTGTCATTACAACAGATTCCAATTCGGATTTATTGCCATCCTACATTAAAGAAAAGAATATTGGGATTATTTCACACTATTACGACTTAGAAGGCATAACTTACGGGGAGGACAATTTATTATCTGCGAAAGAATTCTATGATAAGATGCGCGCAGGTGTTATGCCAACTACTATGGCAAGTAATCCAGCCGTAATTCGAGAAACCTTTCAAAAATATGTTAGTGAGGGGTATGATGTTCTTCATATAAGTTTTTCATCTGCACTAAGCGGTGGTTGTAACAACGTAATGGTAGGTGCAAAGGAAATATGTGAGGAAAATGAAGGTGCTAAGATTATTGTAATTGATTCTCTTAATGTATCTTTAGGTCAAGGCATGGTTATTATGAAAGCCGTCATGATGAGAGAACAAGGTAAGAGTATTGATGAAGTAGCTGCCTGGATTGAAGAACACAAACTAGAATTCTGTGTTCAATTTACAGTGGATGATTTATATCATCTTCACAGAGGTGGTCGAGTTTCCAAAGCGACTGCGATTGTAGGATCTATGATTAATATTAAGCCTATCCTAGTGGTTAATAACGAAGGACAGCTTGTATCGAATGGTACTACACGTGGAAGAAAGAAATCGCTTGCTACCTTAGTGGATAATATGCTTTCTACCATGGGAAAATATAAGGATGAGCAAAATGTAATCTGTGTTGTACATGGAGATGTCGAAGAGGATGCTAATTTCCTAGTGAATCTAATCAAGGAAAAGCTACATACCGACAATATTATTGTGAATACAGTAAGTCCAAGCATTGGAGCTCATTCAGGCCCAGGAGCAATCGGTATCTGCTATATGGGAGAGCATAGATAAATCGGAACAAAGTAATTCTTATAATATAACAACAATAAAACCAAGGAGATAGAGCAAGAAGTAATATTTTTGTGATAATCTTCCTTGGTTTTACTCTGTTATTATTGTACTAATTTCCTGTTTTTATTGTGCTAACTTCCCTTTATTATTGTACTATTTTCCTTTTATTGGTCTTGACAATTTAAAAAAATAGTAGCATAATATCATAGCGACCTGCTTCTTTTCTCGTACATACAGTAGTCACATTTCGAGGCGTGGCTCAGTTTGGTAGAGCGCTACGTTCGGGACGTAGAAGCCGCAAGTTCGAATCTTGTCGCCTCGATGATGGGTTTTAGTTAACTCATATCATAATATATGCCGTTATAGCACAGTCGGTAGTGCGATTCACTCGTAATGAATAGGTCACCGGTTCGATTCCGGTTAACGGCTTTTTAATTTTTATCGGACAAGTAAAACCACCAGATTGGTGGTTTTTTTAATAAATAGGAAATTACTCCGCGAGTAATCTGCTATTTATTAAAAAAACTCTCCGAGGGATGCGCACTCCGCTGACGCTTCGGCGCGACAAAGTGGCATCGCCCTGAATTTGTTGATTCGCGGAGCTTAGAGAGGCGTAGCACACTTTGTTCTATCTATGTACAAATAAGCACTAGCGATAATATATGTTTCTCTGTGAAACGAAAGCGTAGCAAATAGTCTCTCGGTTTTAAGCATTGTACTTTTAATGGAATGCATAGTACATTCAATTTCATATTGGACCGAAGTTCCTCAATGAAATTAACTTATTGTATTATAAACTTATTTCTCTAACAAATTCCTCTATTTTTTCATGAGAAATTTTCAAATTTTTATATTGGCCTTTTGTAGCAGATTTTACAATTAACTTGTCTATAAAGCTCATTTTATCTAACCGTGCTTCACCACCAAACATCTTTACTGTTGCGGCGTTTTTTAGCAATGCTGAAGGGAAATTAGCGGACAGATATTCAGTTGCTTGTTCTGGAAATGCACAGCATAGGAAAATGCCTACTCGTTTTTTACTTAATAAATCTATGTACTCATTACATAATGTTCGGAGCTTTTTTGAAATCGCTCCCACATATATTGAACTTCCAATAATAATTGTGTCATATTTTTCTAACTCAAATTTTATATCCGGCTTATTAATGTCAACAAGTGTCACAAAGCCAGCTAATTTATCTTTTAAAATACTTGCACAATCTTCCACACACCCATATTTACTTGAAAAGATAATAATGGTATTCATGATAATTCTCCTTCTCGTAAAGCATTTTCTACTGCTTTTTATTCGTGTTGCTACTGTTAATTGCTTATCAAGTTTAAGTTTTTATTAGTCTAGCCTTTCTCTTTCATATTCACTGTTTTAATCCACCCATCAATATTTCTACAAAATTATTTGCAAGTTGATCGAAATCTTCTTGTAAATATAATTGGTTTTCAACAACGCTTATTGCAAATCCCAGTAGTGCGCTTATAATCATCCAAGAAGTGTCTTTAATGTTAGGCTTAAATACTTTTTGAGCAATTCCTTTTGCAAAGAGTTGGTCAAGCATACTAATTCCCTTGTTAGTTGGATTAGGGTCTTTACTATCGTTTACAAATATAACATTCATCCCACTGTATATAATAGCTTTCGTCATTTCTGGTTCGTCAGAAAGACTCTTTATAAAGTTGAACAAAATATCATGAACTTGATTATTAAGCGATGCAGAAGAATTTTCATTTATGATAGTTGCTGTGTTGTACTCAATAGTGTTATAAAGTTCATCCGCCATATCAGCAATAATTTGCGCTTTATCTTTGTAATAAAGATAAATTGTCGTTGGGGAATATTCAATTTTGGCGGCAATCTTTCTTATTGATAAATTCGCATATCCATCTTGATTGATAATTTCAATAGCAGCATTCATGATTTTCTTTTTCATTTCTGCCTTCTCACTATCACGCCGTTCTTTGATACCCATATATTCTCCTTTTGCTTAACAGTGTTAATTTACATTACAGTGTAATTATAATTTAATAAACATGCTCTGTCAATAATTTTAACATTTAATTCCATAATCTTTTCGCTTTTTGCTAAACGGTAAGGTGGACAAGTATTTTTTGAGAATTTTTATTATCTGCCTTATATTTGTTTTAAAACCTATGGATTTATATTTTACATTGACAGTCATTTGAAACATGTTATGATGATTGTATGTGAATATTTTGGAAAGATATATCTTTCTATATAGAACATAAGGAATATTAACGTTAATTTTAAATAAATTTAGTTCAAAAAATAGATCGATAACGTAGATTTCTTACTATATTTGGTTATCATTTAAGAAAGAAACGTTGTGTGTAAAAATAAGTACAATATGAGTACAAAAATAAGTCAACACGCTAATATTATCCCTTTTCTTGTTTGTATATTTTATGAAATAGGGAATGCGATGATATGAAACCTATGTCATATTGGAGGTAACAATGATAGAAGGAGCTTTAGTACTAGAAGGAGGGTCTCTTCGGTGCCTGTTTACAGCCGGAGTATTAGATGTATTAATGGAACAGGGAATTGAGCTATCCTATATAAATGGAGTATCTGCTGGTTCTATGTGTGGTTTAAATTATGTCTCAAAGCAAATTGGAAGAACAAAGGATATTAATATTAACTATGTAAATGATAAACGATATCTTGGGGTTCATAATCTATTTCGTCATGGTGGAATTTTTAATTTTGATTTTTTATTTAGTGATATTACAGATCACCTACATCCATTTGATAAAGAGGAGTTTTTAAAATCAAAACAAAGATTTACAGCCATTGCAACGAATTGTGAGACAGGAGAAGCAGAGTTTTTTGAGAAAGATAGCTGCGCGAATGGAAAATGTGATGATATTTTTTTAGCGGCAAGAGCATCCTGTAGTATGCCTATGTTATCAAAGATGGTAGAGATAAATAATAAGTTTTACTTAGATGGAGGGATTGCTTTACCAATTGCGTATCAAAAAGCGATAGAGGAAGGTTATGAAAAGATAGTATTAGTTCTAACTAGAGAGCAAGGATATCAAAAAAGTCCAGAGAAAAGATCATTGTTTCATGTGTATGAGAAGCTTTACTCGAAGTATCCTAAGCTGCTAGAAAGATTACACCAAATCCCACAGCATTATAATGAGATGCAAAAAGAGATAGAACAACTTGAAAAAGAGGGTAGAATTTATGTGATTCGACCAAAGTATCCGATTACGATAAAAAGAATAGAAAAAGATACGGAGAAACTAAAAGAATTATATGAGCGTGGGAGGAAACGAATGGAAGAAGATCTTGATAATTTGAAGAATTATCTGGATTTATAGAAGGATAAAGGGGGAGTGGTATGAAATTAGCAGCAATATTATGGGATTATGATGGAACATTGGTAGACAGTACGAAGAAAAACATTCGCGTAACAAAAGAAGTATTAAGAAACTTTATACCAGAGCTTGATCAAAATATGCCGAAAGCGCTAACATCAGTGGAAGAATATCAGAAGGCAAATTATAAGTATAAGAACTGGAAGGAGTTATATGAATTTGCGTATGGTTTAACTATGGAACAGATTGAAGAGGCAGGAAAGTTGTGGAGTCCTTATCAATTACAGGATGATTCCTTACCAGAATTATTTGAGGGGTTGCTTGAGATAATTCCAAGACTGCCATTAAAATTCCAAGGAATATGCTCCCAAAATAGTGCAAAAAATATAGAAAACACATTAGCTACTTATGAGATTGCCACGTTCTTTCCTGCAATAATCGGTGTGGATGAAGTTGGATTTGACGAACAAAAGCCAAACCCTTCTGGATTTTTAAAGTGCCTATCAAAACTTAAGATAGAGTATAAAGACTCTATGCTAATATATATAGGAGACCATGCTGAGGATGTGGTATTTGCTAAGAATGCAGAAAAGTGTCTGTTGGAACAGTTAAGATTTCAGAATGATTCTAGTACTGTAAAAGTAATTACCATTGGAGTAAATTATAGTGGTTCCGATGCGTCAACATGGGCAATGAAACCAGATTATGTTGTAACTTCACCAAAGGAAATAGAAAGTATTATTACGGAAATTATTAATAATTAGAAGGTAACGCCTGTGAATAAATATACTTTAGCATTTCGGCTCTTGAAAAAGAATTTTAAAACCGTATTACTATTTGAGATAATTTATAAATTAATAGGTTCTACAGTATTTACACCGTTACTATTTGGTACGTTGAATCTTGCTCTAAAGCTATCAGGAGAGAAGTATCTGACCAATGATAATTTGTTTGATTTTTTAAGTCGACCAACAACGATAATTATCACCATAATTATATTACTAGCGGTAACATTATTTACATTAGTTGAGATGACGGCATTGGTTCAATGCTTTCATGCTTCGTTTTATAATAATAAAATGACTGTTGAACAGATGTTTCAAGCTGGTTATCGCTCGGCATTTCGATTATTTCGTGGAAGGAATGGACTGATTATTCTTTTTGTTCTATTTATTATCCCGATAACGAATTTTGCCTTAGTATCTGGATATATTTCCAGTATTAATGTTCCTGAATTTATTATGGATTATATTAATAAGAATCAGGTATTATCGATACTACTTCTCCTTTGTATGGTATTGTTTGCTGTTATAACAATGCGCTGGATATTTAGTATTCACGTGTTTACACTGGAAAATTGTAATTATAAAAAAGCAAGAAAAGAGAGTCTTCGAATGAATCGAGGACGTTATATCAAACACAGCATTGGACTAGTTGTATGGAATGTAGCGATAAGTTTGCTTGTTATACTAATCACTTCTCTTTCCATTGGCGCAGTAGCGCTTGTAATTAAAGCGTTTAGTAATGCAACGATTGCATACTCTTTGACACTTGCTATTGTTGCGGGGGCATTACTCTTGCTTCTAATAGTATTTGCCAATTTTTCAGTGGCAATTTCCTTTGCATTTATTAGTGCGTTATATTATAAGCAAAAGAGATATTCAGGAGAAGAAATTCCAGCGTATCGTTCTTTGCCGATTAGCTTCCCTAAATTAAAGAAGTTCTTTGTATTTGGCGTATTAGTGGCAGCTGTAATCAATATATTTTATTTATCCGTTGTAGCGGATAAAGATTTTGATTGGAATGTACAATTATTTGAACATACTCAGGTATCGGCACATCGAGGGAATTCTAGTATGGCTCCTGAGAATACTCTCCCTGCATTTGAAAGTGCGATAGAACATCGGGCGGATTATATAGAACTTGATGTCCAACAGACGAAGGATGGAGTGCTTGTAGTAATGCATGACTCTAATTTGAAACGAATCTCTGGTAAAAATATAAACATATGGGATGTTACCTACGATGAGATTAAAGACATCGATGTTGGAAGTTGGTTTCACCCTGATTTTTCCTATGTCAGATTATCTACGTTAGAAGAGGTTATTCAGGAAACCAAGGGAGAAATTAAGTTAAATATTGAGCTGAAGCCAAGCGGTCATGAAGTTGATTTTGAAAAGAGCGTTGTTGACTTAATAAAAGAGTATAGTGTGGAGGATGACTGTGTTATAGCCTCTATGAATTATGACTGTTTAAAACGAGTAAAAGAATATGCGCCTGAGATAAAAACGGTATATGTAATGACGGTTGCATATGGCTCTTTATTTTCCTTTGAGTATGCAGATGTCTATAGCATTGAGGCTTCATTTATTACAAGTAAATTGGTAAATGATATTCATCGCCAAGGAAAAGAAATCTATGCTTGGACAGTAAATAACGAGAGTAATGTTCAGAAAATGCTTGAGTTAGGTGTCAATAATATCATTACGGACAATCCGGTTATGGTTCGTGAGCTAATATATTCTAAGAGTTTAAATGAAAATATTGTGGACTTTATTTATCGCCTCATTAATAAATAGTGAAGAGCCTTAAAAAGATATTGTCTTACTATTCAAACAGGACTGAAAAAGGTTGGATGGAATCCCCTTTCTCAGTCCAATTTTTCTAAAATTATGTATCAGTCTTGTCTATAGGATACATATGAAGTGAATTTGATCCTATAAAAAATTGTTGATATTATCAAAAGAATAAGGCCGATGAAAAAAGTTAGAAGAACAAAACTATAAGATCAAAGCTCAAAGGTCAAAGCTCAAAGAATAAATCTCAAAGAATTAAGCCCAAAGAATAGAGCTAAATGAAAAAAGCTAAATAAAAAAGCTAAAAGAAAAAACTCAAAGAATAAAGCTAAAAGAATAATCTATAAGAACAAAGCTAAAAGAACAAAGTCAAAGAACAAAGCTAAAATATAAAGCTAAAATGTAAAGCTAAAATATAAAGCTCAATGAGTAATGTTAAATGATATAGCCAAAAGAATAATGACAAAAGAAAGCGAAAAGAACATGGTTAAAAAAATATTAATAAAGAAAAATTTTAATTAGTAATAAAATGAACAAATTTTGGTAACTGAGTTGTATTATTAATGAAGGATTAAATAATTCTAAGGATTGTTTATGATAACATCAAATAGATTGGGGGGAGTAATTATGGAGTGTGCTTATAAACAGCATTCCATAACGGAAAGTTTTCATCAGTTTTCGGATATGGTTTACCGTATTGCGCTAAATTCGGTGCGAAGTATTGCGGTTGCAGAAGATATCACGCAAGAGGTTTTTTTAAAACTTATAGAGAAGCAGGTTAGCTTTGAATCAATACAACATGAAAAAGCATGGTTAATACGAGTAACTATGAATTTTTGTAAAAATTATTTGAAATCTGGGTGGTTTCGTAAGATTACAGAACTAACAGAGGATATCCCATATACAAATGGGATTGAATATAGCTTAGAGCAAAAGGAACTATTTAAGAATTTAATGAAGTTAAAAGATATGGAGCGAACGATTGTTTATCTATATTATTATGAAGAATATACTTTAGCTGAGATTGCAAGAATCCTAGAGATGAATAGCAATACAGTTGCCACGAAGTTACGCAGAGCAAAGGAAAAGTTAAAAAATCATTTGAAAGGAGGGATGTAGTAATGAAAAAGGGGTTTGATATGTTTGAAGAACGAGAGGAAAATGAATTAA
>JAEWHR010000130.1 GCA_023387655.1 Bacillota bacterium
GAACACCAGAAGATATGACAGGTCCGGCTGTATTTCTTGCATCGGAGGCATCTGATTTTGTAAATGGACATATTCTTTATGTAGATGGTGGAATTCTTGCAACGATTGGTAAACAACCAAAATATTAAGTTTTACTTCAAATTGAAAACAGATAAGTGAATCATAAGGAGCTCAGTTTCTAGAGAAATCATACATAGAAACTGGGCTCTTTTTTATTTTACAAACTAAATTGCGCCCTATAAATTAAAAAACACTCCGTTAAGGATGCGCATGACGAGCTAAGGTAGTTAGTCACTTTCGTGACAGCGCGTCAGCGCGAGAATGTGCGTAGCACATTCTTTGTTCTTAATAAATATTAACATTGAGAAAACAGGTGTTCTAGTGTTATAATAAAATTAATTAGGTTATAGGAACTATAATCTAATTAATAAAATGAACTGAGAAACAAAAAGCCCCTTTATCTGAGGTTTACTAAAACTTCTGATAAACTATATATTAGGAATGGAGGGTATGGATGGATAATCAGAAAAAATCAAAAAAAGGTAAGAATACACTTCATAAGGTTACAAAGATATTGATAGCAGAAGGACTCATCCTCTCGGTACTCTTGATTAGTTTTGCCATGAAACGATTATCAGAGTATAAAGAGGGGGCACTAGACCATACAAAACCCGTGGTCAACACTGCGGATAATAAGAACCCAACGATTACTCCATCCACCAATCTCATTCAAGAGTTAAAAAAAGAACAAGAAGCAAAGCAGCTTCTAGTATTAGAAGAGGCAAAACTTCTAAGCTTAGGCTATGATTATGATAAAGCAATACAAATGTTAAAATCAGAAGAAGGTTATGAGAATATCGAAACCTTTATGAATGCAATAAAAAAATTCGAGGAAGAGAAGAAGACTCTTGAACCATTTGGTGCTTATGAATCTTCAGCTGAGGTAAGTCATTTGTTTTTTCACTCCTTAATCTATGATACCAATAAGGCCTTCGATGGAGAATATGACGCAAATGGCTATAACTATTATATGGTTACCGTGAATGAGTTTAAGGAAATGCTTCGGCAGTTATATGAGAATGATTATGTTTTAGTAAGTATTCATGATTTGGTAACAAAGGTCACGAAGGAAGATGGAACAACGACCTATCAAGATGGAGAAATCTTATTACCTCCGAATAAAAAGCCATTTGTGTTATCACAGGATGATGTAAATTATTATAAATATATGGATGGAGACGGATTTGCAAGCCGTATGGTGATTGATGAAAATGGAAAACCATCCACTTTAATGAAAAATGATGATGGTACAACCTCTGTTGGAGATTATGATATGGTACCGATTGTTGAGAGATTTATTGAGGAACACCCTGATTTTTCATACCGTGGAGCAAGGGGAATTATTGCACTAACAGGTTATGAGGGTGCGCTTGGATATCGAACGGATCCAGGCTCTAAAGATTCAAAGACCTATGATCAGGATAGAGAAACAGTGAAACAGGTAGCAGAGGTTATGAAAAAGTATGGATGGGTATTTGCTTGCCATAGTAATGGCCATCGTGATATGGCAGCTTGTACAGAAGAGTTTTTAAAAAATGATACAAATAATTGGTTGACATACGTGGGTTCTTTGGTTGGTGAAACAGATCTGTATATCTTTCCATACGGAATTGATATACAAAGTGGTGTAGGGACTTACAAAAATGAAAAGTTCCAGTACTTAGACAGTGTTGGATTTCACTATTATTTTGGAGTTTTTAAAGAACCTTGGATACAGATTAAGAATAATTATGTTCGGATGAGTCGTCGTGCCATAGATGGGCAAGCGATGCTTCAGTATCCAGAACGATTAACGGATATATTCAACCTAAATAAGATCCTAGATGACACGAGACCAGCGCTAAAGTAAGTGAAGGATAGAACTTTCACTCTGTAAGTTTGTGTTTGCGCTGCAACCACAAACTTGGATGTACAAAAAGCAGCGCAGAAATGAGGAAAGTATGAGTTTTACACATTTGCATGTGCATACGGAGTATAGTCTTTTAGATGGCTCCGGTAAAATCAAGGAAATGGCTGCCCAGGCAAAAAAACTGGGTATGGATGCACTAGCAATTACGGATCATGGAGTTATGTATGGTGTGATTGATTTCTATCGCGCATGTTTGGCAGAAGGAATAAAACCAATCATTGGTTGTGAAGTATATGTTGCACCAAATTCCAGATTCAGTAAAGAAGGTAGTGCAAGTGAAGAACGATATTATCATCTAATTTTATTAGCTGAGAATGATATCGGTTACCACAACTTAATAAAAATTGTATCGAAAGGCTTTACCGAAGGATTTTATTATAAACCAAGGGTAGATTATGAATTATTAAAGGAATATAGTGAGGGAATCATAGCACTTTCGGCATGTCTGGCAGGAGAAGTTGCTGTGATGCTTCGAAGGAATTTTTATGAGGAGGCGAAAGCTTCGGCTTTAAAGTTACAAGAAATTTTCGGTGTCAATAATTTCTTCTTAGAATTACAAGACCATGGATATCCGGAACAAAGGTCAGTGAATCAAGGATTATTAAGATTAAGTGAAGAAACCAATATTCCTTTGGTAGCAACCAATGATATACACTACACCTATGATACTGATGAAACTGCCCATGATATTTTACTTTGTATTCAAACACAGAAGAAGGTAGCAGACGAAGATCGTATGCGATATGAGGGCGGCCAATTCTACATGAAATCTCCGGAGGAGATGAGAGAATTATTCCCGTATGCGCCAGAGGCATTGGAAAACACTGAAAAGATTGCTAAGCGATGTAATGTAACCATTGAATTTGGTCATTATAGGCTTCCTAAATTTGACGTTCCTGCGCCTTTTACCGCAAAAGAATATTTAAGAAAACTTTGCGAAGAAGGTTTAGTTCGTCGTTATAAGAAACCACAGGATGAACTATGGGAGCGATTATACTATGAGTTAGAAACAATTGAGAATATGGGATTTGTTGATTATTTCTTAATTGTATGGGACTTTATAAAATACGCAAAAGACAATAATATTATTGTAGGTCCGGGGCGTGGTAGTGCTGCGGGAAGTGTTGTTTCATATTGCTTGGAGATTACGAATATTGATCCAATCAAATACAGTCTATTGTTTGAACGATTTCTCAATCCAGAGCGTCTTACAATGCCAGATATCGATATCGATTTTTGTTTCGAGCGACGTCAAGAAGTTATCGATTATGTGGTATCTAAGTATGGAAAGGACCGAGTAGTCCAGATAGTTACTTTTGGAACAATGGCGGCAAGGGCTGTAATCCGTGATGTGGGGCGCGCGCTTGATATGCCATATGCATCCGTCGATGTGGTTGCAAAGATGATACCAACAGAGCTTGGTATAACCATTGAAAAAGCGCTTACTATGAATCCAGATTTAAGAAAGCTCTATGAATCTGATCCAGAAATAAAGCATTTAATAGATATGTCGAAGCGTTTGGAAGGCCTACCTCGCCATACTTCGATGCATGCAGCAGGCGTAGTTATTAGTAATGCTCCAGCAGATGAATATGTTCCATTATCTAGATCTTCGGATGATTCCATTACAACCCAGTTTACGATGACAACCTTAGAGGAGCTGGGATTATTAAAAATGGACTTTTTAGGACTTCGTACCTTAACAGTGATTCAAAATGCTGTTTTACTTATCAATCAAGCCAAGGCTAATTTAGGGGAGAGCGAAGAGAACTTTTTAAACATTGATGAAATAGATTATAACGATCCAAAAGTATTAGATTTAATTTGTTCTGGTAAAACAGAAGGTATCTTTCAGCTAGAAAGTGCTGGTATGAAGAGTTTTATGAAGGAATTAAAACCTCAGAATCTAGAAGATATTATCGCTGGTATATCACTATACCGTCCAGGCCCAATGGATTTTATACCAAAATACATTCAAGGGAAAAATAATCAGGGAAGTATTCAGTATGAATGTAAAGAGTTAGAGCCAATCCTATCACCTACCTATGGATGTATTGTATATCAAGAACAGGTTATGCAAATTGTTCGAGAGCTTGCTGGATATAGCTTTGGACGAAGTGACCTAGTGCGTCGTGCGATGTCGAAAAAGAAAGCTTCGGTTATGGAAAAGGAGAGGCAGAATTTCGTCTATGGTAATGAAGAAGAAGGGGTTCCTGGTTGTATTTCCAAAGGTATTCCTGAGGCAGTAGCAAACCATATCTATGATGAGATGACAGACTTCGCAAAATACGCTTTTAATAAATCTCATGCGGCTGCATATGCAGTAGTATCTTATCAAACTGCGTATCTCAAATATTACTATCCTGTGGAATTTATGGCAGCACTGATGACTTCTGTTATTGATAATCCAAGTAAGGTAGCAGAATATATCTATACTTGTCGTCAGATGGGTATAAAGCTACTTCCACCAGATATTAATGACGGATTCGCTACCTTTACAGTGAGTGGTGAAAATATTCGATATGGTCTATCAGCCATCAAAGGACTTGGAAGGCCGGTGATTGATGCACTGGTACAGGAAAGAGAAGAGAATGGGCCATATCTTAACTTGAAGGATTTTGCATCAAGACTTTCTGGAAAAGAAGTAAACAAACGAACCATTGAAAGTTTTATAAAATCAGGTGCCTTTGATAGTATGCCAGGAACAAGAAAACAATTAATGCACGTCTATGTACAAGTTCTTGATGGCGTCAGTCAGGAAAAAAAGAGAGCTATGACAGGCCAGATGAGTTTGTTTGATCTAGATGAAGACGCTAAGGTATTAAATGAAGAGATTATTTTCCCGGAGGTTGGGGAATATACAAAAGAAGAGTTACTAGCGTTTGAAAAAGAAGTGCTTGGGATTTATGTTAGTGGTCATCCATTAGAGGCATACGAACAACTTTTAAAAGGAAATGCAACTGCGAATACATCAGATTTTATGATTGATGAGGAAATGAATACAGTAAAAGTAGCGGATGGCGATACAGTAACGGTTGGTGGTATGATAACATCTCGTACCTTAAAAACAACAAGAACGAACTCTGTAATGGCATTTATTACTTTAGAGGACATGTTTGGTACGATGGAAGTTATCATCTTTCCACGTGATTATGAAAAGTATAAGTATACCCTAGAGATTGATAATCGAGTTTTTATCAAAGGGAGGGCTGCCGTTGAAGAAGATAAGCCCGCAAAGCTAATTTGCCAATCCATTACTCCATTTTCAGAAATTAGCAAAGAGCTATGGATTAAGTTCTCGGATAAAGA
Source organism: Bacillota bacterium (assembly GCA_023387655.1). Taxonomy (GTDB): domain Bacteria; phylum Bacillota; class Clostridia; order Lachnospirales; family Lachnospiraceae; genus Lachnoclostridium. Next base: position 5,279 of record JAEWHR010000130.1, read on the forward strand.
AGAATTTTTAAATAGTGAAAAGACTCTGTATGAACTCATAAAGAATAATGATGGTAATGATCGAATAACGGTATACTGTGAGAAGGAAAAAGCGATAAAAAAATTGCCACCAAGTCAAAGTGTTTTTATAGACGAAGATCTTCTTGAGAACTTAAGAAATGCATTTACAGAGGAGAATATCAAGGTTGTTCAAAAGTTATAATTTTCCATATTAATACCCAATAAATGGGATGAAAACTTTTGAAAGAAATGTAAGCACTTTCATTGTAAAAAATCCACCAAAGTATTAAAAAAACCCCATAGTTTCGCGCTTTTTCGTTGTAAATGCTATTGAAAAAAAACATTTTATAGATTACAATATACGGTGTTAAAAGAAGTAACTATGAAAGACAAGGGCATCAAGGCAAGATTGCCTAGAGAATCCTTGTCTTGTATTTATCGCAAGGGAGGTTTGAGGGACTTCCTTTGTAAACATTACCTATGATGGTAGCTATCAAATCTTAAAATTCGCTAAAATTTATCGACATTTGATTCGGATATTAGGATTGGCCATGCAAGCGTATGTTGACCCGGATAAGAATTTAATACAATACTATAAATTCTGGAGGTAATACTATGACAAGTGCAAAGAAAGAAATGATTAATCAGTTGGGTGCTTCAAATGATTCCAAAAGTAAAGTGAAGACAATTGGTGTATTAACAAGTGGTGGAGATGCTCCCGGTATGAATGCTGCCATCCGTGCAGTTGTGCGTACAGCCCTAGCGAACGGTCTGAAGGTGAAGGGAGTTCGTAGGGGATTCACAGGTCTTTTAGAAGAAGATATTGTGGATATGGATGCAAAGAGTGTATCGGATATCATTCAACGTGGTGGTACAATTTTATATACAGCTCGTTGTCCTGAGTTTATTACGAAAGAGGGACAGGATAAAGGAGCAGAGGTCTGTAAAAAACATGGAATTGATGGCTTGGTAGTCATCGGAGGAGATGGTTCTTTTCAAGGTGCTAAGCAGTTAGCTGCAAGAGGAATCAATACAGTTGGTCTGCCAGGTACCATAGATCTTGATATTGCTTGTACGGATTATACCATTGGATTTGATACCGCAGTCAATACAGCTATGGAATCCATTGATAAAGTTCGAGATACATCAACTTCCCATGAACGCTGCAGTATTATTGAGGTTATGGGTAGAAATGCTGGATATATTGCATTATGGTGTGGTATCGCAAATGGTGCAGAAGATGTTCTGACAACGGAGCGTTATGACCATGATGAGCAAAGAATTATAAATAGCATAATTGAGAAACGTAAGGTTGGTAAGAAACACCACATTATTGTAAATGCAGAAGGAATTGGTGATTCCTACGGAATGGCAAAAAGAATCCAAGCTGCAACTGGTATGGAAACACGTGCTACCATTATTGGACATATTCAACGAGGTGGTAGTCCAACTTGCAAGGACCGTGTATATGCATCAGCTATGGGAGCAAAAGCAGTAGATATTCTATGCAATGGCGGCAGTAATCGAGTGGTTGCTTATAAACATGGAGAATTTGTAGACTACGATATTAACGAAGCTCTTGCAATGAAAAAGGACTTGGATGAGTATTTATTCCAGATGTCAAAGAAGTTATCTAGATAAAACATTAATAAAATAAATAAACTACACTCTCAATTTTAGTTGATAGTTATTTCTACTATTGCTTTTCAAACAAAATATGAGTAGAATAGAGTAGTATATTATAAAGCTGTTAATAATGTAAATTGTGCAAAGAGCTTGCACTTTACCTTATTAACGGCTTTCTTGTTGCTTATTGAGGATCACTATATAATGAATTTGAGACTATAGATTGTCATATATAGTAGATTATGGACTACATTTTAAGAAAGGACTCTACATATGAACCCCAGAGCAAAAAAATTCTTATCTTATTACAAACCTTATTGGAAACTATTTTTAGCAGATATGCTTTGTGCATTAACAGCTGCAGGTATTTCCTTGGTTTACCCTTTAATTGTACGATACATTACACAAGATGTATTAGTAAACTATGAGATTAATCAAGCGATACAGATTATTATACGAATGGCTGCTGTATTAGTTGGATTGGCTATAATTGAATTTGCTTGTAATTTCTTTATCTCTTATAAAGGCCATGTCATGGGAGCGAAGATAGAATATGACATGAGAAATGATATCTTTGGACATTTCCAAAAGCTATCCTTTAATTTCTATGATAATCAAAAAACAGGTCAATTGATGACACGTATCACGAATGACCTGTTCGATATTACCGAACTAAGTCATCATGGGCCAGAGGATGTTGTAATATCAATTATAAAATTCGTTGGTGCGTTTCTTATCTTAGTTCGTATTAACTGGAAATTAACCATCATACTTTTCCTCTTCATTCCTATGATGTTTGCCTTTGCCTACATTATGAAAAGCCGTATGAATCGTGCCTTTCGTAAGAATCGTGAGCGAATCGCTGATATCAATGCACAAATTGAGGACAACCTATCCGGCATTCGCGTTGTAAAATCCTTTGCCAATGAAGAATGTGAGCTTGATAAGTTTGATAAAGGAAATAAACGCTTTGTAGATAGTAAAAGTCATGCCTATTGGCAGATGGCAACCTTTCATTCCGGACTTTCTATGTTTACAAATCTAATTAACGTTGCTGTAATTGTGGGTGGTGGAATTTTGATTGCCACGAGCGGTATTATACTCAGCGATATGTTAACCTTTATGTTATATGTGAATAATATAATCGAGCCAATTCGTAAATTGATTAATTTCACAGAACAGTTCCAAAATGGAGTTACAGGCTTTAGTCGATTTATGGAGATTTTAGAGACTGAACCAGATATAGTAGACTCTCCTGATGCAAAAGAATTGAAAAATGTTCATGGAGATATTAGTTTTGAAGACGTATCTTTTAAATACAAGGATACTACAAGTGAGGTATTTCGAAATATCAATTTGCAGGTACCAGCTGGTGAATATATTGCCCTAGTAGGTTCTTCTGGTGTTGGAAAAACAACTATGTGTAGCTTGATACCTAGATTTTATGAAGTTAGCTCAGGAAGAATTACAATCGATGGACAAGACATTCGTAACCTAACGTTAAAATCACTTAGAAAAAATATTGGTATTGTGCAACAGGATGTTTATCTTTTCACTGGAACGGTTGCAGATAATATTCGTTACGGAGACTTGAATGCTTCTATGGAGGATGTGATTGCAGCAGCAAAAAATGCAAATGCACATGAGTTTATTATGAATCTTCCAGAAGGGTATGACACTTATATAGGTCAGCGTGGTGTAAAATTATCTGGTGGACAGAAACAAAGATTAAGTATTGCACGAGTATTCTTAAAAAATCCACCTATCTTAATTTTTGATGAAGCGACATCAGCGCTTGACAATGAGAGTGAAAAAATAGTTCAGGAATCTTTGGAGAAATTAGCGAAAAATAGAACTACTTTTGTCATTGCTCATCGATTAACAACGATTAAAAATGCGAGAAACATTATTGTATTAACAGAGGAAGGGATTAAAGAGCAAGGTACCCATGAAAAGTTGTTATCTCTAGACGGGATATATGCCTCCCTTTATAACTTGAGCTTTAAAAAACAGGAGTCATAAGAGTATATAGCCCAAAAAATGCCAAATTACTTGCGTTCTAAACATTGGAATGATAAAATAAATCGAATGATTGCACTTGAAATAAGAAAACTTAATTTATAGTAAGCTTTTAAATAATAAGACCTTTATAACATGCTGAAAGTAAAAAACATGTGCAGGAATAGGAGTTATCCAAATGAATATATTAGAACAACTAAAAGACGAATTAGGAATTAAACTGGAGCAGGTAGAAGCTACTGTTTCGCTCATAGATGAGGGAAATACAATACCATTTATTGCCCGTTATCGAAAAGAGGTGACTGGTTCCTTAAATGATGAGGTGCTAAGAAATCTATCGGAGCGATTAATTTATCTTCGTAACTTAGAAGAGAAAAAGGCTTCCGTGCTTGCAAGTATCGAGGAGCAAGGAAAACTAACGGAAGAGTTAAAGTCACAGATTGAGGCTGCAGCGACCCTCGTTGTGGTAGAAGATTTATATCGTCCATATCGACCAAAACGAAGAACTAGAGCGACAATCGCAAAAGAAAAGGGATTAGAACCTCTAGCAGATATTATCTTAGCACAGGAAGTTTCTAGTGATATATTAGAAATAGCAGAAAGCTATGTATCTAAAGAGAAGGAAGTAAATTCTGCGAAAGATGCTGTGGCAGGAGCGTTGGATATTATTGCTGAGAGCATCTCGGATGAGGCAGATTATCGAATTCATATTCGTAAGCTTACCTTTGAAGAAGGAAGTATTACCTCTGTTGCAAAGGATGCGGATGTAGAGTCTGTTTATGAACTTTATTATGAATATAGCGAAAAAATCTCTAAGGTAGCAGGACACCGTGTTTTGGCTTTAAATCGTGGTGAAAATGAGAAGATACTTACCATAAAGATAACTGCTCCTACAGAGAAAATTATGAACTACCTGAAAGGTAAAGTAATAAAGAAGGATAATCCATATACCAATGATTATCTTGTGGCAACGATAGCAGATAGTTATGACCGTTTAATTGCACCTGCAATAGAACGTGAAATCAGAAACGATTTAACAGAAAAAGCTGAGGATGGTGCAATCAAAGTATTTGGACAAAACTTATCCCAGTTATTAATGCAACCTCCTATTGCAGGACAAGTTGTACTTGGTTGGGATCCAGCATTTCGTACCGGTTGTAAGCTTGCTGTAGTGGATGCGACTGGAAAGGTTTTAGATACTGTGGTAATCTATCCAACAGCACCACAAAACAAGGTGGAAGAAGCGAAAGCAGTTTTAAAGAAATTAATTAAGAAATATCAAATTACATTAATTTCTGTAGGAAATGGTACTGCCTCTAGAGAATCAGAGCAGATCATTGTTGACTTATTAAAAGAAATTCCAGAGCCTATTTCTTATGTTATTGTAAATGAAGCTGGTGCATCGGTATACTCTGCAAGTAAGTTAGCAACAGAGGAATTTCCTAACTTCGATGTAGGGCAAAGAAGTGCTGCTTCTATTGCAAGGAGAATTCAAGATCCGCTAGCTGAGTTAGTGAAGATTGATCCTAAATCAATTGGTGTCGGCCAGTATCAGCATGATATGAATCAAAAGAAACTAAGCGAAGCGTTAGGTGGAGTCGTGGAAGATTGTGTAAATAAAGTTGGAGTTGATTTAAATACGGCCTCTGCATCTTTACTTGAATATATCTCTGGAATCTCAAAACCTATCGCAAAAAATATTGTTACTTATCGTGAGGAAAATGGTAAATTTAAAAATCGTAAGCAATTGTTAAAGGTTCCTAAGCTTGGACCTAAGGCATTTGAACAATGTGCCGGATTTTTACGTATTAATGATGGGGACAATCCACTCGATGGAACAAGTGTACATCCAGAATCCTACGAAGCTGCTGAAAAATTACTTGAGTTACTTGGGTTTGATGTGAAAGATTTAAAAGAGCTACAGACCAAAGCAAAAGAGGTTGATGCAACAAAGGAGCAAGCTGTAAAGGAACAAAAGCCTAGCATATCTCATCTTAGTCAGAAAATAAAAGATAAAAAGAAGATGGCGCAAGACCTTGGAATCGGTGAGATAACATTAACTGATATCATTAAGGAATTAGAAAAACCAAGCAGAGATCCAAGAGAAGAGATGCCAAAACCTATTTTAAGAACAGATGTCCTTGATATGAAGGATTTAACAGAAGGTATGATTCTAAAGGGAACTGTACGTAATGTTATTGACTTTGGAGCATTTGTCGATATTGGAGTTCATCAAGATGGATTGGTGCATATCTCACAGATGTCGAGGCAGAAATTTGTAAAACATCCACTCGATATCGTTAGTGTAGGTGATATTGTTGAAGTAAAAGTTCTCAGCGTTGATGTTGCGAAAAAAAGAATTCAATTATCTATGATTTTATAAACCTATATAATTTT
>JAEWHR010000065.1 GCA_023387655.1 Bacillota bacterium
CAGATCCACAATATATCTTTACTGAGGTAGGGATAGGATACCGCATGATAGATGAGGATCCGGCGCAAAGTGAAGATGAAAAAAGTGAGAGCTAAAAGCGCCCTTACCAAACTATGAAATAGAACAACTCCCAACTCCTCACTCATGAGGGGAAGGGAGTTATTTTTATATTATCTATTACAGAATACAATTCCTTTTTTCCCATCTAGCGTTACTATAGAACCAGTACGTAATATCTTTGTAGCATTTTCAGCACCTAGAATTACCGGAATATCAAGGCTTAACCCGACAATCGAAGCATGGGAATTAATTCCCGCTTGTTCCACGATGATTCCAGCTGCTTGTTTTAATTGCTCCATCATCTCATTATTCGTTTCTCGAGCCACTATAATATCTCCTGGCTTAAAAATTTCACTTAGTTCCTTCTCATCGTTACATACGCAAAGACTTGAGCATACCTCACGGTCTATTAAGCCTCTTCCTTTTACTAAGATGTGCCCCACTACTTGAACCTTAATTAGATTCGTTGTACCAGAAATTCCAAGTGGTACCCCTGCGGTAATAACAGCTAATTCACCTGATTTAACAAAACCTGCATTTTCAGCTGCTTCCAATGCATGATCAAATAATGTATTAGCATCCACTTCCTCTGCGATTAAAAGCGGTACAACACCCCAAGATAAATTCATCTGACGACAAACATGTTCAAAGGTGGTACATGCGATAATAGAACTTGGTGGACGATATTTTGAAATCATTCTTGCAGTCTTACCGGATTTTGTGACCGTAATGATAGCGGCTGCATTTAAGTCAATCGCTGTAGTACAGGTTGCGTGTGAGATTGCATTGGTTACATCCGGATTCATTAGACTATCTCTCTTTTTAAAACGTGATGCATAATCGATGTCTGCTTCCGTTCGCTTTGCGATTTTAACCATTGTCATTAATGCTTCTACTGGATATAAACCCGCTGCTGTTTCACCAGAAAGCATAATAGCACTGGTTCCATCGTAAATCGCATTTGCAACATCCGTCGTCTCTGCTCTCGTTGGCCTTGGATTCTTCATCATAGAATCAAGCATCTGAGTTGCAGTTATTACTTGCTTCTCTGCATTGTAAACTTTTTTTATAATCATTTTTTGAATGACAGGGACTTCTTCTAACGGAATCTCAACCCCCATATCACCACGAGCAACCATTATACCATCTGATACACGGATAATTTCATCAATATTACTTACCCCTTGAAGATTTTCAATCTTTGCAATGATATTGATCGTATTACAATTATACTCATTTAGTATTTTACGAATTTGGATAATATCATCTGCACATCTTGTGAAAGATGCTGCAATAAAGTCAAATCCCTGCTCAATACCAAAAACGATATCCTCATAATCACGTTTGCTTATAAATGGCATGGATAACTCTACACCAGGTACATTAACACCTTTATAATTTGAAATCATACCTCCATTTAGAACTTCACAAATGATGTCTGTATCCGTAATGTTAAATACTTTAAGCTCTAAAAGTCCATCATCAATTAATATTTTTACCCCATTTTTTATGTCACGTATTAAGTTTTTATATGTAATCGAAACCTGTGTTTCATCTCCGACAATATCATTTGTCGTTAGGGTAAAAATCTGACCCTTTTTTAACTCAATTTTTCCACTTTCAAATGTACCAATACGGATCTCTGGTCCTCTCGTATCAAGCAACGTAGCAATTGGTAATTTCAATTCCGTACGAAGTCGGTGAATTCGTTCATAGTTTCTTTTATGCTGTGCATAATCACCATGCGAAAAATTGAATCTGGCAACATCCATACCCTCAATCATGAGTTGACGCAAAACTGCATCGTCATCGGTTGCAGGGCCCAGGGTACAAACAATTTTTGTTTTCCTCATCATAATCCTCCATCTCTTCTGTCAAACATCAAGTAACCTATAAAAGTATTATATAATACTAACCATAATTATGTAAATCTAAAGTACGGGAATTTTTCACAACTTCTCCCATATTTAATTCATGCATTTTATACCATAGTTTTCCATGTCCAACAAGTTCAGTAAGCATTTCTTAACGGAATCTTATCATAAGATACTAAATTTAAATTAATTATGTAATTTTCCATGACATGATTCTTGCTACTAACTATCTTTAATAAAAAAATTTTATCTATAAAATATTTTTATCAAGCTTCTTTTAAATGAATTCAGAACACTGTGGCTTCGCCACTCTAAGCTCCGCGAATCAACAAATTCAGGGCTATGCCACTTTGTCGCGCCGAAGCGTCAGCGGAGTGCGCATCCCTCGGAGAGTTTTTTAATAAATAGACTCGCGGAGTAATTTCCTAATTTATTAAAAAATACATAGAAAATCACTATGTCGTATCACTTAATTATGTTATAATACTATTATTCCTAGCGAGTTTTCTCTATATGATTACTAGTTAGATAGAAAAAGGGAGGGCTTATGATAACACAAGAAGACTTAGAATATTTAGGTACCAAGCTATCATTCTTGCCTAAATTGACAAAGGAAGAGATGGATATCTTTTTGAATCAGACTTCCCCGGTATTATTTCAAAAGGACACCATTATCTACAATAATAGTGCAGAATGTCTTGGTGTATTAATTGTAAAAAAAGGTACCCTACGAGCACATATGCTTTCAGAACAAGGGAAAGATATTACCTTATATCGTTTATCGGACGGAGATGTCTGCGTACTCTCTGCTTCCTGTGTACTTAAAAATATTACGTTTGACGTTAATATACAAGCAGAATCGGATACTGAGGCTTACTTAATCAAATCATGTGCATTTCAAAAGCTCATGGAACATAATATTTATGTTGAAAATTTTTCTTACCGAACCACTATTGATCGGTTCTCCGATGTGATGTGGACTATGGAGCAGATATTATTTATGAGCTTTGATAAACGTTTGGCTGTATTTTTATTAGATGAATCTATAAAACAAAAACAAGATATGATTTCTTTAACCCATGCACAGATAGCGAAATATATTGGTAGTGCCAGAGAAGTTGTATCCCGTATGCTAAAGCATTTTGAAGAAGATGGTATTGTATCTCTTACAAGAGGCGGTATTGAAATTTTAGATAAAAAGAAATTAAAAGCTATTATTTAATTTGTCTAGTAACAAATATCTTATTTTTAACCGTTCAATGGAAATCTTATTTTTTATTCTGTCTAATAAGATCTTTTTATTAAATCTATTTAATAAATAACTTATTTACTAAAGTTATTAAAAAAAGAGGAGGACTCGTTTCCCAAAAGAAAGCTCCTATGCTTCCTTTTGAGTTATAGTTCCTCCTCGCTTTTTAGTTTAAAATAAATAAGAATAATCCGCATAAATCTTATAGGTTAAGGATGATCTTATTGTGCTGGAAGCATCTTTAAAATATCCTTTTTAGATTTAAATCCGACACTGCTGGTAACCAAATTACCATTTTGTAAAACTGCTAATGTTGGAATACTCATTACTCGATAGGCGCTTGCTAGTTCGGACTGTTCATCTACATTAATCTTGCAGACTTTAATGTGCTCTTCTTCTTTCGCGATTTCATCGATGACTGGAGATAACATTTTACATGGTCCACACCAAGGTGCCCAAAAATCAAGTAAAACGACCTTGTCTTCCTCTAATACTTCTTCTTTATAATTTTCCTTAGTTACATGTAATACGTCCATAGTTAGACCTCCCTTTATTTGTCTTTATATTTTTAAGATATCACCAACGTGAATACCTTAAATAAGAATCATTTTTTATTTCTGAACTCATTATATCTTAGTTCAAAAAATTTATCTGTGATTAAGTCACCGTCGTAAAATATCATAGTTAGACATATTTTTCTCTCATTCTTTTTGGATATGTTATAATGAAGTGGAATCCATTTTTATTGTCATATACTTTAGAATATGCTTAATCTACATAGAACAGAATATAAACAAGAATCACACATGAACTGTTACTAAAAATAACTATAAGAAAGAAAGGGATATCAAATGAGTTATAGTATAAAAGAAGTTTCAGAACAAACCGGTTTAACTGAACATACCATACGCTATTATGACCGAGAAGGTCTTCTTCCCTTATTAAAAAGAGAAAAAACTGGGAAACGTTCATTTTCCGATAATGACATTCAATGGCTTGGTCTCATCTGCTGCTTAAAAAATTCTGGAATGTCCATAGAAAAAATAAAGGAATTTATGTTCTTATGCTTAAATGGAGAGGAAACCTGTGAACAAAGGAAAGAGATGCTAGAATTACATAAAATATTTATCCTTGAACAAATTGAATTGTTAAATCGCAGCCTTTCTACAATCGAATATAAAATCGAACACTACAAGGAGATTGGTGTCTTCCATCTCGATGCTACTCCCTTGAATTAATATCATATTATCCTCTTTTGATGAAAAAGCTATGCTAGGTACATCGAAAAATAAGGTTGTTGCTATAAATAGTCGCAACAACCTTATATGAAAATAAACTTATTTTACAATCTCATATTCCCAGTCAATAATTCCACCAAACTCATATACATTCGTATAACCAAGCTCGACCAATTCTTGACTTGCGATCTTACTTCTTCGCCCACTGCGACAATAAACTAATATCTTCTTATCCTTATCTGGTAGTATTTCCTCTGCACGGTTTAATATATCACTCACGGGTAAAAGTATAGAATCCTCAATATGTCCTTCTAAGTATTCTTCCTCCATACGAACATCTAAGATTATTAACTCCTCATCGGAATCCATCATTTCTTTCGCTTCACTTTGTGTGATTTCAGTATAGGTCTGTTGTCCCATGTCTGTCTCCTCCTTTGATGCATCTTGTTTTTTTGAACAGCCCATTAGTATCACCATTCCTGTTAACATTAGTAATATATAGGTAACTCCTTTGAGTAAAGGTGAATAGCTTTTCACTTTCATAAAATCACTCCTTGATTATTCTAAATTTGTCTCATTTTATTCTAACAAAGTAAAATATAATCGTATGTGACTTAATCACAGTAATTTTATATGAATTCTGTTAGAATAATTTACACTAGGTATACAATCGTATAAAATAAAGAAACTACACCTAGCAACAAGAAAAAGCATGCCATACAAACATTTCCTTGGCATAAATAATGAAAGCAATCAGACGATGAAAGGAGATTTATGCAGTATATTATATCCTTCTTAGAAGGTATCATCACTTTTATTTCCCCATGTTTATTACCAATGTTGCCGCTATATATTACATATATCGCTGGGCAACCTGATACTCGGACCAAATATGGCACCTTAAAAAATGCCCTTTTGTTTATCTTAGGTTTTTCCACTACCTTTGTCCTTATGGGTGCATTTGCTGGAACACTCGGTAGATTTCTCATAAGGTACCAAACTGCAATAAACATTATATCTGGTATCTTCTTAATCTTACTAGGACTAAGCTTTTTAGGTGTTATAAAAATCCCACTATTTCGCGGGATGAATAGTCATAAGCTAACAAAAACAAAAAATCAATCCATTGCCGCCTTTCTCTTTGGTATTATCTTCTCTATCGGTTGGACTCCTTGTGTAGGTGCCTTCCTTGGTTCTGCTCTTGTGATGGCTGCACAAACCGGAAGTACTGTAAAAGGTATTGTAATGTTGCTTATGTACGCACTTGGTTTAGGTCTACCATTTTTATTAAGTGCATTATTAATTGATCAATTAAAATCTACTTTTGATTTCCTAAAGAGGAATTCAAGAAAGATTTCTTATATTTCAGCCGGACTATTAATTTTGATGGGTATACTATTCCTCACCGGTGCTTATAGTGCTGTATTTTCTTTTTTACAATAGAAAGTTTGTTTGAATTTGTTAATGTTAACACTAAGATTCTTAACATAACATAGATGCAGTCTATGCTCTACTTTGCTATGAATATTGTGACTTTTAAAAAATAGTTATTCAATTCAACAAATGATTCTATGAAATATAAAGTTATTCAATTTTACAAATAATTCTATAAAATATAAAGTTATTCATTGTTAGTACTTACTTCATCATAATTATAAGCAAATATGAAATAAAATTCTAGGAGGATTTATGAAAAATAAAAAAGTACTATGGATACTTGCTGTATTTGTTCTACTCATTGTTGGAGCATCTGTTCTTTATCAGAATCTCTCAAAATACTATGAGGAACAGGAAGAAGCGAAACAAGAGGCAAGTATTACACCAACCACAGAACCTCAAACTTCCACAGACAAACTTCCTGAGGCAACCATTACAGATATTCCAGAGCCAACGAAGCAAGCAGCCATTGATTTTTCAATGCAAGACATTGATGGAAATACCGTATCACTAAGTGACTATTATGGTAAACCAATTGTTTTAAATTTCTGGGCAAGTTGGTGTGGTCCATGTAAAAGCGAGATGCCTGAGTTTAATAAAGTTTATCTTGATTTAAAGGATGATGTGAATTTCCTTATGGTTGATATGGTAGATGGATTTCAGGAAACAATTAAAAAAGGTAGTAAATTCATAGAAGATAATGGGTATGAATTTCCTGTATTTTTTGATGTAGACCAAGAAGGTGCATATGCCTATAGCGTCTATGCGATACCATCTACTGTTTTTATAGATAAAGACGGCAATGTGGCAAACTATTATCAGGGTGCTATCTCTGAATCTGTTCTTAAAAAGGAACTAGAAGCATTATTAGGTGAATAATCGTTATCTTCTTACATCGTTATGATAATAAAAGGATTATATAAGTGCCTAGATAAAGTATAATAAATGACTTTAATGGTTCTATAGCATCTGCCTATTAAATCCTAACATAAAAAATAACTCTGCATCTAGTATCTAAGCGGATCCTAGAAAAATCTCCCCTTAGAACTGGATGCAGAGCCATTCATTAAACTATATAATTATATTGTCATTCTTATATCAAACCCTATTTATTGATTGCAGCTTCTACTTCTGATACCATAACCTGCATGGAATTAATACCACCGCTTGATAAGTACCAGCATTCAGAATTAAGAGTAATAATTGCATTATTTTTTGCTGCTTTCGTGCCTAATACTAATTCATTGTCAAGAGTCTTATCCGCAGTTGTTGAACCACCTGCAATTACAGTACGATCTACTACAAATAGGATATCTGGATCTACTTTTGCGATGTATTCATAGCTTGCTTCCATACCATGCTTGGAAACTTCAATTGTTTCATCTGCTGGCTTAACTTCAAGAACATCATGGATAATACCAAATCTAGAACCAAGACCATATGCACTTATGGAACCATCGTTTGTCATAATAATTAAACCTTTTTTATCACTACTGTTTGTAATCTGTTTCACTTCTTCGACTTTATTCATGATACCGTCAATTGCAGTCTTAGCTTCCTCTTCTTTACCAATTGCTTTTGCAATATTTTCAGTATTACGTTTAAAATCTTCCATGTAAGTATCTGCATTAAGTTCTACATAAATAGTGGGAGCAATTTCATTTAATTCTTCATAATAGTCAACTTGTCTTCCACCAATAATAATAACATCTGGTTCGAAAGTAAAGATAGCTTCCATATCTGGCTCAAATAGTCCACCAGCATTCACAGTATTCTCTTCATACTTACTCAAATAAGATGGTATATTCCCTTGTGGTACAGCAAGTTCACCATCAAAAGAAAGAGAATCGAGTGTATCTAATGCACCCATATCAAATACTACCACCTTATCAGCAACACCTTCTAACGTAACGGTTCCAAGTGGATGAGTTAAAGAAAAACTTGTTTCTTCTACCTCAGGTGTTTGAGTTGCTGCTGGCGTTACAGTGCTCTCCTCTCCCTTAGATGAATTATTATCAGGTGTTTCTCCCTGTTTCTTAGCACAACCAGTTAAAACACTAGTTGCCATAACTCCTAATAGGACTCCTGCAAAAACCTTCTTTTTAGCGCCAGATAAGACACCCTTATGAAAATTAAATTTTCTCATGTTATTTTATAATGTTTCTCTACACTTAACTTTTGCCTTTTTAAGTTTAGACAGCTCTTAGAGATTGGATTCAACTTTCTCATCCACTATTACTCTCAAAGACTATAACCATGTAGGAATCATTATATCCTCCTTTTTTTCTTTATAATTCATGGGGTAACCCCAATTATTATCCACATTTTATTTTGACAGCTTTATCTTTACTGCTGCTTTAAAGCACATCCTTCATTTTTTATAAGTTTTATGTCTTTAATGAAGTTTTGTTTATCTTTAATAAAGTTTTGTTTGTCTTTATTCTATTTAACTTTTATGTGTAATAGAGGCAGATATTGTTTCCACCAATTTCTTCTACCTTTATTTCCATTCCAAATACTTTCTTAAGAGTTTGTGGATTCATCACCTCTTCACTTGGACCATTGGCAACAATTTTTCCATCCTTCATTGCAATAATGTAGTCTGCATAACAGGATACAAAGTTAATATCATGTATAACCACCATAACTGTTTTTCCAAGTTCCTTTACCATCTTGGTTAGGATTTTCATGATTTGTACAGAGTGTTTCATATCAAGATTATTAAGCGGTTCATCTAAAAACACATACTCTGTATCTTGTGCTAATAACATTGCAATATAAGCCATTTGGCGCTGTCCACCACTTAACTCATCTAAGTAGCGTTCTTTAAAAGCATCGATGCCCATGTAAGAGATTGCCTCTTCTACTTTCTTTTCATCCTCTTTCGTTAAACGCCCTTGACTATATGGAAAACGACCAAACTGTACAAGTTCATGCACTGTAAGACGAATGTTAAGGTGATTCGTTTGACTTAAGATAGAGAGTCGTTTTGCAAGATCTCTACTGTTCCATTCCTTAACCTCTTTCTCATCAATGTAACAATCACCACCGCTTCGATCTAAGGTTCGTCCAATTAAGGATAAAAGCGTACTTTTCCCTGCTCCATTACTACCAACAAAAGCAATTAGCTTATTTTTAGGTAATGTAATGGAAATATCATCTACAACCTTTTTACTTCCATACGCTTTGGTTAAACCCCTGGTCTTTATCATGATTTTCCCTCCTTTAGCATGAGATAAATAAAGTAGCATCCACCAATAAAATTAATGATTACACTAATCTGGGTAGAGTGATGGAGGATACGTTCTACAAACAACAATCCACCTAATAAGGCAAGAATTCCTAACAATACAGCAACTGGTACTCTATATTCATGGCGATACGTGGAGACTAAATTTCTTGCTATGCTAACAACTAAGATACCAAGAAAGGTAATCGGCCCAACGAGCGCTGTAGAAACTGCTGTTAAAATTGCAATGTACATTAATGTTCTAAATACAGTACTTCGGTAAGGAACCCCCAAACTAATGGCTTGGGCTTGACCAAGTCCTAACGCATTCAGTTTCGAAAAATCCCTTCTAGCCAATATAGCAATCAGAACGACAATCACAATACTAATTGATAACAAGTCCGTATTCATCTGATTAAAACTAGCAAACATTTTTCCTTGAACAAGGGAAAATTCATTTGGGTCCATTAATACCTGCATAAAAGAAGCCAGTCCAGAAAATAGACCACCAAAAATGGTTCCAGCCAATACCATAAAATAAAGATTTTTGCTATTTCCTTTAAACATACCAAAAAACAGAAAGAACGAACAAAGTACCATGAGTCCAATGGATAATAAGTAATTAGGAAGCCCAGTTAATTTACTAATCCCTGCTTGACCAAAGAAAAATACGATAACTGTTTGCAAGAATAAGTATAAAGAATCTAGACCGATAATACTCGGAGTTAAAATCTTATTGTTCGTTATGGTTTGAAAAGAAACTGAAGAGTATCCAACACAATAACTTGCCAAAACTACTGCTAATACTTTACGAAATCTTCGTGGAAGGAAATAGTTGATATTCCTTTCTGTTAATCCTAAGAAAAGAAAAAGAGAACCAAGTATTGCAATGATTGCGATTAAGATTAAGATACATTTTTTCTCTTTTGAAATTGACTTCATTCTCATACAGTACCTCCCTCCTTATTCTTTTGAAATAACAGGAATAAAAAGATTGCTCCACCTAAGACACTAACAATTACACTTACAGAAATCTCGTATGGATAAACAATAATTCTGCTTAAGATATCACAGAATAATAAGAAGATTCCACCAAGCAATGCAGTATCTAATAAGGTGTGTTTTAAATCATCACCAAAATAAATAGATATAATATTTGGTATAATTAAACCTAGAAAAGCAATACTTCCCACAGATACTGTTATAATGGAAGCCAGAAATGCTACTATGACATATCCAACTATCGTAATAAATCTATAATTTAATCCTAGATTCTTAGCAAAACTCTCACCCATTCCAGCAATCGTAAATTTTTTCGCATAAAGATAAGCTAAAATAACAAACGGAATTCCTAAGTAAAGCAATTCATATCTTCCCTTTACTACCAATGAGAAGTTTCCTTGTAACCAAGATGATATGTTTTGTACCAAATCATAGCGAAAGGACACATAAGCAGTTAGAGAACTGACCACATTACCAAGCATCAAACCAATCAAGGGTACCATTACAGGACTTTTAAATGGAATTCTTTGAAGAAGCTGTACAAACAAAAGACTTCCAAGTAATGCTATTATAAAAGCAAAAACCATTTTCATCATCATAGACTGCCCACCAAAAAATAAGATGGATAATAAGATACCAAACTTACACCACTCCATGGTTCCAGCAGTAGTTGGTGAAACAAACCGATTACCTGTCATCGTTTGCATGATCTTACCAGAGATACTAAGTCCAGCTCCGGTTACTAAAACTGCCAAAAGTCTGGGAATACGACTATAAATTAACAATTGATAATCTGCAGAGCCTATTACCAACGCTTCTCTTAAAGAAAAATCCTGTGCTCCAAGCATGATAGAAATTATGGATGCAATTATTAATATAATGATAAAAACACTTCTCTTCTTCACTGCTTTTCTCCTGACGTTTATGTTCTTCATTAACTGTGGGAAGTATAACAAGGATATTATATTGGTTGAATGGACAATTTTTAACCTATGGACAAATCTTAAGAATTGTGATATTCTTAAATCACTTAAATGATAATGACTTTCATTATTAGAAGCACTTTAAACTTTTTCAGAAAGGATTTTACTATGTCAGAGAAAATGCGTGGTATTTCATCACTTTTCCAGAACCAAGCATTAAAAAATATAAATTTAATCCAGGTAACGGTAACTACTACAGAATCACTTCATTGCAAATTTTCACAGGGTGGATTTTTATTTCCCATAAAAGGACGTGCACAGTTAACCATCGATGAACAATCCACAACCTATCTATCCTCAAGCTATGTACAGCATATTAAAAGTGGAAGCTCTCTCCATCTTTTTTCACTTGATCAGGTGGATTTTGAATTTCTTTTATTATCCTATACGATTGGCAACTCTTTCATGTCTTCTGAAGAGTGTATCCCTAATTCGTTTCAAATCAAGTTATGGGAAGCTAAAAAAACTCACACCATGTTAAAAAAAATGATGGAGCGAATCACATCAAACCATCACTACCACACTTTAACCCTAGAATTAGAGATGCGTAAACTTCTTAATAATATCTTTAAACAACCTGATACATCAGAGCATCAGTTCATAGAAAGCATATGTAATTATATAAAAGAAAACCTCCCCACTCCAATCACCTTAAAAGAGTTAGCTACAAAATTTGGGAAGGGTACTGCACAGTTATCTCATATGTTTTATAAACACCTAGGAATTCGGCCGATTGAATACCTCATTCAACTTAGACTAGAAAAAGCCACCGAGCTTTTAAAGCAAGGTGACTCAGTTCAACAAGCTGCTGCAAAGGTTGGATATGATGACGCCCTATACTTTAGCCGATTATATAAAAAATACTATCAGATCCGTCCAAGTGAAGTGAGGGCTTATCATAGAGCAGTTTGCTAGCTATCTCCACCAATCGGGAACTTCTCTTTTCGTATATTGTTTTAAATGACCTTTGTACTGAATAAAAAACTGACGGTATGCATCAATCAGACTAAGGTCATCGAATTCCTTTGGAACACATTTTACAAATGGTAACAATCCTTTGGAATTTTCTACAGGAACGGGTAGATTTCGTATTAACTCAACTGATTTATGCTGTCTTCCTAAGTAACGATAACTATATTCTTCACCAAGCTTTATTGTATATTCCTTAAGCCACAGCCAGTTCTCCCTAGAGCTATAAGCCCATATTGTACAAGGATGGTTTAGATGAGTGGCTTTATATAACTTTAAACCCTCCATGGGATACTCCACTGCATAATATGCTGCGCACAGCATCTGAGCAGATTCCACTGGCATCTTTACAATATGCTTATCTGGAAGATACTGTATACTTTTATTGACATTCTCATCAAGAATAAATAAATTCATAATACCTCCATGTGTAATGTAATAAGCAAATTAGAAAACTTAGTATTATGCTATGTTCAAATAAGAAATCTACGTACATTATGAAATGTTGTTAAATCTACGCACATTATGAAATGTTGTACTTGACATTAGACAGATAACTTGCTATAGTAACGATGGAATCAAAAGGAAATGCTATTAGAGTGTATACCAAAATCGATTTCTCTACCATGCAATCCATTGATTACATAGAAAATAACAACCGTATATTGTATTGCTAGGGGAGCCTTTTGGCTGAGAAGTAGACATTCTACTGACCCTTATTACTTGATCCAGTTAGTACTGGCGTAAGGAAGCACCAATCGTCCTCCGAAGCAATCACAATTTACCGTGAATCTTAAGGAGGTTTTTTTATGCGTGATTTATTCATTACATCCATAGATGGTGACTACGGTTTAACAACCCTTAGTTATGTGTTACTCATTGGATTACTTTTCGTCTTGGTAATTGTTGCTGCTTTATTTGCAAAAAATAATAATGCAAAGAAAATGCCAACAAAGCAGTTAGTTTTTTGTGCCATTGCAATGGCTTTAGCACTTGTGACTTCTTATCTTGAAGTATATTCTTTTCCATTTGGTGGTTCGGTAACTTTATTTAGTATGCTATTTATATGTTTGATTGGTTATCTCTATGGTGCAAAAACAAGCATTATCGTAGCAGTTGCATACGGTATCTTGCAGTTTATTATAAAACCATACATTTATCATCCTGCTCAGGTACTTGTAGACTATCCACTTGCCTTTGGTGCTCTTGGATTGTCTGGTCTCTTCTACAAAAGCAAGAATGGATTGTTAAAAGGCTACCTTGTTGGTATAACAGGAAGATGGATATTTGCAACTTTATCCGGATTTATTTTCTTTGGTGCATATGCTTGGGAGGGTTGGAATCCAATCCTATATTCTATGGTTTATAATGGAGCCTATATTTATGCTGAGGGTATTGCAACTATAGTAATCATCTCTCTTCCTATGGTGAAAAATGCGTTTGATCAAGTAAAGAAGATGTCAATTCAAGATTAATTCTATTCCATTACTAATAATTCTTAATGTTTTATATTTGGCTGTCCTAAATTTCTATTTTGGGACAGCTTTTTTAATTAAAAAACTCTCCGAGGGATGCGCACTCCGCTGACGCTTCGGCGCGACAAAGTGGCATCGCCCTGAATTTGTTGATTCGCGGAGCTTAGAGTGGCGAA
>JAEWHR010000138.1 GCA_023387655.1 Bacillota bacterium
TAATTAGAGGAACTGAGATTTAGATTAAGTTTAAAAAGTCTAATTAGGGAACCAAGAGTCAGATTAAAACGTAAGAAGAAAAAGATTTAGATATTAAGATTATAAATAATAATAGCATAAGTACAAACTCAAAGAGGAGCCCATTTTTTATGGAGCTCCTCTTTTTAAATTTATATGTAATACCTTTCTATTACTCCTCAATACTTTTATAGTCTTTTGAAGCAATTGCCTTCATACCATATACCCCAGCTAGATTTCCCAAGGAGGCTAAGGTTATTTTAACACCATGAAAGCTTGAAACCGTACTTTCTTCGATGATTTCATTTAATTTACTTATAATATAAGGTTGAGTCATAATCCCGCCACCAAGAACAATTAAGGAAGGATTAAAGACATAGATTAGATTAACCAGTCCATAACTGATTTCTTTTATCCAATGATCGATGAGCCTTTTAGCATCTTCATTCCTCTTATCAAAGGCAGAAAAAATAGATTTTCCATTGGAAAACTCAGGGTTATATGCTTTGGCAGTCCGAATAAGGGCAGTGGTAGAAGCATATTGCTCGTAACAGCCCAAGGAACCACAGGCGCATGGCAAGCCATCTGGATGAGTAACCATATGTCCCATTTCAGCCGCAACACCATGCCATCCTTTATATAGTTGTTGATTCAAAAAGATTGCGCCACCAATTCCTGTACCATAGGTAAGACAAAGAAAATCAGCTACTCCCTTGCCAGCACCATAGATTGCTTCTCCGATAGCTGCGGCATTGACATCATTTTCTACAGAAACTGGCACATGAAATTTAGCTTCAAGAATTTTTTTTAGTTCCATTCCAGTATAGTTAGGAATGTTTTCATTGGCATAAAGGATGGTTCCGGTTACGGTGTCAACCTGCCCTGCCGTACTAATACCTATGGCATCATAGGAATAACGTTTACCTATCTCTGTAATGATGGAAATGATATGTTCTAAAACCTTATTACCACCAAGCAAGGCTTCCGATGGTCGTATGTCATCAAAGATTAAGCAATCTCCATCAAAGTAGGCATATTTCATTGCAGTTCCACCAATATCAATTGTGATAATTTTCATAAATCCCCCATTCCGGCGCTATAACGCCATTTGTTGTGAGTTTTATCGTACAAAAAAATCATACCTTAAGTATAAGTTAATTTATATTGTTATGTTTTATGCTAATTATAGCATTTTATGTTTAGATAGCAAGAAAAATAAAAAAAATTTTCATTTTTTGAATATAATAAGATAAAATATATAAAAAATACTATATTTAACCCTTGACATTTCGTCAATATGCACTTAAAATGAATGTAAATAAAAAATATTTTCACCGAAAATGAGAAAAATGCGGAAAAATAGTGAAAATAATTTTCAGAAACTCTTCATACATACATCCTAGGAGGTTAGGATATGAAAATACATAAACAAATGGATAAAAACATGATTGGAAATGAAACGAGAGAAGAAGAGAATATCACCTGGATTTCTGTAGAGGATAGCAGAGTTCGATTATCTGGATTTGCTTTTTTTGAGGAAGATCATAAGCTTTTGCGAGTTCCTAATCGATTAAAGAGTATATTTGAACAGGTGAATCCATGCATTAATGAACTTGGAGTACATACAGCAGGTGGGCAGTTATCCTTTCGATCCAATACCTCCAGAGTTTTTATTAAGGCAAGTATAACTACAACACCTAATATGGTGAATATGACACCAGTTGCGCAATGTGGTTTTGACTGTTATATCGGTGATACACCATACGATTTACGTTTTTTTGGGATAACAAAGTTTGACGTTACTAAGAGTGATTACACTTGTGAGGTTGTATCAAAACTAGATACAACAAAAATAAAAGAATTTTTATTTCATTTTCCTCTTTATGCAGGAGTGATGAAATTAGAAATAGGCATTGAGAAAGACGCATTGATAGAACCTCCAACTCCATACGAAAAAGAAGGAAAACTAATTTTTTATGGAACTAGCATTACCCAAGGTGGTTGCGCTAGTAGACCAGGAATGGCATACACAAACTATTTGGCGAGAAAGTTAAATCTAGAACATTGTAACTTTGGATTTTCTGGAAATGGTTTAGGAGAATATGAGGTCGCATGTATGCTTTCTGAAATTGAGAACCCCCTTCTTTATGTTATCGATTATGAAGCCAATTCTGGAACAAATGGAAGAATGGTCAAATCTCTTGTAGATTTTATTGGTTGTCTTAGAGAACACCATAAGGAGATACCTATTTTAGTAGTATCTAGAGTCCCTTATTTAATGGATTATCTAGAGGAATCGACTGGGGCTTTAAGAAATCAGTTAAGAGAGTTTCAAAGAAGTACGGTTGAAACCTTAAGAAAACAGGGGGATAATGCTATTTACTTTATGGATGGCTCTACACTTTGGGGGGATGACTTTGATGAGTATACGGTTGACTTTATTCATCCAACCGATTTGGGATTTTATTTTATGGGAAAAGGGTTGGAACCAGTTATAAAAGAAATACTTAAGAAACATTAACACTTGGCGAATAGTATAAAAAAATACGGAACAAACATTAATACTTGTTGAATAGCGGTGATAAAAGTACAAATATTGCTTATATAATAAAACTTTCGTTTAAGAAAGGAGAGCTTTCATGATTTCGTTTCATTTATTGGCAAATAAACCTTGGCAATATGAGCTGATTGAAGAATTAAAGAAAACCTTGCCGTTTACACTTTCTGAGGATGGTTTCTTAGTTGAAGTGAAACAACTTGGGGTCGGAATTCATGTTACTAAGAAAGATAATGTAAGGTATATTACAATAGGAGAGAAGAGTGAGTTAGGAAGGGCATGGTACCTAATGCTTCGGAATGAATCTCTTATTGAATATGATATAAAAGAACAATGCAGATTTCATGACCTAGGTGTTATGCTTGATTGTTCAAGAAATGCAGTGATGAATCTGCCAACTTTATTTGAGTACATAAGACAGTTAGCTATATTTGGCTACCATAGTTTACAACTTTATACTGAGGATACGATAAAAATCGAGAATGAACCTTACTTTGGCTATATGCGTGGCGCATATACGAAGGAAGAGATAAAAAGAATTGATACATATTGTTCGAAATTCGGGATGGAATTAATTCCTTGCATACAAACATTAGCGCATATTAATCAGATTACTAGATATGAGAGATACGATGAAATCATTGATGTAAATGATATTTTCTTAGTTGGAAATGAAAAAACATATCAATTAATTGAGCAAATTATAGCAACAGCTGCAAAATATTTTACTTCAAGAAGAATTAACATTGGTATGGATGAAGCTCATATGCTTGGGTTAGGAAAGTTCCTAGATCAACATGGTTATCAGAATCGTTTTACAATCATGGTAACGCATTTAAAACGAGTTCAAGAAATTTTACATCGTTATGGTTTTACTGCAATGATGTGGAGTGACATGTTCTTTCGATTGCTCGCTAACGGAGAATACTACTCTCTAAAGGAAGAGCAGCTAAAAAGTGATTTATTACAGCATGTGCCAAAAGATATAGATTTAATATACTGGGATTATTATTCCAGAGACTATCATCATTATGAACAGAACATAGCCACACATTTAAAAATTTCAGACCGTATTGGCTTTGCTGCTGGCGCATGGAAATGGACTGGATTTGCACCAGAGAATAGTTATAGCCAGGCGGCTGGTTTACAAGCAATGAAAGCTTGTGTAGAAAAGGGAGTGAAAACTTTCCTAGTAACATGCTGGGGAGATAATGGTGCAGAAGCAAGTGCTTTCTCTGTATTGCCAACCTTATTCTATTATGCAGAGTTAGCTTACCAATTTAAAGATATTTCAGAGAAAGGGTTTACAGCTTGGAAAGAATATTCCGATTATTTTAAACTTGCTACCGGAATCTCATGGAATGAATATATGTTGCTGGATAGTCCTAATGAAGTATTTAAAGAAACAGATTATACTCACAGCAATGCTTGTAAGTTTTTATTATACAATGATGTTTTAATTGGAACATTTGATTCTATCGTAAACAGTGAGATAACTAAAGCTTATGAAGAGAAGAAAACTAGGTTAGCTGCGGTAGCGGAGGCGAATACAAGATATTCCTATCTGTTTCAAACACTATCAAGTCTTTGCTTCTTATTAGAAGAAAAAGCAGATTTAGGTGTTGAGATAAAAGAAGCATATGATAAGAAGGATTTTGTTAGGCTACGAGAAATTGCAGAATCAAAAATTCCTGAAGTAATAAAAAGGCTAGAACAGTTTCAGCGTGATTTTCGGTATCAATGGCATAAGGAGAATAAATCCTTTGGCTTTGAAATACAATTGATACGTCTTGGCGGATTAAAGGAACGACTTTACTATGCTAAGGAACAAATTTTACTATGGACGGAAGGGGGCATAGAACGGATCGACGAATTAGAAGTGGAGAGGCTTCCATTTGCTTACTTTGAAGAAGATGACGGAAGTAAGTTAAATTACAATTTGTGGAACGTTATTGTATCACCGGCTGTTATGGGATGAGGACAGACGAAATTTAAAAGGAGGATTAAATCATGATGAAAAAGAAATTAGGTAAAATTGTATCTATGCTCTTAGTGGGTGTGATGGTGTTTTCTATGGCAGCCTGCGGGAATAAGGGCGATGATAAGAAGGATGACAATCAGGGTAACACTGGGGGAGATAATGTGACTCAGTCGACAGCAACTCCTGCTCCAGAGAAAGTGGAAGATGTAAAAACCTTAGCAGATTATCCAAAGGTAGATTCCTTTAATTATTATAATCTTGCTGCAGGTATTACAGATGAAGAGTTCAATGCACTTGATTTAGCAAAAATGGTAGAGGAACAAACCGGATACAAGGTTACTTATACGCAGTCACCTGCAGATCCAGTTGATATGCAGACAGCAATCACAAACATCTTTATGTTAAAGCAAGACTATCAGGCAGTAAAGGTTAGTAAGGATCAATTCTATACCTTACTTGCTATGGACGCTTTAAAACCAATTACAAAGTATGTTGAAGGATCAACAAACTTAAAAGAACAGATTTCTGAATTTGGTTGGGGAACTGCATCCAAAGATGGTGAAATCTATGCAATTCCACAGAAAAACGCATTCGCAAGTACTTCTGTTGGTATCTGCTACCGTAAGGATTGGTTAGAGGAATACAATGCAGCAAATCCAAGTGCACAGATTCCTGTTCCATCCGAAGAAAATGGATTTTCCATGTCATTATCCGATTTCAAAGCAATGTTAACATACTTTGCAACTAAAGTTCCAGAAGGTGGATACGCTATGGCGATTGATACCAATGGTGTATTCTTAGAAAATATCTTACCAGCGTTTGGTATCTATCAAGACTGGGCAGACATTGATGGAAAACTTACTTATGTAGTGAATCAGCCAGGTTTTTCAGATTATGCAGCTTATATGGAAGACCTTTATGATAGTGGCTTAGTTCTTTATCAAGCAACTTCTGATGATGCAGGAGCAGTTAAATCACTTCAAGCTAGAACCGTAGGTGCAGGACGTATTGCACACTGGAATGCATATGCAATCGAGACTACGAATGCAAAAGAAGGAACAGATCTTTCTACATATACTGACGAAAGTATTGGATATATCTCCGCACTTGTTCCAGATGATTGCAAAGGTGATAAGAGTAAGGTAAGAGTGTTTGCTACAGAAGGTTATGCTTACTACACTGTAGTTCCAAAGTTCGCATCAGAAGAGCAAGCAGCAGCTTTAGTAGATTTTGCTGATAAGAAGTTAGAAAAAGATTTCTTCCTTAAGTTAGTACTTGGTACAGAAGGTGATACATTTAGCGTAGTAGATGGCCAGTACTATCCAATACTTCCAGCATTCAATGACAAGCAGGGCTTCTCTGATAAATTCATTGATGGTACAAGAGAAAATGACTATGCAGCATACTGGTTATGCCGTACTAGAAAGACAGCAGCACAGGATAAGATGTTTAGCCAATCCAACTATAATATTGGTGCAACAGGTATCCAGAACCCTATTAGCGTAATGCCTCCAAACGAAGCTTATGATACTTATTACAATGCAGCAAATATTGAGGTTAAGAATGCAATTGTAATTTCTATGTATCAAAAGGATGTTCCATTTGATTTAGCTTCCATTCAGGCTAAGTTTGATGAGTTTGAAGGAAAGACAATTACTGAATCCGTTAATAACTGGTACGGAACTTGGGCATTAAAAGATCAGTTTAATACAGTAACACCAAGATAGTATAACAAACTAATTTCTGCCTTATATAGCATACAAAATCTGCAAGCAGATGTCGTATCAAAAGGTGCTAATTGGTAATCAAGGATTGGGGCATTTGCAAAGGGCATAACTGCAACAGCCCCAATCTTTAAAAAAATAGCATCACCTGAATACGTAGTTGCCTGACAAGGCAAGGTAAGGCCACTACGTATTCTGGTGATGGAACTTAAGGAGGTAAACCAAAAGTGGTTAGGATATTGAAGAAAGAAAAGCAAAAGACAGGGAAAGAAAGCTTTCGTAATCAGATGAAGCAACATGGTAATCTATTCATCTTTTACATTCCAGCAGTGGTATTTTCTATATTATTCTCCTACATACCGATGGCTGGACTAATCATGGCTTTTAAAGCGAATCCGAATCTTTTGGGAAGTTCATCCGCAATTCAAGGAATTTTAGATGCAAAATGGGTTGGCTTAGAAAATTTTATTAAGATATTCAGTAAACAAGAGGTAATCAATGCATTACGAAACACCTTAATCATCAGTACTTTAAAAATTGTAATCGTATTCCCAATTCCAATCGCATTAGCAATACTCATCAACGAAATGCGTGGTAAGG
>JAEWHR010000140.1 GCA_023387655.1 Bacillota bacterium
AGCGAAACCTGTTTTTCCACTTTGTTTTTCTTGTAGTACATTTAGTACCATTCGGGTTATGAGTTCAATTTGATTGTTTTCCAAGTCATTCACCTACTTTACTTTTATAGTTAATTCCTATCTTGAGTTTTATTTAACATCTTTTCTTTTGTACTTTACCAAGTTTTCTTTCAAATCTTTTTCTTTTTATCTATCTTTTTGTAACTATATTTATGTAACTACTCTTGTATCAAATCTTTTGTTTCAATTTTTTTTCAATTCTTTGGTTTCTATTCTTTTGTTTCTATTCTTTGGTAACTATTCTTTTGTTTCTATTCTTTGGTAACTATTCTTTTGCTTCTGTTCTTTGTATCTGTTCTTTTGTATCTGTTCTTCTGTATCTGTTCTTCTGTATCTGTTCTTCTGTATCTGTTCTTCTGTATCTGTTCTTTTGACTTACATCTATCTTTTTACATTGAAGTTATGTACGTCCTTATTCTTTGAATGGATAAAGTGACAACTGTCACTTTATCCATTTCTATAAGGAGTTTTAAGGATATTCACTAATAATAATTTTTATAACCATTATAAAACCATTATTAGACTAGCTAGTAGTTAATTTACTTAACTGCTGGTAAAATCTTCTCAACATCAGCATGTGGTCTTGGAATTACATGAGTAGCTACTAACTCACCAAGTCTACCAGCGCTAGCTGCACCGGATTCAACAGCTGCCTTCACTGCTCCTACATCTCCTCTAACCATAACACTAACTAATCCAGAACCGATTTTCTCTGTTCCTACTAATGTTACGTTAGCTGCCTTTAACATTGCATCTGCTGCCTCAATAGCTGCTACTAAACCTCTTGTTTCGATCATTCCTAATGCTTCCTGTGCCATAATTTTTTCCTCCTTTAGAACTGTTGTATCAACAGTAACCTCTTCATTTATATTTTTATTAGTTTTTATAACTTCCATGGAAACGTTGCTACCGCTTACCGCAACTTTGCTCTGTCCGGTAAGGGATACCTTGGATGTACTACGAGGCTTTTTTCCCTCACCAGTAATCTCAGCTTTTTTTGCCGATTTCGACTTCTTATCTAAATTTTCATCCATATGTTATCACCCTGCCTTCTTTTGCATTAACATTATGTCTTGAATAAAAAGCACTACACATCTTCGTCTTGTGGTTTCATTCTACTTGCGCTAATATCCACCATACGAAGAACCTCTTCATGAGGATTTGCAATGACAGCATAGGCTACTGGCTTTTTAATTGCCTGATTCACCGCTGATTCTATTGCCTGCGTTACTTCCGAAACAGATCCAGAGACGATGATTGTAACTAACCTTCCGCCCATCTTTCTTTCCCAAGTAACGAACTCAACACCTGCTGTTTTGCACATAATATCGAGCGCATCCACCGCTGCGGTTACACCACTAATTTCAATAAACCCTAACGATTTTCCCATTATGGCAAGCTCCTTTCTTCGTAACTTAACACCCATCCAACTGCCTGAATTTAATTCTTATCGAAGCCGCTTATATGAAGCATCTTATTCACATCAAATTCAGGTGCGGCTATTGTATGGAAGGATACGACATCAGTAACTTGCCCAGCAGCTAATTTTGCTGCATCTAAGGCTGCATTGACATCCTCGATGGAGCCTCTGAACTTTATCGTAACCAATAATGGAACGGGAAGTTTATCTGCATTTGCCGGTTTATTTCGGTCAAATGGTTCCAAGGTTACATTAGCGGCCTTACATCCGGCGTCGGCTGCCACAAATGCTGCCGTCAAACCATATACCTCTAGAAATCCAACTGCCAAACCCATTTCCTACACCTCTAATTCCAGATTCATTATAAAGAAAAGTTCGCAAAACGAGCTTTTACTTATTTATTTACGATAGCAATCTTTAGACCTGTCATTGCTAAATTTGTCTGAAAGCCCTCGTTAATTTGTTCCAAAGGATAAGAGTGTGTAATTAATTTTTCCATTGGAAGACCAATTCCCTTTGCTCTCTTTAAGAAATCAAACGTAGTTGCATAGTCACGTAAGGTATATACCCAAGAACCAACTACAGTTAATTCCTTCGCACAAATATCAAAGTGAGGATTGATGGTTGCATCTCCTCCATTGATAAAGAAACCTAACTCACAAAGACCCCCGCCATTACGGATAAACTTGTAGATATTGGAATGTCCTGCAGGGGCTCCTGTACACTGGAATGCGAAATCTGCAGGCTTACCGCCACAAGCATTTACCACAGCTTCTGTTAATGCTTCAATACCTTGGTGCTCTTTAAAATTCACACTTGCCTTAGCACCCATCTCTTTTGCAAATTCTAGTCTCTTTGCTTCACCGTCTACTGCAACAATGTTCTCAATACCCATGGTACGTAGAACTGCAATACAGATAAGTCCAATAGGACCACAGCCTTGAACGACTACTCTGCTGTTGAAACGAAGAATTCCAGTAGTTTTTGCACGTTCTACAGCATGAATTAATACTGCACAAGGCTCAATTAAAATTCTTGAAGAGAGGTCCAAATCACTTACGTTAAAAATTGTAGAACCACCCTTAATTACTATGTAATCGGCAAACCAACCATTGAAGCGAACTTCCTTATCTTCTGGTAGTAAACCGTACACATCTGCACCACCGATATTTTGTTTGTTTAAGTCAAACATAGTGATATCAGGATTATCCTTAAAAATCATACAAGATACTACTTTATCACCAACGGAAAGTTGCTTACCAGCGCTGTCAAGCTTTACATTCTTACCCATCTTCACGATTTCACCAGTACCTTCATGTCCAAGTACTACTGGTATCAAAGAAAATGGGTCATTCTTATATTCATGAGCGTCGGTACCACAGATACCACAGCCTTCCACCTTTACTAAGATGTCATCATCTCCAATTGGAGGCAATGGATACTCTTTTAATTCAATTTTTTGCAACTCCGTCAATACTGCGACTCTAGCTTTCTCTGGAACTTTTCCTGTGCTCTGGACTGTGGCAGCGCTCTTTGGAGTTTCCGATAAACCAGCAAGTACCTGACGGACG
The DNA here is from genome assembly GCA_023387655.1 of Bacillota bacterium. GTDB lineage: Bacteria > Bacillota > Clostridia > Lachnospirales > Lachnospiraceae > Lachnoclostridium. The sequence continues at coordinate 3,052 of JAEWHR010000140.1, forward strand.
ATCTGCTCTATACTTTCAGTGTTCATGTTAACGATATTTCTCCTTCCTTTATTGAATGCTACAAGTGTAGTTAAATTAATCTTTTAGAATCATATTTCTTCTATGACACAATTTAACTATATATACTATATAAAAGTTAAGATACCTCTCATCGGATACACAAACTGTCAGACATCACGCACCGTCGACTTTTTGTAAACGAACTCGAACTTGTGAGCCCTTCACCTGTTCTGGAAGCTATAGTAAAGGTACAAAATCCCTCTCCACCAAACCCGATTGCTGCATAGGAAGGTGCATTCTTTACAAGAATCGCTGTATCAACCGCCTTTGCGTAAGTTGTGATACGGTCCACATTCTTAGAATGAATATGAGCGGAGTGTCGATTACCATGTTCTAACCATACCGCCTTCTCTACAGCATCATCAAAGTTTTTAGCACGTACTATTCCAAGTATTGGCATCATTAATTCTTCTGCTATCAAAGGATGTTCTTTTTCCCCTTCAAAGATAATACAACGAATATTGGAGGGAACATCAATTCCTATCATACCAAGTAATGTTTTAGCGTCTTTTCCAACACAGTTCCGATTTAATCCCTTTGATGTAATTACTACGTTAGTTAACTTATCTTGCTGTTCTTTCGTTATCAAATAACAACCTTGTTCTTTTACCATGTAATTTATTAATTCATCTGCGATGCCATCAATAGCAATTACTTCTTTTTCTGCAATACATGGGAGATTATTATCAAACGTACATCCATTAATAATATCTTCGGCTGCTTTTCTTATGTCAGCGGTTTCATCTACTAAAACCGGTGGATTGCCTGCCCCAGCACCGATACCTCTCTTACCACTTTGTAATACGGCAGTAACTACACCTGGTCCTCCAGTCGCAACAATCAATGGAATATCCTTATGAGCCATCATAACCTTACTGCTATCTAGGGTAGGTTTTACCATAGAACAAGCAATATTTACTGGACCCCCAGCCAAAAGCGAAGCCTCATTAATTAACTGTATTGCAAAATTGGAGGTTTTTATCGCTGCCGGATGTGGATTAAAAACCACAGTATTACCACCAGCTAACATACCAATCGTATTACAAATGATTGTTTCACTTGGGTTAGTGCATGGTGTAATTGCACCAATCACACCAAATGGTCCCATCTCAACTAAGGTTAATCCACGATCTCCAGACCAAGCTGTTGTTGTGATATCTTCTGTCCCTGGTGTTTTTTCTGCTACCAGCTGATGCTTTAAGATTTTATGCCCAACATTACCCATCCCAGTTTCTTCTACTGCCATACGGGAAAGTGTTTCTGCATGTTCTATCGTTTTCTTACGTATCGCAGAAATGATTTTTTCTCTTTGGTCCATTGACATCTTCTTTACCACCAATTGAGCTTCTTTTGCAGCTTCAATTGCTTGGTTCATGTCGCCGAATATACCAAGTTCAGTCTTTGGTGATTGCGTCAATTGCATACTCGCTACAACATTCTTAACAATATCTTGAACCAACTGCTCATTTACTGTCACTTACGATCCCTCCTTATCGGAACTCACTATTTCGTAAGTACCAACTCTTATAATCCTAACTGCTCAATTACCTTTTTCGTAATGGAAGCAACTAAATCTGCATTATTGGAACCACTTACCTGACAGTCATCTCCACAACAATGGCAACTTGCTTTTCCTTCTTTTGTATTGGAACAAAGATCAGCAGGATGCTTTCCTTTTAATCCGAATTCTCTTCTTAATTCATACAATCTCTGAACCTGTGAATTACTTAATTCCTTTGGTCCCCCAAGTACCTTTGCCTGATATAATAACTGCGCATAAAACTCAGTTGACTCCATCTTAAAATATGCATTTAATAAAGAATCTGAGAAGCTTAATGCACCGTGATTCGCTAATAAAACAGAATCAAAATGCTGAATATACTTAGAAATCGCATCTGGAATCTCATCTGTAGAAGGTGTACCATACTCAGCAATTGGAACACAACCTAAGGAAATAACTGCTTCTGGCATGATTGGCTGTGTTAAAGGAATTCCTGCAATCGCAAAGCTTGTTGCATACATTGGATGAGCATGAACCACCGCATTAACATCTGGGCGCTCTTTGTATACTCTCATATGCATCTTGATTTCGGAGGATGGTTTATATATCCCATTTGCTTGAAGTACCTTACCATTTTTATCTACCTTACATATGTAATCTGGTGTCATAAATCCTTTACTAACTCCAGTTGGTGTACATAAAAACTCATTCTCATTTAACTTTACAGAGATGTTACCGTCATTTGCAGCTACCATACCCTTGTTGTAGATTCTGCGTCCTATTTCGCATATCTCTTTTTTGATTTCATATTCGTTCATTGTAATCCTCCTTCTATTTCCTGTGACTTTTGTCGTTGTATTTCTTTGTTTTTCTATATTATATTACCTAAACACTCATAAGTCAACATATTATTTACATTTATGTGTTGTTTTGTGTGGTTTTTAAATTGTTTTTAATTATCTTACATGATATCCGTTACTCAACTTAGTTTACTTCATTATTTTAGATGAGTTTTCATAAATACTTCAGATGAGTTTTATATTTATTTCAGATGAGTTTTTATAAATACTTCAAATTGAGTTTTCATATATACTTCAGATGAGTTTTTATATTTATTTCAGATAAGTTTTTATTTCAAATAAGTATTTATATTTATTTTATATAAATTTTCAATAATTTGTATTTAGAAATTTCACATGCTCTTCTATTGAATGTTTTTTGTAGTTTTATTAAAAGATTTATCTAGCCTTCCATATATTAGGTACGTGTGATATCACATACGGAAAAAGACAGAATACGATTTGAGTACTCCACAATCGCATTCATTGCAGATTCTACCTCGGATACTGTTCCTGTAAACACTAAGGTCCCGCTGGTATAATCGACATTTTGTAATGTAACTCCCGCTGCTTTCACCGCTAAATCTGCTCCAATAATTGCAGCCTCTGCAGGGCTCATTGTTAATATTCCTATCGCAGCTTTACTCCTCTCATTTTCCTTTTGAAAAGAAAGTTTATCTATTAACAGTGGATCCGGCGCAGCTATAATATGAGCCAAAGATATCTGCTTTCCTGGCACTAACTCTTGTACAATACGAAGTTTCTCTTCGGTTGTCATCGAATCGTAGATTCCCATAGTGTCCTCTCATTCTGCCACTTGTGGCATAAAATACGCTTCATAGGTTCTTTTCATAAAAAATTTTCCTTCTCAACTATAATTTTTACTCCTACTACATTTAAGAAAAGAAATTAATATAAACCTTTAAAACTTTTTATTCATGGTAAATTAAATCCTTTGGTATCTATATAAGATAAGATTTATCTATCCACCAATTTTAACCAATAATCCAGAGTGCTTCTCAGCTACTACCTTTAATCGTTCCATCTCCTCTATACTTGGAGGCATAATACCCATTAATGAATACTCTCTGTTTAATCCATCGTATTTGTCACTGCCTAGGCGATGATATGGTAACAAGTTAATTTCTTTAACCCCTGGTAAACCACCTGCAAATTCGGCAATTTCTGCGATTTCAGCTTCTGTATCATTAAAGGTTGGTATAACCGGTACGCGGATAATCAGCTCTGTTTTTCCTGAGGCAGCAATTTTTTTCGCATTTTCTAGCACAAGTTCATTTCTTTGACCGGTAAATAATTGATGCTTCTCTGAGTTTATATGTTTGATGTCCATAAGATATTGATCAAGAACCGGTAAAATCCTATTAATTACAGTATAATTTGCAAAGGCAGTACTCTCCATTGCCGTGTGTAATCCTTCTTCCTTACAAGCATGCAACAGATGATACGTAAATTCCGGCTGACATAATGCCTCGCCACCTGAGAGCGTAACTCCTCCCCCGGACCTTAGATAGTAAATTCGGTCTTTTAAAACTTCCTCCAAAACTTCAGAAACGGTAACATCCTTACCGATTATTTTATCTTTCCCCTGAACCATCATTGTCTGAATCTCAAATTCCTGAGATTCCGGATTACAGCACCATC
>JAEWHR010000192.1 GCA_023387655.1 Bacillota bacterium
ATCAAGAGTGCAAAAGCTGTTGCAGTAGACTATGGTAAAACAGCTCCAATTAAATTAACGTTATCGGATAATGGTGGTAAGTTAGAGGGTGTAAAATATACATCCTCTAATAAAGCTATTGCTACTGTAGATAAAAATGGTAAAGTCACTGGAGTTAAGGCTGGAACTACTTATGTAATAATATCATATACAGGTGGAAAGAGTGTTAAAGTTAAAGTAACGGTAAAGCCAGTTGTAAATAGGAAAGTAGTAAATTAAATAATGATAGACCTATTTTCATAAGAGTGTAGGTCTTATCTGACATATGAAATGGTGTATGCAAAATGTATGCAAACTAAATCAGATATTACAGAACCCTCCTTTCTATGCGGGTTTGAGAACTGCTCAAACAGTTCAAATCTGGTTGTCGCCTGTCTTAAAGAAGTCTCTAAACCATAGTAAACAGGGGTTTAGAGACTATTTTGTTTGTTTAATAATAAGATTCCTTTCAGAAAAATCTAGATTAATATCAATATGGTGTAATACATGTCACCATGAATGACAGCTGATATGATTTAATTTCAGTAACTGTTTTCTGGTAATGTCTATTAAGTCACTATATTGAATTTATCACAGATCTTCTATAATCCCACTGTATGAGTTTTATTACGGAAATTTTCGATTAGTTCGTGTGCAATACTAACGCTACTTTCGCTATAAGGAATCTCATCTCTTGAAAACCATGTAGCTTCGGCAAGCTCATCCTCTTGTAAGGTAACCTTATCATCACCATCTAATTCAGCATAAAAACCAATCATGATAGAATCTGAGAAGGACCAAGGTTGGCTTTTATAATAACGTATGTTTTTAACTTTAAGACCTACTTCTTCCATTACCTCACGCCTTACAGTTTCTTCAAAAGTTTCACCAACCTCAACAAAACCAGCTACTAAACCATATCTTTTATGATTTCCTCTCGCATATCTTGTTAAAAGTATTCGATCTCCACTTGTAATTGCAACTATGATGGCTGGTGAAATTGTTGGATAAGTGACCTTACCACAAGCATCACAAGTATAAGCCCGTTCCTTAAGGCTGTGTTTCATCTCTTTTCCACATCTTCCACAGTAACGATTATTTAGTTTAAATCGATATAACTGATAAGCTGTAATTCCTGCAAACGCATACTGTTTTTGTTTTAATGTACGAAATACCTCTTGTTTTTCAAATTGATATTCTAGCGTAGGCTCTACGGTATGATCATGGACTAAAAGATAAAATATTTGATCATCTATTTGAAATAAGTACTCTGCTTCTTCATATAGCATATCCCTTAGTGAAGGCTGTATGTTTGTTACTTCTTGAAATGTAGGAAAAGGACAATCGATATCCTTTAACAAAAGTATCTCTCCTTTGGAAAACCAGAGGCAAAGATCATTCTCTTGCGGCTTTCTATCGTTAAATTCATTTCTGAATTTATGTGGCTCAATATTATGAATCATGGGACTTCCTCCAATGTAAAATGTCAATAATGAAATCCATTATACTCCTTTCACTTGCATATGAAAAGGAAAATAAACAACGAAAAAAGAGTAGCTCGATATTTATGGGCGAAAACTTATCCCTTCAAATAATCAAGTTACTCTTATTTTCATTCTATTTAAATCATACTTATAGAGGAGTTCGCCGTCCTAGTCAAAACTTTCATAGTAATAACGTATTACTTTATTTCTATTTTTCTAGTATTATCTGCTACCTTTTCCAGTTTTGGAAGTTTTAAATTTAGCACTCCATCCTTATATTCTGCATTGATTGATTGAGTATCGATATTTGCTACATGAAAGCTTCTTTGGTAAGAACCATATCGTCTTTCCTGACGTATATAATTATCCTTTTCCTCCTTACTCTCTTCCTTGTGTACTGCCGAGATGGTTAAATAATCATCTTGAATACCAACTTCAATCTCTTCTTTTGAAAAACCAGGAAGATCCGCTTTCAGTTCGAAATGATCGCCTTTGTCTAAAACATCTGTTTTGAAACTGTTAAATGTACCTCCTATCTCTCCAAAAAAATTCTTTTGAAGTTCGTCAAAATAGTTACTCAAACTAAACTGCTCTCTCTGAAAAATACTTGGTCTTAACATAACAATCACTCCATTTCTAATTTAATTATCTATGTGTAACAAGGAAGTTATATTCAATTCTTTCTCCTCGTTGTATATGTTATACATCATATAGAACAAATAGTCAATATAGAATATATTAAAATTTGATTAAAACGTTTTCTAAAATTATATCTCATCTCTCTCAGAGAATCTTTTCTCGAATTAGGATAATTTTCTTAGAACAAAGAATGTGCTACGAACATTCTCGCGCTGACGCGCTGTCACGAAAGTGACTAACTACCTTAGCGCGTCATGCGCACCCTTAGCGGAGCGTTTTTAATTTATAGGTCGCAATTTCCTATAAATTAAATAAAGCGAACAAAACCATGTTTGTTCGCTCAAACTGTAATATCACCATATAATCTACTTTATAAAAATTAAAAGCACCCCTGCTTCTAATAATACAATCGCTTCACAGACTGTTATTTACCCAGCAGCTTCAATATCGGCAACAGTAATTAGTGCAATGATCACAAATCACACTACCAATCCTTTGGGCTTCCCAACCCAATATCCTTGCGCATAATCTACGCCAATTTCACGCAAGCAATTAAATATTGCTTCACTCTCTACATATTCCGCTATGGTTTTAAGGCCCATTAAATGAGCTATTTCATTAATGGATGAAACCAATGTATAATCAATTTTATTCTTATCGATGTCATTGACAATCATTCCATCTATCTTAATATAGTCCACTGGTAAATATTTTAAATAAGTTAAGGAAGACAAACCACTCCCAAAGTCATCGAGAGCGAATCTACACCCCAATTCCTTGAGTTTTTGAATAAACTCTTTCGCTTTCACTAAATTAGAAACAGCTGTTGTTTCTGTAATCTCAAAACAAACACACTGTGGTGGTACATGGTATTCTTCAAACTGATTACAAATATACTCTAAAAATCCCTCTGCTATTATCGAAGTTGCAGAAATATTGATGTTATATAAATAATTATACTCTACGGAATCCATCTTATAGGTCGCATAATTTTTACAAAAGTTAATGATTACCCATCGATCAATATCCGTCAACTTATTATAACGTTGCGCTGCTGGTAAGAAAGTTCCAGGAGGCACTAAATTCCCCTGTTCATCCTTCATTCGAATCAAAGCTTCATATCCAAATATAACCGAATCCGAAACACGAACAATATCTTGAAAAACAAGAAGGAAGCGATTTTCTTCAAATGCCTTTGTTATAAAAGGCATTACCTGCATTTCTTCTTCTCTTAAAAAAAATTCCTGTTCTGATTCACTAAATAATTGTACTCGATTACCACCCATTTCCTTTGAGACATAGCAAGCCTGATCTGCTGCTGAGATCACTTTTGATACCTCATATAATTCACTGTCAATAATCACAGCACCGATACTAACTCCAAGTGTAAATACTTTTTCTTCCCAGATAAATCGAAATTTTTTCACGGTCTCACAAAGCGTTTCTGCTATATTTAAGCCATCCTCTGTATTTACTCCGTTTAATAACACGCCAAATTCATCGCCGCCGATGCGTGCTAGGATATCTTGCTCTCTTAGCGTTTGTTTCATCATGAAAGAGAGGTTTTTAATCAACTCATCTCCAGCATGGTGTCCACAAACATCATTGACAATCTTAAACTTGTCCAAATCTAAATATAAAAACATTGCTGTTTCTTCTGGATAAAATAATATCTTTTGCGCACAAGACTTAATTTCTTTCTCAAGTGCATATCGATTGCAAAGCCCAGTTAACATATCATGATTTGCCTGATAACGTGTCGATTCTTCCGCTTTTTTACGCTCCGATATATTCTTTGCAATACATACAAAATGTAATTTCTCTGAGTTTTCTTCTACCATCACGGAACAGCTTATTAGAACCGGAATTGCTGTATCATCTTTCGAATGGATAATTACCTCATAATCACTATATTGTCTATATGCTATAATTGTATTTTTCCAATATTCTAACACATGTTCTTGAATATGAGGGAAAAATATCGATATTGGAGTCCCAACCAACTCTTCTTGTGTATACCCGAACATTTTTTTCGTTGCTTCATTCACAGTTTCAATACAAAAATTGGAGTCAGTAACCACCAAAGCATCTGAAATATTAGTGATTATATTACTCAAATAACTCTTCGATACTGTGCTCTGACTAATATAATCAATCATCTGATTAAAAGAATTTGCCAACTTTCCTATTTCGTCTTTCTGATCTATTTCAACCTTTGAAACCCCCTCCATACCGTTGACTAAGATATCCTTCGTAGCCTTGTGAAGTCGTATTAAAGGTTTTGTTACCCAGCGATTTAGTAAATAAATACTAATACCCATGACTACCAACAACGTTAGTAATGCAATAACTAGAGTATATAAAAAAAGTTCTCTTATAGGTCTTAGAAAACTTTGGGTAGAATAGCCTGCTACGATATATGACTTTGTTTCTCCCTTTACTATAACAGGTAGACTACATATAACATATTCCTCATGATTAAACTTAATTGTATTAAGATCATTATCCATATGATTCAAATTTCTTACATTGTCGTTCAGATCCTTTAAAATCTTATCACAATTAATACCACTATGAAACAAAATATTCCCCTCTAAATCTAAGGTAAGTGCAAATTTAAGATTCTCTGTTTCTTCTAATGCTACAATACTTTGTTCGTCAAATTCATTAATTTCTGTTACATCAGTTCCAGAGTATAGCATTCGTACTACCTGAGCTCGTAATCCTCGTGTCGTAGTTAACACTTCTTTTGAAAATGCCTTCGTTAATTCATCTTTTAATATATAATTGCTAATTATAAAATTAGCTATTATGGTAAATGATAATACAACACCCACTATTAATATTATTTTAACTTTTATTTTATCTCCCATAAATCTCTCCAAGCCAAGTCTCTAATGCAAATCTATTTTGAAAACAAGTAAACTAAACAAAAGGATTATCGAATTATCTTCACCATATCCTTCGAAGATTTGCATAAATTAAAAGAACCCAGATTACTCACCTGGATTCTTATTTGCAACCTGGCAACCATTGATAATACAGATATCCATAGATCCAAAGCTTTTCGTCCTTATGTTTCAATAAGTTTGCTAAATTATCAAATTATTATTTTATGATTCTAAGGAAGCGAATCATCTAAAAAATTCAAAATTTACCTTGAATTACATTGATAAAATTTGATATCCTAACTATTATACCATTATAAAAAGAGACAAACAATAGCGATATCAATGGTTTTTACCATTCTCTAACGCCTTTTTGGTATAATATAGATAAAAAGAGGTATTTCTTTATGGACAAACTACTTAATATTCAAACAGAAGGTATTCAACGAGACGGCAAAGATACTTATCATTTTCATCGATATGAACCCACTCCTTATGAAGTACTCGAACAACTCTTTAATGCCTTTCCACTTAGTAAAGATGATGTTTTTATTGATTTTGGATGCGGAAAAGGTCGTCTAAATTTTTATGTCCATCACCGATTTCGTTGTAAAACTGTTGGCGTTGAATATAATGAAGTATTTTATAAATGTGCCATGAAAAATTTAGAAAACTATAATGGTCCACATAAAGAAGCGATCCGATTTGAATCTATCTATGCTACCGCTTACGAGGTTGGAAAAAGTGATTCAATATTTTATTTTTTTAACCC
>JAEWHR010000197.1 GCA_023387655.1 Bacillota bacterium
AAATTACTTTTTCCAATCCAACCTAGTCCAGCCAATATAGCAATTTTTTTATGCGGAAGAGTAGTGGTTTTTGTTGTTTCATCATAAAAACCATTTATTAGATTTCTATCCGATTGTGCATAGGCTCTGTATCCTTTTGTTATGATAAAATCAGCCAACCATTCTGCAATTTCACCAGCACGGTGTTCCTTCTCCCCAAACTCAGAATGGTCAATAATATTTTCTTTAGATTGCTCTAGGATATAATAAGGGCTTAGTACTATTCCTATCAAAATAGCAACGTTGTAACCTCTATTTTCTTTTTCAGAGAGCTTCGATACGTCAATTACTTTCATAAAATTAATGCCTCGGGTATTTAACTCTGAAATTATTTCGTTAATCATATGTAGTCCCCCAGACTGAATTGGCCATTATTTATTTTATTACTTCGTTTAAATGATATCATCCTATTTATTTGTTTATCAACCTCAAACACTTTTCATAATGAAAGCTGTTCCATTACCTTTAATTTTATTTTGCTTTTATGACAGTTAAATAAACTAACTCATTATTTAAATTAATCCAATTATACTTTTCCTAATATAGTAAGTCAATTCACGATGGAAAAAAGTGTATACTTCATAAAAGTGTAAATTACTCTATATAGACATGATAACGGTTACTCGTAGCTTTCTTCGAGTAAGCGGTTATTATGTCTATTATTTCAAATAACGTACTTTAGATAATGACATATTGATTTATGAAATTATGATGAAGGGAGAAAAAAACAAACAAAAACATTTTAAATTGAATAACAAAAATCAAACAGGCTGAAAACAAAATTTATTATTTGAATTCATAAAGTAATACCAGTTGTCTGATAAAACCTTATAGCCGGTAAACCGGCGGTCTGTAAGAGGAAAAGAAGAGAGAGCTAAGTTCTCTTGACTCAAGACGTATCTGTAGCTAGATTTCATAGAATAAACAATGAATTCGAACAGAACGTTCCTACATGAATAAAGCTTTATAAATGATGAGTACATAAAAGGATGATGCACACATGATTTTTAGATACAAAATAACAGGAAGGCTTAATTTTGCTAGCTTTCCTGGCATATTTCTTTAAAACGAGACGGGATTCGAACAAATCATCGCATACACAATACTGATAAATAGGAGGTTAACAACTTCTGTTATTTATCTACACACATGGAATGTGTGCTTTTATTTAATTTATTAATTTGTAACTGAATACAAATATATTACCGAATGTTAATATTTTAATTGACAAACGGTAACAAACGGTTATTATATTAATAAGGAGTCATTTGGGTCGACACTAATGGCTTTATTAAAGAAAGGTGGTAGAAGTATGTTTATTGAAGAACGACATCAAACTATTCTTGATATGATAAATCAAAAAGGCAGAATATCAGTTGAAGAAATCACAGCGAGATTTGGGATTTCAGCTGAGTCTGCTCGTAGAGATTTACGTATCATGGAAGAAAAAGGACTTTTGAAGAAAACACATGGGGGTGCAATTTCCACGCATCAAGTTGCACTTGGAAAGCCTTCAAAGGTTACTTGTAAAGTAACGGAAATATACCCAAATTATTTAGCGATTGCAAAAAAAGCAGTATCTATGATTAATAATAATGATGTAATATTCATTACTTCTGCTTCCGTTGGTTATCTTATGGTTCAGAATATTCCAGACAATTTACGTATTCGAGTTGTAACAAATTCTATTATCATTGCAGAAGAACTAAGAATAAAGGATAATATTTCTGTTATTTTTCTTGGTGGTGAAATGGATAATAAGGGAAATTGTTATGATGCGTTTGCAATTGACATGATAAAACATTTACGTTTTGATAAATGTTTTATCACATCGGCATTTATTTCATCCAATTTTGGATTATCAATTCAAAAATCACAAGCAATTAGTTTTTACAATGCACTTATTGATTCATCAAAAGAAACAATTGGGCTTTATCCAACTGAAAAAATTGGTTTTGAATCAGTTGTGAGTATATGCCCGGCTAACAGACTCAATAAACTTATTACTGATTGGGATGCTTCAGAAGAAGATTTGTCTGCATTTGATGAACAAGGTATTGAAATAGTCGTTGTAGAAGAAGATTAATTGTGCAGGGGCTGGTTTCCGGCCCCTTTTTCAGGAGAATTACTAACTGTAATTTATATGATATTAGACTAATTTTTGCTTATATAATTATTAATGAATTAAACATCCGTCACAAATATCTAAATCATACAATTCCAAAAATAGAAAATCAAATTTGCATCAAAAATGTATTCTCTACACATTACAACAAGTGTATCCCTTTTATTACCGGTAAACCGGTGGACTGTAAAAAGAAAAGAAGAGAGAACGAAGTACTCTTGACTTAAGACGTATCTGTAGTTGGACTTTATGGTGGAGATAAAATTAAAGTCAAAAATGGCAATGGGTTATGAGGATACAAATTTATTAACATAATATCATGGGAATACAGCAGTTTCTAATTTTAAATTGTATCACTAAGTATGGAAATTACCCCTTTATAAGATTATTTTAAAGTTTGTAGTACATCAATAACCTCACACCAATTTTTGATTTCTAAATGAGGTACAATTGGTGTTCTTTGTTCATAATCCAAATTAGCAGTATACCATATAGGAAACATCCCGCTCTTATAGGCAGCTTCGACATCCCAAACTGTATCATCACCGCAATACCAGATACTCTCCGGTTCGAATCCACTTTTTACTATAGCAAGTTGAAAAATATATGGATGGGGCTTTCTAAAAATGTAATCACTTGAAGCAATCACAAACTCAAAGTGATTATTGGGAATAAGCCTATTTAATCTTTCAAGTAAAGCACCACTACTAAAGGATGAATTGCTAACTACTCCTGTTTTTATACCACTTTTGTACAAATAATCAAGAAATTGAACTATGTAATCTGCTGCGGTTCCATTACAAGCATTATCCCAATAGATGATTTCTCGCTCATCTAGGGATTTTGAGTATTCCAATTTATAAATATCACTAATATACCTTTGGATATCTGTATTCTTTATATCTATAATCCATTCATGTTTACTAGTTTTATCAAATGCTATATTGCAATTCTCATATAATTTTTTAGCCAATTCATTCATCTGCTCTGGTGTAATATTTTCTGGATTAGAGGTGATGTATTGATAAATTGCCTGATATCCTTTAAGTGAGTTATAGTAGTCCTGATAAATCAATGTCTGTCCATAATCAAATAGTATCATTTTTGGTCTGTTAACCATTATATCCCCCTTTTGACACATATATTTATATATAAAACGCACTATTTGTAATAGTAGTACCAATTACTACTAAAGTTGTTGTCAAATTCGAACCATAATCCCATCCTACAAATACTAATAAGAAAGGGGTTTCATCCACTTCTAATTTATGTTCACATAATAGTGCACATATTTTTTAACAACTTGACGATTATCGAAATAAGTTTAATTCATCTTAATAAAATATATCCATGCAATTCTTCTTAATCACTGTACCAATATTCTTACCTTCGATAATACTAAATATAGCATCTTTATCTTTCCCATCATATAAATACATTGTAATACCAAATTCCTCTGCCAACATAAATGCAGCGGAATCACATGCTTTAAATTTTTTTAATACACAGGTGTCATAACTTAACTGCTGATAACGTTTAGCATTTTTATTAAGATGTGGGTCCGAATCATATACTCCATCGATATTCTTTGCCATAAACAACATATCTGCTTCAATTTCAATTGATTTCTGTACAGCTGGATAGTCCGTTGATACAAAAGGGTTGCCTATTCCTCCACCAAAAATAATTATATAATTATCTTCTAGCATCTTTATAGCATCTTTTCTATTATAGATCTCCGTGATTCCTGTTAATAACATCGGCGTCATGACCTTTGATTTCATTCCGATTTTATTTAACTTATTACGAAGCATAAGTGCATTTGCTACTGTAAACAGCATACCCATTTCGTCGGCATCTGGTCTATCAATTTCCCAGTTTTGGGCATCACGACCTCTTAGTAAATTACCAGCTCCAATAACTATAGCTATTTGGTAACCTTCTTCTTTTATATTTTTTATTTCATAACAGATATTATCAATAGCAGTTTTATCATAAATTGATTGATTCACTCCGCTTAGTGTTTCTCCAGATACTTTAATAAGAATTCTTTTCCCATGCATAACCTAATCCTCCAAAACTAAATAATTTTTAATCATCTTTTTAATGAACATATTATTCCAATTTAATCCATTATAACACATATTGATTTTGTAATAAAATCTCATAAGTAATATAAATAAAGTTATTAATATGTGCACATAAAAAATCGTATAATACCTACCTTTTTATATGGTTTACACTTTTTTCCTTGGAAATTCAATGAATTAATGTATTTGGTCTATAAAAAAGAAGTTTATGAGTTTGATAGAACTATCAATCTGGGCAAAGTACTTTGGATAAGCGTTAAATCTACACAACGAATCTTTGGAGTATGTGAAATCGAAACTACGAAGTTCCTTGCTGCGCATGGATCCTTCGTTGTTTTGTTGTGTGGATAATGGAGGAACTTTTTATGGCACAAAAGAGCGACACAAAGAACACAAAATAGTAGTGAACATATCAGCGCAACAAAAAATCCCTTGAAAATCAAGGGATTTCGTAAGCACGAGACGGGATTCGAACAAATTCCCGCACACGCAAATACTGATAAATAGGAGGTTTGCGGCTTCTGTTATTTATCTGCACACATGGCATGTGTGTTTTTTCCAGAAATTTAATACGAATTCGTGGACTATTCCGTATTAATAATTTAATAGATTAGAACCCACATTCTTCATTAACTATAAAAATTTTAATTCTATTGCAATCAGATTGTCCTTCGATTATTGAAAGGCTATTGCACACCCTTTCTTTTGATATACAATCAACGCACCTATTCAATGTTACGCATGGGGGATTAAATCCTGCTCGCTTTGCATTTAAGGGACATGCTACATTTTTAACTCTTTTTATTGCTTCATCAACTGAATCTACAATTTTATTTTTTCCAACTACAATTATTACTTTATCAGGTCCAAAAGTAATTGCAGCTACTCTATTACCACTATGGTCGACATTAACAATCCTCCCGTCAACAGATATAGCATTTGAACCAGTAATATACAAATCTGTAGTAAGAGCTTTCCTTTTTAATTCTTTACACTCATCTTGATTTTTTGCAAGTTCTTTATCATATACAACATTTCCTCTTTCTAATAAAGAATTGGTAATATTCATCTTTTGGAGTGTAGCCGAATGACCAATACCAACTGTCGATTTTATTGGTACTATATCTAATATGTATGATTTAACAGCTTCTAAACTATCAAAATACTCTACTTCTATGTTTCTTGACTTAAAGTTTTCTTCTAATTTTTTAAACATTTCTTCATGCATTCCTAACACCTCACCATTTATTCTCTACGTAATTTGTACTATAGCGAAGTAATTAATTAAATTTAAATTTACTTAATTATACATTTGTCAATATATAAAGTCAATGATGGCAAAAGGGTAGTATCTACACCATTATAGAAGTGTACATTTTTACGAAATGATATAGAAAAGGCATTATAGCAGTTCCCTGTAAGTAAAAGGATGTTGCACACATCATGCACACATTATTTTGAAGCAAAAAAAATCGCAAACCCTTGATTTATATGGATTTGCGATCTTTTCATTTAAGCAAGAGACGGGATTCGAATTCTATCCCCTCGAAAAAATACTGATAGAAAGGGACTTTCCAGAACATCCAATTTTTACGTACTCAAGAGGGTACTCATCTAACCTATATAATAATATAGTAAACCTTCGTGTGATGCTCATAATCTGTATCTATTCAACAATAATTGTTAGATAGCCAATTATTTTATCTGCATTTATATCAGTTGAGTCATAGTATTTTCCTTTATAATAAAGAACAAAATGGCTGGTTTGTCCGGTATGTACATTTACTATACAACAATCTGGCAAAATAATTTCTTTACCTCTTGTGTAAGTTATCTTATCATCGTGTGAGATTCCGAAATAATCCAATGTTTCCAACATTTTAGAAAAGGAACATTGCCCTGCTTTTGAATGCATAATATCTACAATTTCATCTACACCGAGCCCTGTAAGCATAGAAATACATATTTGACCACAGTATCCAGCTTTGGGATAGGTAACATTTTGTATATTGTCAATTTTTCGTATAGGATTTTCCTTTGTATATGGACTGTCATGATTTATCCGAGTCAATCTACTAATGACTTCAAAAGAAATGCTTATCTCATTGCTAATGTCAATCTTATTCATAACACTTTTGGGGATAGGAATATAGTAAACACCTTCGCCTTTCGGAACAAGCTTACACTCATATATACAGTCTTTAATGGAAACTTTAACAGGGATTAATCCCTTTTGACCACATTCTTCCCAAACATTAAATGGAATTTTAATAAAATTGCGATTTCCTTGTTTTAGCAATTTTTCTATAAATGAATATATCATAATGCTTTATTCACTCCTTCAATTGCAATCCATACTTCTTGTCTATTTTCCTGCATATAACATTCAATCACAGGCAAATCTGCCAACTTATATCCTGAACTTGGGAGCCACTCGGAATAAAATTGCTTGTAGACATCCTGTACGGCATGCGGAATATCCCCATCTGCATTTATGACTACCCACGTTGCCTCTGGGTAAGAATACTCAGTCATTTCTTCTGGGTACGGAACATAATTGCAATCAGATACATCCACATGGTTTGTAACACCTAAAATATAATCAATTTCTTCAGAATTCCCGTCTTGTCCGCCAGTGGCTATTCCTAAAAATCCTGCAGGACGATAATCTGGAAAAAACTCCATAAATTTTCGCATCGTTCCGTCTTTCCAAGCCTTATCCCATATTTGTGGTACAATCTCAAAAGCCTTATCAGTTTTAACCTTAGTTGTAATTCCTGCTACCTTAAAGGCAGGCCATCTTTCAATTTGATACTTCATATTCTCTGCTCCTTTAATTGTTATTTGAAAGGAGAGCTTTGGACAGGATTTGAGGCTTACTGTTTCATTCCTTACAGCTGACGGCAACACACCATGAAAATTTCTGAAAGCACGCGAGAAAGCATCTTGTGACTCATACCCATATTTTATTCCTATGTCAATAATTCTCTCGTTACTTTTCAAAACATCAAAAGCAGCAAGTGTAAGCCTGCGATTTCTAATATATTCAGAAAGCGGTTTGTCTGCAATATATGAAAACATTCTTTGAAAGTTATAGGATGAGCAGCCTGCTATTTGTGCAATTCTTTCATAGGATATTTTGCCGTGTAGGTTATCCTCAATATAGTCCATTACTTCATTAAGCTGTTTCATCCAATCCATGTCATCTTCACCTTTCTGATTCTAATTATAGAGCAATAATAAAATTCTTCTCGACTTTTTGTGCCGCAAATAGTTGCTGAAGATTGTCGCACATATAAGTAATCTGCGTATAAACGAAATTCCTATTTAATATGCTATGGCTATTGTATCATTCTTTTTTATCTCTAACAACTAATTCCAATAACGGTTACACATCACATTTATGTATGGGGAAACGGTTATTGGGATTCTTTCATATATCAAAGCTCTTTCGTCAGCTGAACAGGCGGTTAATGCAGATGCCATACGAGACCGACGCCTATGTGGTATTTCTTCTATTCAAGCTTAGACTTAGGATTGGAGAGGCTGTGGCGCTGAAATGGTCTGATATTGACTGGGAAGCCAGAGAAATACATATCCACCGGATGGAAAGTCGTGTTGAAGGTGAAAATGGGAAACTCAAAGTGAGGTCGATAATTGTATCCGTACTCAGTGCAGACGTGCAGGAATCGAAGTGAAATCTGCCCATGATATCCGAAGAACAGTTGCATCTGAGATGGATAGAAGGGGCATAGGAACGGAAGATATTCTCTGGTATCTCGGAAACAATGATACCGACGCTACCCGTTCGTACATACTGAATAACCAGGAGAAGAAAAATACTGCGAGACGTATTATAGATGTTCTTTCAGACATGAATGGAAGTGACGTATTCATAGGTACTCAAAACTCCAGAAATGAAAATTCGCCAGAATCCTCATAAACGAAGGACTTCTGACGAATTAAGTTAAGCACGAGACGGGATTCGAACCCGCGACCCTCGCCTTGGCAAGGCGATACTCCACCACTGAGCCACTCGTGCAACTGGTATATTTATGTGTCTCATGAAGACAATAGATATGATATCAGATATTGTTTTATTTGTCAACACAATTCGAAAAATTTTTTACTAATCTAAACGAAATTTCGTATATAATATTCTATGCTCAGTAGGTTGCTTTCTAAAATTAATAGGACTATAATAGAAAATATAGCATTACGAGCAGCAAGTATCTAAGAATAAAGGTAAGCAGATATGTTTGAAAAAGACTGCTTTTTATAAAAAATAATGTAGAAACATAAGGTTTTGCTAATGACCTTATGTTTCTCTTTATTACAAATCGTATATGCTACTACGAAAGAAAATCGAGGAGAGATTACTATGTTTAGTGACAGTAAGAATCAAGTATCATTGACCGAAGGACCCATATGGAAGCAAATTATTTTATTTACGATACCGTTGTTGTTAGGAAATATATTTCAACAAATGTATAATGCTGCAGACTCTATTATTGTCGGTAATTTTCTTGGCAGCAGTGCATTAGCAGCAGTAGGTTCTTCCAGTTCTGTTATCAATCTTTTAGTCAGTGCCTTCATGGGGATTTCGGTTGGAGCAGGTGTTGTGATATCCAAATATTATGGTGCAAAAGACGAGGAAGGTGTTGAGCGTGCAGTTCATACCATGATAACCGTTGGAATCATTGGTAGTATTGTTTTAACTATCCTTGGGGTTATCTTGTCACCATTTATTTTGGTTTGGATGGGTACACCAGATAGTGTCATGCAAAATTCTGTATTATACTTTCGTATCTTCTTTGCTGGGATCGCCTCGACAGTTATGTATAATATCGGGAGCGGAATATTCCGAGCGATTGGAGATTCCAAACGACCTCTTTACTATCTAATTATCTCAACAATTATAAATGTTATATTAGATTTATTATTTGTTGCTGTATTTCACTGGGGAATTGCAGGTGCTGCAATTGCAACTGTCATTGCTCAGACTGTAAGCTGTATCCTTACTTATTATAAATTAATCACTGAAACGTCAGTATATCAATTAAAGTTACATAAACTAAGAATCCATAAGTATGAGCTAAAACAGATTATAAGAATTGGGTTGCCTGGTGGTTTACAAAATTCAATCGTTTCTTTATCCAATGTTATAGTTCAGTCTAATATTAATTCTTTTGGTGAACAAGCGATAGCAGGTTGCGGAGCTTATTGGAAGATTGATGGTTTTGCTCTATTGCCTGCAAGTAGTTTTGCCTTAGCAGTAACCACATTTGTTAGTCAAAACATTGGCGCTAGAAAGCTAGAACGTGTTAAGAAAGGAATGACATTTTCATTACTTGCAGGTATGATAACTGCTGAAATAATAGGTGTAATCATCTTTATTTTTGCTCCATATCTTATTGCACTGTTTAATCAAGATCCAGAAGTAATCGCTTATGGAAGTGAAATGGCTCGAAATGTTGTACCTGCTTACTTTCTTGTTGCAATTTCACATGGAATAGCTGGTGTTTTGCGAGGTGCCGGAAAATCGATTGTACCTATGATTACGATGATAAGTTTTTGGTGTATCTTACGTGTTGTATATATGACAGTTGCCTTAAGATATGTAAATGATATTCATATCGTATACTGGGCATATCCAATTACATGGACCTGTAGTGCAATTGTATTATTTATTTATCTAAAGAGAGTAAAGTGGATGCCGTCGTTATAGAAAGATAAACTTATCAATGATTTCTTTTTTACAGAAGCATAAGAAACATGTAATGGTATAAAAGATAAAAACCCACAAAAACTAGTCAATGAAGTTTCACTGTCTATTTGACAGAAAACTCAATGATCTATTTTTGTGGGTTTTTGATTATAGAAGTTATATAAATTTTCTTAGAATCAAATTCTATCTTTATTAGCTTCCTTTTGGTTTTGAGATCCATTCATTTGCTAGAGAAATTTTCTGGAATAGTTGAAACATAGTAGTTTGTTCCTCGGGAGTTAAGGAATGCAATAATTTATTCTCCCATTCCAGTGCGATAGCTAATAGTTCTTCTTTTAGGGCTAACGACTTTTCTGTCAAATAGACTTGATGCTTTCTTTTATCCTTACGATCAACGATTACTGTGACGTAACCATTTTCTTTTAATTTATTAATTGCTCTGGCTGTGGTTGCTTTATCTACATAAACTCTTTTGGTTAATTCGTCTTGGCTTAAACCATCTTCTAAGTATAACATTATCAAAAACTGATATTGTCCAAAACCTATTTGATAGGTCTCGTATTTACGTGATAGATAGGAGGAGCCAATTCGATAAAAGATACTGATATAGTTTCCAAGAGAGAGTGAACCCTCAGAACAATTTTGGTTGGACATTGTTATTCTCCTTTTTTAATAATTTTAATTCACGGTAAATAGCAAAGCCTGAGATACAGACCGCTAATGTATCAGCTATAGGACCAGCAAACCAAATACCTTGTAATCCCCACAATTTTGAAAAAATAAGGAAGGCAGGAATTAAGAAAATTACTTGTCTGGTCAACCCAATTATCATAGCACTTTTAGATTTACCAATTGATTGGAAGTAATTTGAAGCAGTCATTTGAATACCGATGATTGGTAAAGAAAATAGGTAAATACGTATCCCGTTTAGTGCGATATCGGTAAGCTCTTTGTCATTATTAAAGAGTGATATCAAAGCTTCTGGAAATAGCTGAATAGCCGCAAAAGATATTACTAGTATTATAGTACACCAAGTTAGTCCTAACAAGTATGTTTTTTTCACACGATCATATTTGCGAGCTCCGTAATTATAACCAATGATTGGTTGGCAACCTTGATTTAAACCGTAGATTGGCATGATAAAGATAGTACATACCGAAGTGATAACAGCCATAGCACCGATTGCCATATCCCCTCCATATGTTAATAATGCTTTATTACTAACTACCTGTACCATACTACCTGCTAGTTGCATAAAAAATGGAGCCATACCAATGGAAAGGATGCCTTTGGCAATAGAAAAATCAAAGCAAAGAGTTGATTTTCTTAAATGAAGAGAGGATTTCTTCCCTTTGGTAAAATAATAAAGGACCCAACATGTTGCAAAAAATTGAGAGATAACGGTTGCATAAGCTGCACCTTGAATGCCCATATCAAATGCAAAGATAAAGATTGGGTCTAGGATAATGTTGATGATAGCACCAATAATCATTGTAAACATACTGATATTTGGATTCCCATCAGAGCTAATGGAATGATTTAAACCAAAGGCACAGAGGTTAAAAACAGTACCAAACATCAAAGGTCTTAAGTAAAGTAGGGCATAAGGAGTAGTATTATCACTACCACCGAATAGATGTACAATTGACTCAGCAAAAAGATTACCAAAGAGTGCAACACTTATACTAGCAATGATAATACTAAGAAATCCAGTACTTAAAATTCTCTGAGCTTTTTCACGATTTTTAGCACCTAAAGATAAAGAGATACTTGCGGAAGTACCAATACCGATCAGCATACCGATACCTGTGATAATTGAGGTTATCGGCATAGTAATTCCAACACCAGTAATAGCCAGACCTCCTACCTCAGGAATCTTTCCGATATAAATACGGTCAACCACATTATAGAGCATATTTACAACCATACCAATGATTGCAGGGATAGAATACTTAATGAGAAGTTTTCCTATCTTTTCTTCTCCTAAGTAATTGTTGTCTTCTACTTGAACCATTTTGAATCTCCTTTTATAAATTATGTTCATTATTTATAGCAAGTTTTGTGTTGAAATTTAGTTGCATATGCAACAATATAAATCGTAACATAAAACAGTTGCATATGCAACTATATAAATATTGGAAATATTATTGTAATATTGAGAAATTAGAATGTAATGGTATAAAAAATGCTATTGACAATGATGGAATATAGTGGTAAATTAATTGAAAACCATTGACGAAGAGTAAGTACTTTTAGAAACTTGCTTTAAAGAGAGCTACAGGTGGTGAGATTGTAGCAGGTAAAGACTAAGAGGAATGGGCTTCGGAGGGCAAACTGAAATTAAGTAGGTGAGCCGGAGATATCCTCCGTTATCAAAGATAGGCATATGATTGTATGCATAGAGTGGACGTATTACGTCAAGCTGGGTGGCACCGCAGAAGTTCGATACTTTTGTCCCTGCAGATTTTTTTGTATGGGATAAGGGTATTTTTTTTATACCTTTTCCCAAGAGTTATGTTTCATTAATCACTCATTACTGCGCGGTTCATTGTTTTATTGATAAGACAATGAGTATTAAAAGTTTATGAACATAGTGCAGTCATGAAACATGTTTACATGATTGAAAGGAGAACGGATTATGAAGAAGCAAGAAATACCTTACAAAATCTATCTTGAAGAAAGCGAGATGCCAACGAAGTGGTATAATGTACGTGCTGATATGAATAATAAACCAGCACCATTGCTAAACCCGGGGACGTTAAAACCGATGACATTTGATGAATTAAAGCAAGTGTTTTGTGATGAACTTGTAACACAGGAGCTTGATGATACCAATGCTTATATTGATATTCCAGAGGAAATCCTTAGTTTTTATAAGATGTATCGTCCAGCACCACTGGTACGAGCATATTGTTTAGAAGAGAAGTTACAAACTCCTGCTAAGATTTATTATAAATTTGAAGGAAATAATACCAGTGGTAGCCACAAATTAAACTCTGCAATTGCACAAGCATATTATGCAAAGAAACAAGGGCTACATGGTGTAACAACAGAAACTGGTGCAGGTCAGTGGGGTACTGCTCTATCGATGGCTTGTTCCTATTTTGATTTAGATTGTAAAGTATTTATGGTTAAGGTATCTTATGAACAGAAACCTTTCCGTAGAGAGGTAATGAGAACTTATGGAGCACAAGTTACTCCTTCTCCTTCATTATCAACGGAAGTAGGGAAAAGAATTCTAGAAGCACACCCTGGAACCACTGGAAGCTTAGGTTGTGCGATTTCAGAAGCGGTTGAAGTGGCAGTATCAACACCAGGTTATCGTTACGTGCTTGGTAGTGTATTATCCCAAGTGCTATTACATCAATCAATCATTGGCTTAGAGACAAAGGCAGCTCTTGATAAGTATGGAATCACTCCTGATATCATCATTGGTTGTGCAGGTGGCGGATCGAATTTAGGTGGATTAATTTCACCATTTATGGGTGAAGTATTACGTGGAGAAAAGCAGTATCAATTTATAGCAGTAGAACCAGCCTCCTGTCCAAGTTTAACAAGAGGAAAATATGCTTACGATTTTTGTGATACTGGTATGGTTTGCCCACTTGCCAAGATGTATACTTTAGGAAGTAATTTTATACCATCTGCAAATCATGCTGGCGGTCTACGTTATCATGGTATGAGTTCTGTATTATCTCAACTTTATGCGGATGGCTTAATGGAAGCTCGTGCAGTTGAGCAGACAGCAGTATTTGAGGCAGCAGAACAATTCGCAAGAATTGAGGGAATCCTACCAGCACCAGAGAGTAGTCATGCAATTCGCGTAGCAATTGATGAAGCTCTAAAATGTAAAGAAACAGGAGAAGAAAAGACGATAGTATTTGGTTTAACAGGTACTGGATATTTTGATATGGTTGCTTACGAGCGTTTCCATAATGGAGAAATGACAGACTATATTCCAACCGATGCTGATTTACAGCAAGGATTTGATGGAATTCCAAAGCAACCAGAAGAATAGAAATGTTTTGGAAATAACTTAGTTAATAAAAACAATCTAGCAATTTAAGGTAGCAATTTAAGAATAAATAATTTAGCGATTTATCTTGACAGAGTGTAAAAACTTTGGTAGAATAATGAAAATTATATGATAAATACTTTGAAAAGGAATAGTAACCGTAGGAGGATTAGCAGAGACTTGCTGGTTGGTGCGAAGCAAGAATCTAAGTAGGGTGAACTCGCCTTGGAGTAGCTGACTGAACAATTGCAGTAGGTTAAGACGGAAGCCCACCGTTACAGGGGATAGATATTGACCATATTGGATGTATCGAACGAACACGTAAGAGTGGTTTAGCAGAGTAACTTCTGTCTCTTTGGAGACAGAAGTTTTTTTATTCATAGGAATTTATAAAACTTCATTGAATAATATCGCTCTTAGGATATACAATCACAGGTGTTTTGTTCGTGAGTTACTTTGATTTGATCTTTTATGGAATGTATCGATAAAGTGCATGCTTTAGGCATGAAGAAGAGTGGTACCGCGGAAATCCCCCAATTCGTCTCTTAATCTAATGACGAATTGGGGGATTTTTTGTGCATAAGACAACTATGCACGATTAATTTAATGCGTAAGAGCGCAAGAAAGGGGTTAATATGAGAAAAATCTATGTCTTTGACACAACTTTACGCGATGGAGAGCAGGTACCGGGAGCAAAACTTAATTTTAATGAAAAGATGTATATTGCAAAACAATTAGAGAAACTAAAGGTAGATTATATGGAGGCTGGTTTTCCTTCCTCCTCCCAAGGGGATTTTGAGGCGGTTAGAGCAATTAGTAGACAAATAAAGGATTCTTCTGTGGTTGCTTTAGGAAGAGCAGTAAAATCCGATATTGATCGTATGTATGAAAGTTTGAAAGAGGCAGCAAATCCGATGATCCATATTGTATTAGGGTCTTCTAATGTTCATATAACTAAGAAATTCAATAAGAATCCAGAAGATATTTTACAGATGGGAATAGATGCGGTTGCCTATGCAAAGCGCTATACTTCACAGGTGGAATACTCCCTTGAAGATGCAAGTCGCTCTGATTTAGAGTATATGTGGAAAACAATTGAGGCAGTAGTGAAAGCTGGAGCTACTTGTGTGAATATACCGGATACGGTTGGGTTTGCGGTACCAGAATTATTTGGTGGTTTAATCCATCAAATCTATGACCGTCTTCAGAATGTAGCACCTCATGTATTATTAAGTGTCCATTGTCATGATGACTCAGGGCTTGCCACTGCAAATACATTAGCTGCAGTAAGAAATGGTGCGAATAAAGTGGAATGTACGATTAATGGAATAGGAGAAAGAGCAGGAAATACCTCCTTAGAAGAGGTGGTTATGGGAATAAAGCTTCATCCAGAATATTATGACGGATATACGGAGATCAATCATTCTGCCATATATGAAACCTCCCGAATCGTAAGTCGTACGATGGGGCTTGATGTTCAAGTAAATAAAGCGTTAGTAGGGGAAAATGCATTTTCACATTCTTCTGGAATTCATCAGGATGGCCTTCTAAAATCAAAGGATGTATATGAAATATTCGAACCTTCGGATATCGGTGCACCACCTATGGATATTGTACTTACCGCTCGCTCCGGAAAACATGCATTTGAATATATCTCAAAAAAGCTTGGTTATGAAATAGCACCTGATGTATTAAATGAAATTCACGCTAACTTCTTAAAAATTGCGGATGAGAAAAAAGAGGTCTATGATAATGATGTCATTGATTTACTAGATTCGGATGATAGAGTGCAAAAGAATGGGGAAAAGAAGTTGTGGATGTTAGAAGATTTTCAAATGAATGTAAATATGAATTTACCATCTGCAACAGTGAAGTTAGTAAGAGATAATCAAGAGGCTGTGGTAAGTGAAGCAGGAAATGGTGCAATATCAGCGTTGTATGCAGCGATATTAAAAGCAGTGGATATGCCTATTCATCTGATTGATTATCGAATTCAAAATATTGGTGCTGAAAAAGAATCCTTAGGAAAGGTTGTTGTTCAGATACAATATAAAGGGAAATTTTATTTTGGTAAAGCAATTGAAAGAGATGTTATGAAAGCAAGTGCATTAGCTCTTGTAAATAGTGTGAATAAAATCGTATTAAATAGTTAACATACCCTTATCGATGAAAATAATGAGAGGGATACAGTATGGCAAAATCAATCATTCGACTACAAAAGATAAGGATACAAAACTTAAAGAATGTTAGCTCGGGAAACATCCGGTTTTCTTGTAATCTTTGGGAGAATATCTATGAGAGGAAAGCAGATGTTCTTGGGGTTTATGGTCAGAATGGGTCTGGAAAAACGACACTCATTTGTGCCTTATCTTTGTTAAAAGGATTGATGAGCGGTACTGCATTACCTATGAATTTTAGCAATATGATAACATGCGGCGAGCAGGCGGCAGTCTGCTCGTTTGAATTTAGTGTGGTTACTCAAGAACAGGATAAGTTTAAGGTTGTTTATGAAGTAACCTTATCGAAAGAAGTGCCTTTACAGCAAAAAGGAAGAAAGATGGAATATCAAAAAGAAGGCATGATGGAATATCAAAAAGAAGGCATGGTGGAGTATCAAAAAGAAGGCAGGATGGAATACCAAAAAGAAGGCAAGATGGAGTACCCCAAAGAAGACTCTAGTATTCAAAAGCAAGAATTCAAAGATAATTCAGTAGATCGAAGTGTAGCCATAACCAGTGAAATATTAACGATTTCAAAATTTCAAGGAAACTGCTATGAAAAATCAAGGTCAATGAAAATCTTCATAAGAATAGATGAGGAAGAAATGCTTAGCATCAAGGTTTCTCCTAACAATATGTTTACTAATTCCTATAAGGAAAAGAACAAAGAAAAAATAGAGAAACAATTAAAGAAAGCATATAAGAGCGGGACTTCTTATCTTTTCTCAAAAGAAACACTATCAGTTTTAGAAGTAAATAATTCTGATTTTCTTACTATAATCCATCTTCTTAATTACTTTGCAACATATCAGTTTCATATTATTAGTAATGTTCAGAGTGGAGTAATCAATGCTAATATTGCATTGCCCTTCTCCTTTGTCTTAGAGGATAAAAAAACTGTTTCTATGCTATATGGAAGCTTAAAACTACATGGAACATCCTTACTTGCAAAAGAAATTACTCCAATCATTCAACAAAAGATTGAATTAATTAATGTGGTTTTGGGAGAAGTGGTACCAGGGCTTAGCATTCGTTTAGCAGAGTTAGAAGAGCAAAAGGGCGAGAATGGAGAAACTCTGATAGAGACTCAATTATTTGCAAAAAGAGGAGAGAATGAAATCTTACTGCAATATGAATCCGATGGTATAAAGAAGTTGATTTCCATACTATATGCCGTGATTCTGGCTTATAAGGATGCTTCGGTTACGGTTGCTATTGATGAACTTGACAGCGGAATTTTTGAGTTCTTGCTAGGGGAGATACTACAAATATTCGAGGAGTCGGGGCAAGGGCAACTTATATTTACTTCTCACAATTTGCGTCCGCTTGAGGTACTGAATAAGAAAAATATACTATTTACTACTACAAATGAAAAACATCGCTATTTAAGGTTTCAGAATGTCAGACCAAATCAAAACTTAAGAGATATTTATTTTCATGATATCATTCTTGGTGGACAGAAGGAATGCATCTATGAGATGACGAATCCTTACTTGATAAGAAGAGCATTAAAGATGGCAGGTGATAGCGATGCAAAGTAAAAAAATTATTTTATTTATCGTGGAAGGAATCCATGACAAAACTAGTTTATCCATATGTCTTAGTGATCTTCTTGAGGGAGCATCGGTGCATTTTGTAATAACGAATGGAGATATCACCTCGCGATATGGTACCAGCCCTAAGAATATTAGTGAACGTATTGGTGCAATTATAAAAAAATTTAGTGGGAGTATTTTTAAACCGAAAGATTTCTTTGAGGTTGTTCATATCATCGATACAGATGGTGCATTTGTCTCAGAGGAGCATATCAAAAAGGTAGCTAAGGTGGAGGAGGGTTCTCCACATACAAAATATAAGCCAGAGGAAATCTTAACTCCAGACCCAATGAATATCAAGGAACGTAATGATCAGAAGTCAGATGTGATAGAAAGAATGTTATCAATAGAAAAGGTTTGGAGAACGATTCCTTATCATGTGTATTACTTTTCTTCTAATATGGATCATGTTCTTCATAATAATCCAAATCTAACTCGTGAAGAAAAAGAGCAAATGGCAGAGGAGTTTGAGAATCAATATTATAACAAACCGAAAGAGTTTATAAAAATATTTCAAAAGAATGACCTAGCAGTGCAGGGGAATTATGAGGAAACGTGGGATTTTATAAAGCTTGACTGTAATTCGTTAAAGAGGTATTCTAATTTTGGGATTTACTTGGAAGAGAGAAAAAGTAAAACAAGGTAAATTGTACCTTGATTTGTATACGTACTAAAGCATGAGGATAGGAGTTATTATGAATCAAAAAGAACGTATGTTAGCAGGGCTTCCTTATAAAGCATGGATGGATGGCTTAAGTGAGGAACGGTTGAATTGTAGAATGAAAATCCATGAGTTTAATCATTGCTTGCCGACTGAAAAGGAGAAGCAACAAAAATTATTACGAGAAATATTAGGAAAAATGGGAGAGCAATGTTCGATTGAAGCACCATTTCATTGTGACTATGGTTACAATATTGAGGTGGGAGAGAATTTTTTTGCGAATTTTAATTGTGTCATTCTTGATGTAGGTAAGGTGACTATAGGAAATAATGTAATGTTTGCTCCGAACGTTTCAATCTATACTGCTGGTCATCCTATTCACCCGGATTCAAGAAACTCCGGATATGAATACGGTATTGCAGTAACCATCGGAGATAATGTTTGGGTAGGAGGAAATGTAGTCATTAACCCAGATGTTCATATTGGTAACAATGTTGTGATAGGTTCAGGAAGTGTAGTTACTAAGGATATTCCAGATAATTCGATAGCTGTTGGAAATCCATGTCGAGTGATTCGTAGTATTACAGAAGAAGATCGAAAGTACTATTTTAAGAACCGAGAATTTGATGTAGAGGATTATAAGTAGGATGACATTATGAAAAAAGCATTTAAGGAAGCATTTCCCCATACTATACCTATTTTAACAGGATTTTTATTTTTAGGTATGGCGTATGGGGTATTAATGAAGACTAAAGGATATGGTCCTTTATGGTCTGTTTTAATGAGTGCAGTAGCATTTTGTGGTAGTATGCAGTTTGTTGCAATTACTTTATTGACTACTGTTTTTCAACCAGTACAGGCATTTTTACTTAGCATTATGGTAAATGCCAGACATTTATTTTATGGTATATCCATGTTAAGCAAGTATCGTGGACTTGGGAAGATTCGTTATTTCTTAATCTATGTATTATGCGATGAAACGTTTTCTGTGACTTATGGAGTTGAACCACCAGATGGGGTGGAGCGGAAGTATTTTTACTTTGCAATTTCTCTATTAAATTATCTTTATTGGATTATTGGTACTTTACTTGGCGGAATTGCGGGTAACTTTATCTCGTTTAATACCGAAGGGTTAGATTTTGTACTAACCGCTTTGTTTGTTGTTTTATTTATAGAGCAATGGAAGAAAAAAGAAAACCGTATCATGGGGATTATAGGAATTATTTGTTCCGTTCTTAGTTTACTACTCTTTGGAGCTGACCAAATGGTAATTCCAGCTATGATATTGATTGTATTATTTTTAAGTGGAGGGAGGAAAAAGCTATGTATTTAACCCCACTTCAAACGGTTGGAATTATTCTGGCAGTTGCATTTGGAACTATGATTACGAGATTTCTTCCGTTTCTATTATTTCCAGAACACAAAAAGATACCAGAATACATACAATTTTTAGGGAAAGCACTTCCCACAGCAATGATGGGTCTTTTAGTTGTTTACTGTCTAAAAGATGTTAATATAGTAAAAGGTAGTCACGGGCTACCAGAGTTACTAGCAATTGGTGTCATACTAATTTTACATCATTTAAAGAGCAATGTATTATTAAGTATTGGCGGTGGTACCATTGTATATATGCTTTTGGTACAGTTTATTTTCTAGGCTCTGTCACAACATATAGTTGAAAAATGATATTATTTTAGCAGAGCATAACATGAGCTCTGCTAAATTGTTTTTTATTACGTAATATCGAAAAATATCAAATTATTTTTTTAATATTACTTGTTTTAAACTTAGAGTATTATCTTCTGAAATTGAATAACCAGTTTCGGTTTTATTTTTATACATAATCATACCTTTAATACTGTCTTTATCCAACCATAAATATATGGTCTCTATGTCATTAGTAAAACTATGCATTTCTAAAATATAGTTAGGTGTAGTTACATCTAATATCCCATTAATTTTATTAGATGTTTTTATAATGGTTGATATTTCTTTTAATTTTATTTTATCAGTAATTGATAGAATTGGAGTATTTGTCTCTTTATCAAAACCTTTAGCAGTAAATACATCAATTTTTTGATAAATATTACTTGATTGATAGTTATTACTTGAAAAATCATATATCAAAAAAACAAGTACAAGTATTATAATTGTTGCTAATACTACAATACACACAGATTTTCTTTTCACTTAAACACACCTCCGTCTAATCTTTTATAATTTAATTGGAAATATAATACGATTGTGACTTAACCATATTGTTATTATATAAGGTACACTTCTAAAATACTACCATAATTTTATTTCCATTATCAACCTCTTGTTGTGACAGAGCCATTTTCTAATTAAGTTTGTATTCATTAGGGTATTAAAGAAGATTATTAAACAGAAATATAATAAAGGCGATGGAAAGTTTGTTATGCTTTCTGTCGCCTTTTATTATCAGAGAAGAATCCTTTGTAAGAAAGGTGATTTTTAATGTAATTAGATAAATATAAAATTAATATTGACATAATATAAATTGATAATTATAATAATAAATATATCAATACGATTTGATAAAAGTACATA
>JAEWHR010000204.1 GCA_023387655.1 Bacillota bacterium
CTTTGCAGCACAGACACAAACTTTCAAAGTGAAAGATTTATTCTTTAACTCTGATCTTACTTCGCCGCTATCGTGGATTTAATTCTGGCTCTAGAGGTCGTAGTACGAATAATTAGCGTATCTCTCATCTTATCTGCTGGATTGTTATAAGTTTTTGCGAGATAGAGACGCATCCCTTGTTCTAAATCAAGTTGCATGGTTACGAGTTCATTTTCTATAGTAATGCTACTATTAAATAATGTAATCTCCTTTACTTCCTCGATACGTCCATACTCACTAAACATCGATACCGGAGTAAGCTTTAAACCATCTATGTTCACTGGTGTTTCGTAATGAAAGAACCAATCGATTTGATTCTTTTCTTCTAGTTCCACGTCAAAAATATCTGTTAACACAGAACCGTCCAATGTTAGATCTCTTGTATAGGTAACACCTTCATATGCATTGGCTTTTGCTTTTACATGGGTATCGGAGTACTCCAACAATGTTCCAGGATTACTAATATCACTCGGCATCCCATTTATTACGCAGGTATTATGTGCAGCAATTTTTCTATGCCATTCATTGCACATCTTAGAAGCATATCCTGAATTTGACAAATCTTTGGTCAGTACCTGATTGTATACCATAATTTCAATGTTCATTTTATCCGGATGTGCGTGACTTTTCGTCTGATGACCATATTTAAAGAATAAATTATAGGTATCATTTCTTAAAATCGCACAGTTGCTCGCTTCAAAACTCTCTGAACCGCGAGGCTTAGCTTCCTTTGAATTTAATTCTGAAATCTCTGGACAATACATAATTCTGTCCAGTGGTATTCGATTATCATAATAATATGGCTCTGATAATGGCAGTCTTGCACGAGGTGCTGGGTTGTTTTCGATATGTTTTAAATATGGTAGTATTTTATCTCCAAACACGGCATATGCCATATAGTAAACATAAGAATACGTTTTTAAGCTGATATTGGGCCATCCATCGCTTGGATTAGGGAAAATATCATTATCAAAGGCATAGTCGTAAGCTGCTTCAAACATATGGAATACAATATCTAGATGTTTCTGATCAATTTCAAAATTGTAGTCTTTTGCAGATACAAAGAAGTTCATAATTCCTTCTAATGCAAAGAAATTATAATGGATAGAACC
This sequence comes from Bacillota bacterium, assembly GCA_023387655.1. Taxonomy (GTDB): domain Bacteria; phylum Bacillota; class Clostridia; order Lachnospirales; family Lachnospiraceae; genus Lachnoclostridium. The sequence goes on from JAEWHR010000204.1 coordinate 1,152, forward strand.
TTCATACCAAAAACCACTTTCAGTTACACCCTGTTCTAATTGTTCGAATAAATGAAATGGATTTTTTGTTGCTTCAGCAATCCACTTTTCCTCTTGGAAAAACAATCCAAATACACCAATCGCACTATTAATCCACGTTGGAATATTATGAATGTGCATTTTCTGTGGAACTAATAATTCAAACATTGGAACAAATAAGGATTCTTTTACCATTGAAATCCAATCTTTATCTAATGAGTCTTTTAACAATTCCAGAGAATTTACGATTCGAATTGCAATGATAGCTTCATTTAATCCCTGAGGCATAATCTTTCCTGCTCCACCGACATCCGTGGTAGGACTACAGTTAATTTGATCTTTTGCATGTAATGTAAATTGATGATAATTCTTTGCATAAAATTCAATGATGTCAGTTGCTATCTTTTTATACCTATCTTCCCTTGTAACTCGATACAAAATAGATGACTTTAAAGCTGTAACAATTGCTTCATTTCGCATCATCGTAACAAAACATGCATTGTACTTATATTCATCATAAATTCGACCGCAGATAGAGCATTTATGTTCAAAAGGCTTTTGTATATCATAAATCAATCTTCCGCCATCTTCGTTACAGAAATAAGCGTGCCCCCAACCACTTATAAATCGAGAGTCATCCTTAAAATTATCCATAAAATCAAGGATTTCAGATTTCATAGTCTCTAGCATTGATTTATATTCCATGCTCTCATTGATATATTTAAAATAATCCATTTTTTCCTCATTTCTACGTTGTTTTAGTATCTTTTGTTTCCATCCGTTCTAAGTGAGAATGTATTACCCTCGTGACTAAAGTAAATAAATACATCATGTCCCTGGTCGTCCTTAATAGCTGTCACTATTTTTCTATCTTCCATTTTCGATGGCACAAGCAAAGAAACTATGACATGATTTTTAGCTTTCTTGGTTTTCATTGTAAGATGCCATTGATCATCAAGACCTTCAATCTCTTTTAAATCAACCCCCTCAAACTCACTTGTTTGAGTTATGGATTCTATTTGACTAGAGCAATAGACAATCTTACCGTCTAGCCTCGCTTTTGGTCGATCAATACTAAATTTGCTTTGATCAATTTTAAATTCTGATAGACTGTGCAACAACCAATCCACCGATACCTCATGTTCTGCTTCAACGCTGTCAACGATAACAAAATAAGACTCATCAATAAAATAAATCTCTCTCGTATAATCTTTTAATTCAGGAACATTTTCAGCATAAGCTTTCGTTGCATTTTCTTTAATATAGACAAGATTCTCTTGTTCCTTGACTTCACAGACACAACCTTCTGCATTTAATTGCTTCGCTTTATCCATTCCTGCATATTGGCCTTTTCCATCAATTAAAATTGTGTTATGTGATTTCGTTTGACGGCGCCAATCTCGATGCATCGAGGTATTAAAACCAATATAATAACCGCTTTTTATGATGAAAGGCTCTCCATAAGCAAAAAGTAAAAATGAATTTTGATCACCATGGCTATGGCTTACACTGCCATATGGACTACTCTTTGTTAACATAAAAATGTGATTATCAAAATCCTTCATATCCTTATTGATTGCAACCCACCCGATATCACGGAACCATTTCACCATATCAAGCTCTTGTTTTTCTAAGGTGACATCTTTACTATCATGCTGATATACCATTTCATCAAAATGGAAATCCCACCATCCGTTATTATAAAAGGCTTGCTCTATCTCAGGTTCTCTTTTAAATACCTCATCATAAAACCAACGGTAATTTTCGTTTTTTGATACAAGAGCAAACTGACGTATATTGAATGCTAACTTATGTCCTGGATATTTGCCAAGGTTGGATTGATCGCAAAAGCTCGCAAAATAGGTATCTACCGGATTACAATACAATGGGAAATCACCTGTTTTTTGGAAGAATGGACGCTTATAAATATCTATCCCAGTAAAGTTTTTAATCGTATTTATGGCTTCGATAACGAAGGCCATGCCAGTGGTCCAATACATAGGGCCTTCAGCCCAGCCCCCATCAATACCACCCCATGGTGTATATATTACATTAAAGTATTCAATGGTGTAATCCAGCCACTCTCTCGCTTCCTCACAGTCCGTAAGCATTGCGATACAACATGGAGTTAATACAGAGGAAAGTGAACGTACCGCATGACTGTCATACAGCGAGAAATGAATCCTTGAATTCACAATTACATGGTCTGCAACTTGTTTCGTACGTATAAAAAGTTTTTCAAAAACATAGTCTCGTTCTTCTTTTGTTAAGTAGTTATATAACCAGTCATAACCAAAAGCTAATGCATAAGCAACACGAAATGCACACTCGTCATTGTAATCACGGTTAGTAGGCCCTTTGGTATCCCAGCCTGCAAGTTCTAATAATGCAGATTTTGCTTGTGATATCATTCGCTCATCTTCAAGAATTACACCACCCACTGCTAAGGAACGTATGTGTGATAACGCTTCCTGGCAATCCGTATAGTTTTGTCTCCATAGATGAACTACTCGTTTATTATCTGGATATGGTTTTGGCTCTTTTATAAACTCTTTATCTAAATATGTAAGAATTGATTTTTGATAAAAGGTATCAAATCCACAATAATTTTTTTCTTTCTTAAGATTTTCTCTAAAATTTTTGATTTCCTCTTGATTAAGCCAAATTCTTGGATGAGTTAAGTTTACTTGATCATAACGATGTTCTCGGCTAACTAAAGGTGTCTGTATCATGTCATTCGTAATTTGAAAATTTCTAACCTGGCTATAATCATAGTCTTTATCATTTAAACTATATCTCCAATAGTAGGTGCCCGGCTCTAGGATTTTGTCCAGTGTAAAAAAATTATATGGAATATGCTCAAACGTTGTTGTAGCATCCTCCGTAAAATCAGGATTTGTAGATAGTTGCAAACGATATTCCAAATCCTCATCACTTGCTGGCATCCATGTAAATCTTGGGGGATTCTCATTTAGCACCTCCCCATCTGGTGCATATTTAATTGTCAGCAAAGAATCTTTTGGTTCCAAAATCTTTTTCATATTTCTCCTCATTTCTGTGCTGTTTTTGCGCATTCCAAGTATTGTGTAAGCGAATTTGTTCGCTTTTTAGCGCAGGCACAAACTTTAGTGAACTTCAGTCTTTATGAATTGAGCTGTTACAAGAGATTACGCTATTGTAACAGCCCAGATATTTTATTAATTATTTACATAACGCTCATACGCACTTTGATATACTTTTACTAATTCCTCTGATCCAAGCTCTTTGCATTTTTCGATATAACTCTCCCATCCAGTTTCAATGTCTTCTTTGCCAATGATAAATGCACTAATTTGCTCATTCTGATACTCATTTAATACAGTAATATACTTATCATAAATTGCAGTTTCTTCTTCTGTATAATTTAAAACTGGTGTTGTAGGAGCAGCATCATATACATTATTGGAGACATAAAGATTATACGCATCCAATCCTTCTTTCACTGTCCATTGAGCTTCGTATGCAAAATCTTGTGCATAACCGATTGGGTACTGTGCACCATAGCCTTTTTGTAAATAAACGTTAACACCGCCTGAGGAAAGAACCTCTTCTGTAAAGGTAGGTTTTCCATCTACCATTGTGTAGGTTTCACCTTCAATACCATAATTGATTGCAATTCTACCTTCTTCTGAAAAGAACCAGTCCATAAAACGAATTGCTGCTTCTGGATTCTTGCAATTTGCTGAGATTGCCCAACCATCTGGTTTTACTAAAGCTCTATAATGTTCTTCAAATGCAGCACCATTTTTACTTACTGGTAACATAGCTTCAACTTTAAAATCAGGTACTGTTTTTAATAGTTCTTCATTATAATTGTAGGATGATGTAGATGCGATCCACTCATGAGTCATACCACCAACATTATCCTTTGTCCATAATGTTTGTCTTGCCGTATTCGCTTTTCTTGTAAATACTTCTGGATCTATGATTCCATCTTCATACCACTGATTCATACCAAGGATTGCTTCTTTAAACTCTGGAGCAGTCCATGCATGATACATATTATTATTCTCATCTAATACAACTCTTTCTGTATAAGAGTCAAAACCATATACTCTAGCTCCCCAAAGGTTAGCAAGACGAATCATTTCTTCAAACTTATCATTAAAGTATGGAATCTCATCTTTGACACCATTACCATTTGGATCATCATTTTTAAATGCATACAATACTTTTTCTAATTCTTCAAAATTTGTAGGCATTTCTAAATTTAATTTCTTAAGCCAATCTGTTCTTAGAAAATAAGCTCTAGCTGCTTCCCCATCAGGAACATAATTTAACATATAGATATTACCATCTGGTGCAGTTAATGCTTTTCTTATTTCATCATTTTCATCTAAAAACTTTTTAATATTTGGTCCATATTGATCGATTAAATCATTTAAAGGTAAGAATGCACCCTGTAATGCATATGTAAAAATTGGTCCTTTTAAAGAGTTACCGCCATAAATATCTGCAGGGAATTTTTCTGTTGCTTGCAACTGAAACTCTTCTGATGACTTTTGAGCAACTGGGTTTGCTGTGTTTACTAATTTGACATTTGTCTTATCAGCCGCTAATTGAAATACTGGTAAGATCTTCCCTTCTTCATCCACAATTGTATACTTATTATTTGAGTGAAAATGCACTTTAAGCTCTGCTGTTTCCGTTTTTGTTTCATCTTTACCCTGATTGTTTGAAACCTCGTTTGAAGCCTCGCTTGTAGGCTTGTTATTATTTACCGGTGTCTCGTCTGCTTTTTTTCCACATCCTGCGAATGCACTTACTGTAAAAATTAATGCAAGTGATAGTGATAAAATTCGTTTTCTCATAGTAACCCTCCATTTTTCCCTGTGAAAATTACCTATAATTTTCACACGAACTCCTAATTAAACTCTGATAGGTGCTCATTTGCCACCATAAATCTGATTTACATTATAGTTTTTGTTAACCCTTAACGCCTCCAACCATAACCCCCTTTACAAAGAATTTTTGAATGTATGGAAATACAATCAATACCGGAACAATAGAACAAAATACCAAAGCATAAATAATTGTATTATACGAATACTGTTGACCAGCTATCGAAGATGCATATTCTGATACCAATGCTTGATCTATAATTTTTTGCTTTAAATATACTTGTAATGGAATCTTATGCATGTCTTTAATTAAAATGGTTGACCAGAAATATCCATTCCATCTAGACATTGCGTAATATAGCCAAACAGTTGCTAGTGCTGGTTTCGATAATGGCAAATAAATTTTTATAAAGCATATAAAATCATTTGCTCCATCAATCATTGAGGACTCTTCCAGTTCTGTTGGAACAGCTTCAAAATAATTTCGTAACAGAATAATGTAAAACGCTTGAATACCAAAAGAAATCAAAATCATAAATCGGTTATTTTTTGCTCCTAACGATGTGTAATTTAGATATAATGGTATAAAACCTGGAGTAAACCACATCGTGAAGGATAGAACAATATTTATAAATTTTCTAGACCCAAATCGCTTTTTTGATAATGCATAAGCAGCAGGAGTACTAACTACCATACTAAAAAGTGAACCTAAAATAGTAAAATACAAGGTATTTCCATAAGAGGACCAGAATAATTTATCACTCAATACTTGCTTATACGACTCTAGGTTAAAACCTTTTGGCAATAACAATACTTTACCAGCATCCACAGCTTGCCCATTACTTACGGAACATGCAAATACATAAACAAGCGGGTACAGACAGACTATTCCAAGTAATCCAAGTATTATAGCATTAATGATATCAAATATCTTACTTCCATTCAGTCTCTTTTTCACATCTGTACCTCCTACCATAATGATGTCTCTGAATATTTTTTAGAGATTCTATTTGCAGCAATAACCATAATAAAGCCAATAACGGAATTCATTAAACTTGCTGCGGTAGAATATCCATAATTCGGATTATTCGCTACACCTATTCGATATGTAAACGTACTTAAGATGTCTGCAGTATCGTAAATACCCGGATTGTATAGTAGAAGTACTTTTTCATACCCAACATTTAAGATGTTTCCAATTCGAATAATTAACATTATTACTATGGTAGATTTAATCCCAGGTAAACTAATGTGAAGAATCTGACGGAATCGCCCAGCACCATCAACTCTTGCCGCTTCATATAGTTCTGGTGGAATTCCACACAACGCGGAGAAGAATACGATAGAACTAAATCCTGCCTCTTTCCATATACCAGATAATGTATAAATAGCTCTAAAGTATTCTGATTTTGCCATAAAATGAATTTGTTCATAATCAGCACCAAACAGACTGAATACATTTTCTAATAATACATTAACTAGTCCTGTATTTAATGCCAAAATAGTAAGCACTAAACTACATACAATAACTTCTGATATAAAGTGCGGTGCATAGGTTACGGTTTGTATAAGTTTTCTGTACTTATTGTTACGAATCTCATGAAACAATACAGCCAATACAATCGGTACAGGAAATCCTATTACTAATCCATACAAACTAATCATCACCGTATTTTTAAATGCTCTCCAAAATAAATCGCTGGATGGACCAAACATTAAATCTCTAAAATTATCTAATCCTACAAACGTACTTCCTTCTATTCCTTTAAACGGGCTATATTCTAGGAATGCAATCCATATTCCATATAAAGGACGTATTGCATAAAAGAACAGCCAAGCAAGTAGTGGAAGAATTAATACCCAAAGTCTCCAGTCTCTTTTTATACTTACAGTTACACTATGTGCAACTTTTTTAGGAAAAAGAGCTATTTGCTTTAAGTAACCAGCTAATGGTTTCTTCATAATATAGTTTTACCTCCTTAGATTCCGATACCTTAACCAATACCAACTTAAGCTGCCTTTTTGTATCGGCTAAGCTCACTATGTCATGAAACTATTTTAAAGTAAATCATCATTATCCCAAACTATCAGCAATATTCTTTTTATTACAATCACTATTATTCCATCTATCCTCATTTCTCCTTATTCATAATGTGCATTGTCGGCCTTTATCAATTAAATTCCAGCTTACATATAAAAAACAAAGCCAATTCTATAAAATATTATAGCACTTTAAATAAACAGAAAATGCAATACCTAGTTATGCAAATTGCATAATATATTTTTCATTTCCCTTGACTTTATAATGCAACTAAGATATTATTCAGATACAGTTCAAATCAAGAAAGGAAATTTTGACTATGTCTACTGGGAAATACCGTAAAAAACTTAGTAAAGTTTTTTCTTTCATTGGTACCTTGTTTATACTATGTATTGTAATTGGTGTTTTTATTACCATCTCTACATCTGTAGAGAATCGTTATCAAAATACACTAAAACAAAGTGTGTTTTCCAATAATATGTTAACCGAGGTTACTCTATCTACGGTTAGTTCTACCTTGACATCCTTGACACAAGATACTGACATAAAACTTTGGGCTAACTCTTCCAGCAGGCCACAGTATTATTACAATGCAATCATTGTAAAGAAAAAATTAGACCTATTAGGGGTTCATCGAACGAGCATTCCATTCTTTCCAGCCATTACGACTAGTAAAGAGGACTACTTTGTCATATCTACTACTGGAAGCCATAGCAAAAATCAATATTTTCAAGAGGAAACTTTATTATCAGAAGATCAAGTCAATCATGTTTTTGATTATTTTGATAAAGAAAGTGGAGATTTGATAATTCCTTACTATAAAGGGAATCAATTAGTAGAAATTTATTACTTTTACCAACCCTCCTATTCCGCAAACAATACAATTTACATATTTAAAATTCCTCGTTCTAGCCTATTAAGTGCGACTAGTTCTCAAAAATTTATTATTTATAGAGAAAATAATATTTTAGCCTATAGCCATAACGATGAAAAATCTGTCTTACTATTAGATAAAATGTTTGATAAAATTCTAGACCGTGATATCTCTTGGGATGATGTCGTTAACGACTCTTTTCGTGTTCAAAATCAAAATCTTTTTTTGTCATCTTTTACACGAAGTGATTGGAAAATAGCATATGTGTATGATCATATAGGGATATCACCACAGCAATTATTATTACAAATTTTACTTCCATCCATTGCTATTTGTTTACTTGTTTTTGTATTATCGCGTAAAACAGTTAATTGGCTCTATTCTCCGATGAAATCGGTTATGAACGAAGTAATTGATTCTGTAAACGACAATACTTCTGCAAAAGTTGTATTAGATGAATTTGAACTGTTAAAACAAAATGCAACAACTGCCAAACAGTTAGCTGAAGATTTACAGCAATTAATCAATCAAAATGATTCACTTATATCCCAAAAGTTTTATCGTGACTTAATATATGGAGTTAATACGGTGAAAAACGAGATTTACAAAGATTTTGTATTAGACGATAATTCTTATAGCGTTGCACTTATTGAATTTACCTATATGGAAGAAGGTTTCCTAGAAGATGATATCTTCTTTAGCAAAAATATTGTCTTTTCATACTGTCAAAGTAAGGATTATCTTAATTCTGTAAATATTAATCAGAATACTTGCGCAATCATAATTCGAAGTAATAATATTGATGAAGCGAAAAATATAATGTTGGCAATTTCTAATGCTTTGCCAGAAAACCAAGCCTACAAGATAGCTTTAAGTAACTTTTGTTCTGGTTTGAAAAATATTAATAATTGCTATCAAGAAGCTCTAAAAATACTAGAATACAAATATTTATATTTATCAACGGAAATTTTAACAGCACAACAAGTTTTTATGAAAGAGTCTACTGATTATTACTATCCAATTGTAACAGAAAATCGTATCATACAGAGTATGATACAAGGAAAAGAAACTACACTTGAAATGTTTGATCAATTAGTAAGAGAGAATTTTAGAAATCGAGATTTAGCACCTGATTCATTAAGGAATTTTATCTTTTCTTTACTTAGTACACTCAATCGTTTTTTCCAAGAGTTAAAAACTAGTCCCGAAGAATTATTAGGTCATCCGATTATGCTAGACGATTTCTATATCAATTGGAATCAGCCAAACATTATATCAAATATCCGATCAATTATTATAGATATCTTAGAAGCAGTTACAATTAAGAGTTCCTCTGCTGATAGTAGCCTTTTAGCTGAGATGCAAAACTATATTTATACTCACTATTCCACTGATATTATGCTGAACGATATGGCTGATGAATTAGGAATTAGTGCAAAATATTGTAGTAACCTTTTCAAAAAATTAAGTGATGATAATTTCAAGAACTTTCTTAATAAATACCGTATTGAACGTGCAAAAGAAATTATTATGAAAAATAATAATATTAAAATCACTGATTTAAGCACTATGGTAGGTTTTAATAGTTCCAATACCTTTATTCGAGTTTTTAGTAAATATACTGGAACAACACCAAAGACTTTTGCAAA
>JAEWHR010000230.1 GCA_023387655.1 Bacillota bacterium
AATCTCACAACTTCTGTTGCAACAGGAGCTAATAATTTTCGTATGTTCGTCTGATATCTTACTAATACGGTGTTCTCCGTTCCTTTTATCAGTAATTCTTTAATAATTCCGCTACTTCCTCTTGTAATAACCTTCATATCTGCCACCGTTCCGATGCTAGATACCGGAATACTTTTAAATACTTTACCTTCTACAATAGTTGCTCCCGGTATTTCAGTGGCATCATTTAATTCCTGTGAGGTTACGTAGGTTAATATTGAGGTCTTATTACTGCTATAGCAATCAGATAAATACTTGTTTATCTGTTTACTTAACGTTGCTGCGTCCATAGTCACATTCCAGCGATACATTAAAAAACCACTATCATAGGTTGTTATCGTCTCTTCTTTGTTCGCACCTTCTGCTATTACAGCAACAGTATCACTTGTAAGGAAATTTTTAAATACCTCTTCTTTTGAAAAATCAACGGTCCTACTCTCCTCGGTTTGAAGGTTCCCTGTTAAATATGTCGTAGGTTTTGCATCCTGCCAAACATCCTCTATACTTGCGGTGTGACCACAAGAAGTTGAAAAGTAGTAAGCAGTTAATACGTTACCATTTTGCGTTAATACCTTTCCATACGTATCCTTAACCGCCATAATAGATGCTTCATTTTCTGCTACATTATTGTATACCTGGCAGTTTACACTATCATCCACATGAGCGCCGTAAGAACTATATTTATTAGCATAAAGTTGATTAAAGGCATAACTTCTTGCACATACTGCTTGCACCTTTAGAGCTTCATTCCCGTAGCTTACCGGCATTTCACTTGGTACTACAGCGTACAGATATTCTTCGATACTAAGTTCATTGATCACGATCAGACCTTTGTCATTCTTTGAGATTTCCATGGTTCCACGATATTTTGGAACTCCTAAATTACGTTTTACATTCAATAGAGCAACTTTTCCATGCTCTTCTAACGGTGTAATCTTAATACGCCCTTTTGACATAAGCTCACTATCTTTTGTTATTGTAAATTCTTCATCCTTTTCGAAACGTAGGGTCTCTTCTCCATTATCAATCGTATAAGGACAATCAACCGTAAAGGAAAGTGTCTCATGATAAACGCTTTGATAGCTACTAGAATTAATTAACACACGAATATTTTCAGCTTTGATCTGATCTCTGATTAAAGCTGCACATATTTTCCCTTCCGATACAACAAAGTCTGTAACGCTATATCCAACTAAGATGCTGTTGGTTTTTTCCATCTCCATCTCGCCAAAAAGCTTATAAATTCGATAATTATCATCCAGTGGTAGAACCCCATAACCCTCCACTTCAATTTCATTCTTACCAGTAACTAAAACCTTACCTCGAATGATATCAGGCTTTATTGTCACGCTAGTAATCAGTCCATTGGTTAAGGTTATATCTCCGACCTTCTCTGCAAAACTATCCGATAGCGTAAGGCTCGTTTCAAAAGTTCTTGTGATACCTGATAGAAAGGCTTTAATCTCTTTTCCTTTTCCCTCGATCATGTATACATTCTTTAAAACTACTGGCTTATCAAGTTTCGATTTGACATAAACAAGTTCATCTTTACAAGTTAATACAAAAAGATAACTTCCGACATAGTTTTTTATCTCTTCTTTCTCTCGAAATGGAATCGCCTTACTGGGTGGTTCCTGCTCTGCTTGAAATAAATCCTCATAATTTCTAACATATGTAGTCTGATACTGATTACCATCCTGCGCTAATAAATCATCTCCACCCTCTGATGGACTTCCTAGAAAATAAAGCTCTTGATAGGAAAGCTTCGTCTTTTCTTTTAACATCGTTATCATTGACTCATATATGGAAAGAAACTCAGATAACAACAACTCATCCTTTTCCTTTACCGTAGAAAACCTCTCTGGAAAGCTACTCTTAAGCTTATCGTAATCCATCTCATATCGATCTGTTATTACAAACAGCATGTCTCTAAATTCTCCGCAAGTTATGTTTTCTGATAACCTTGCTTTCTTATTCTCTTCGGTAGCATTGCTAAGAAAACCAGCATTAATTGCAGCATTTAAATACTCACTATACTCTTCTTTTGCTGAAACGTCAGAGTACTCACTAAGGAATGATAGCTCCCTCCTGTCCTCAGAATCATAAAAGAAGTAACTAAAGAGTCGTATCGCTTCCGCTCTAGTAATCCGCTCCCCATACACGTTTTTTGATTGTTCTCCATCATCCGTATCCTTCATTCCACCTAAAATATTACGAAATAGAAGAATGATAAATATAACAACACAAATCCCAGCTAATATTAACTTTTTTACCAATTCCTTTTTATTCATTCTATCCCCCATTCTGGCACAACAAAAAGAGCCAGTAAATCGCTTGTTTGAGTACCTTCCCTATGGCTTGTATTACCAATAAGCAAATATTAATATCCGATTATATTGGATATTAATATTATATATTAGGAACAGAATTAAAATATTCATCAAAGTTTCTTGTACCGCTGTTCCAATGGGAATCCATTGTCATATCCTGTCTTCCTTATAAAAAAAGGAGCTGTTGTCAAATGGTATCTACTATAAAGAAAATAAATACTTTTTCAACAGCTCCTCTATCTTATTCAACCAAATTAATCAATGGAGACGCACATTGCCTTCTTAACTTTAGCAACTGTTTCCTCACCGATTTTATTTGCTTTTTCACTACCAGCCATGATAATCTCTTTTACTTCTGATTTATGGGCTTCATAATAAGCACGTCTTTCACGGAATGGATCAAGTAACTCATTCAACTTTTCAGCTAAGCGCTTCTTACAAGCAACACAGCCGATATTTGCGGTGCGACACCTATTACAGATATCCTCATGTTCCGATGGATTAAATACCTTATGATATGCTTGAACAACACAAATATCAGGATTTCCAAGGTCTTTTAATGTAATACGGTTTGGATCCGTAACTGCACTTCTTACTTTCTCACTTACTGTTTTTGCATCATCAGAAAGGTAGATAGCATTTCCAAGGCTCTTACCCATCTTGGCATTACCATCTAAACCAACTAATCTTGAGCAAGAACTAAGTTTTGCTTTTGGTTCGTGTAATGTTTCACCATATAAGTCATTAAAACGACGAACGATTTTTCTTGTCATTTCCATATGTGGAAGCTGATCTTCTCCTACAGGAACTAAGTCTGCGTTACAGAAAGTGATGTCTGCGGACTGGCTTACTGGATATCCAAGGAATCCATAGGTTAAATCCTCGTAGCCATATTGAGCAGCCTCTGTTTTAATCGTTGGATTGTGACGAAGTACATTGACAGATACGAACATCGAATAAAATATAGTTAATTCTGCAATCGCTTTAATCTGTGACTGTTGAAAAATAGTAACCTTATTCGGATCAAGTCCAACGGATAAGTTATCCATCGCAACATCATAAATACTAGAATTAATTAATTCTGGTCTTTCAAAATGCGTTGTTAATGCTTGAATATCAGCTAATAAAATAAACGTATCGTATTCATCCTGTAACTCAACACGCTGGGAAAGACTACCCACATAATGTCCAAGATGAAGTTTACCAGTAGTACGGTCACCAGTTAAAATTCTCTTCTTTGCTTCACTCATGATTTTCCATCCTCTCAAATAAATA
>JAEWHR010000237.1 GCA_023387655.1 Bacillota bacterium
CACTTTGTTCTAAATTGTCGATGGTGCAGACGCGATTTAGACAATAGGAAGTGATATGATTTGACACCTGTGAATAGAAAAATTCTGATAATTGTCAGAATACAAAGAAAATATAGAAATAAAACAATCTTCGAAAATCCTATTGACAAGAAAGTAGTTATACAAAGTGCACAAATCAATCCACAGAATTGGGAATAAAATACAATTATAAAAAGATAAATTAAAATTATTCTAAAAGTTATCCACAAATAAAATATAGAAAATGGTGTACTTTAAAAGTTATACACCGAGTTATCCACATTATCCACAGTGAATAACCACATTTGTGGTATAAAAAAAACGTGTCAAGTTCGAATATGTGTTTTGTGATATCTGTAAAATTGTACAATATGACTATTATTTTCAAAAGACGCACTTGACAATAATATTGTCGGAAAAATGAGAAATAATGATTTCATTTGCTTGGAATATTGTCGAATAATTTAGAATAAGTAGTTTATATAGAAAATTAAAGAAGATATTGAAAGGAAAGTTGAAACAAAATTCGACTATTTATTGAATGAGTGGGACAATTTGATGAAAATATGATAATTATTGGACAGAACCACTTGTCTAACATTTACTATAGTGGTATAATAACAGTAACATAAAGAAAGACATTAAGTATCACTATATGAACTCGTCTTTACTATGTTGGAATATCAGACGATAAGGAGTTGGTCAGTATGCGTTATATAATCAGCGGTAAGAATATTGATGTAACAGAGGGACTTAAGAGTACAATCTATGAAAAGATTGGTAAGTTGGAAAAGTATTTCAATCCAGAGACAGAAATTCATGTTACATTAAGTGTTGAAAGAGATCGACAAAAAATTGAAGTTACTATTCCTATGAAAGGTAATATCGTCAGAGCAGAACAAGTAAGCAGTGATATGTATGCTTCCATTGATCTTGTGGAAGAAGTAATTGAAAGACAACTTAGAAAATATAAAAATAAACTGATAGACATGAAGCACTCTTCCGTAAACTTTAGTCCATCATTTTTTGAAACGGATGCAAATGACGTAGGCGAAGAAGGGGATATTAATATCACTCGTGTAAAGAGATTCGCTATGAAGCCAATGGATGCAGAAGAAGCTTGTGTACAGATGGAGCTTCTTGGACATAACTTCTATGTTTTCCGTAATGCAGAAACTGATGAAGTGAATGTAGTTTATAAGAGAAAAGGAAATTCTTATGGTTTAATTGAACCTGAATTTTAAGGAAAGGGCTAGCCCCATACATGAAAGAAAAAGAGCGTATTATTACAGATTAGCGAATGCTATATCATACACGAAATGAGAGCGCTAATAAACACATAGGCAAGGCTGTTGTTAAGTAAGACAAAGGAAAACCTTTGGAAGACTTAGTAACAGCCTTGTTATCTTGGAAGAACAATGCACACGAACCAAGTAATTTATTGTTGAATAGTAGTGGTGTAAATGATACAATAGATTCTATAGGGTTTTAAAGCGATGGTAGGCGCGAAGTAAGTTACACATCAAGTTGTAGAGTCCGCATGCTTACCTGCTTTATGGGGCTTTACAATGAAATGTTAGGAGTGAAAACGTAAATGGGATTAATAAAGAAACTGTTTGGAACACACAGCGAACGAGAGATGAAACTTATCCGACCTATTGCAGATAAGATTGAAGCGTTAGAGCCGGAGATGATTAAACTTTCGGATGATGAACTAAGAGGTAAGACAATAGAATTTAAGAATCGTTTAAAAAATGGTGAGACATTAGATGATATCTTAGTCGAAGCTTATGCAGTAGTTCGAGAAGCTGCAAAGAGAACCCTTGGAAATAGAGCTTATTATGTCCAGCTATTGGGTGGAATCATTCTTCATCAGGGAAGAATCGCTGAGATGAGAACTGGTGAAGGTAAGACACTTACATCTACATTTCCTGCATACCTTAACGCACTCCAAGGAGAAGGCGTACACATCGTAACCGTAAATGACTATCTTGCAAAGCGTGACGCTGAGTGGATGGGAGAAGTTCATCGCTTCTTAGGTTTAAGTGTTGGTTGTATCTTAAATAGTATGGATAATGACGAAAGAAGAAAAGCGTATAACTGTGATATTACTTACGCTACAAACAACGAGTTAGGTTTTGATTACTTAAGAGATAATATGGTTATTTATAAAGAGCAGCTTGTTATGCGAGATTTACATTTTGCTATCATTGACGAGGTTGACTCTGTATTAATCGATGAGGCTAGAACTCCTCTTATTATTTCTGGACAAAGTGGAAAATCCACAAGACTTTATGAAGCATGTGATATCTTAGCTCGTCAATTAACCAAAGGTACAGCGAAAGAACTTTCTAAGATGGATATCATCATGAAAGAAGATGACCAAGAAACCGGTGACTTTGTTGTAAATGAGAAGGAAAAGAACGTAAACCTTACTGCAGAAGGTGTAGAAAAGGTGGAGCGTTTCTTTAAGATAGAAAACCTTGCAGATCCTGAGAATCTTGAAATTCAGCATAATATTATCTTAGCATTGAGAGCTCATTACTTAATGGCAAGGGATAAAGATTATGTTGTTAAAGATGATGAGGTATTAATTGTTGATGACTTTACTGGACGTATTATGCCAGGTAGAAGATATTCTGACGGTTTACATCAGGCTATTGAAGCAAAGGAACATGTAAAGGTAAAGAGAGAAAGTAAAACACTTGCTACAATTACTTTCCAGAACTTCTTTAATAAATATAAGAAAAAATGTGGTATGACTGGTACTGCGTTAACCGAAGAAAACGAATTCCGTGAAATCTATGGAATGGACGTTGTGGAAGTACCAACCAACCGTCCTGTAGCACGTATCGATAAAGACGATGCTGTATATCGTACGAAGAGAGAAAAATTGAATGCGGTTATAAATGCAATCGTGGAAGCTCATAAGGTTGGACAGCCAGTACTTGTTGGTACGATTACGATTGAAGCATCCGAAGAAATCAGTGAGTTATTAAAGAAAAAGAATATTCCTCATAAGGTATTGAATGCGAAATTCCATGAACTAGAAGCAGAAATCATTGCAGATGCAGGTCAAAAGGGTGCTGTAACAATAGCTACCAATATGGCTGGTCGTGGTACTGATATTAAGCTTGGAGAAGGCGTGAAGGAACTTGGTGGTCTTAAGATTATCGGTACAGAGCGTCATGAATCTAGACGTATTGACAATCAGTTACGTGGTCGTTCTGGTCGTCAAGGTGACCCAGGTGAGTCTTGTTTCTACATCTCTCTTGAAGACGATTTGATGCGTTTATTCGGTTCTGAGCGTTTAAATACTATCTTTAAGTCTCTTGGTTTACCAGAGGGTGAGCAGATTGAGCATAAGATGCTTAGCGGTGCTATTGAGAAGGCACAGAAGAAGATTGAGGATAATAACTTTGGTATTCGTAAGAATCTTCTTGAGTATGACAAGGTTAATAATGAGCAACGTGAGATTATCTATGGGGAAAGACGTAAGGTATTAAACGGCGATAGCATGAGAGATGTTATCTTTAAGATGATTACAGATAATGTAGAAACTTGTGTGAATGCTTGCATTAGTGACGATCATCTTCCAGAGGAATGGGATTTAGCAGAATTAAATCAGATGTTACTTCCAATTATTCCAATGGAACCAATAGAGTTAGATAGTGACCAATTAAGACATATGAAGAAGAATGAGCTAATTCATATGTTAAAGGAAAAGGCAGTGAAGTTATACGAAGAAAAGGAAGCAGAGTTCCCAGAGAAAGAGCATTTAAGAGAAGTGGAACGTGTTGTACTTCTTCGTGTAATTGACCGTAAATGGATGGATCATATTGATGATATGGATCAGTTACGTCAAGGTATTGGCTTACAAGCATATGGTCAGAGAGATCCAAAGACTGAGTATAAGTTTAGCGGATTTGAGATGTTCGACACTATGATTAATGCGATTACAGAAGATACTGTTAAGGCATTAATGCATGTTCGTATTGAGCAGAAGGTAGAACGTGAAGAAGTAGCTAAGGTAACCGGTACAAACCGTGATGAGTCTGTAGCTAAGGCTCCGGTAAAGAGAGCAACTAAGAAGGTTCAGCCAAATGATCCATGCCCATGTGGAAGTGGAAAGAAATACAAACATTGCTGCGGCGGGATTGGAAGAATCTAAAAGAATCTAAAAAGAAATGAGGTGATTAGATGGTTGAATTGGATCAGTTTAAGTATACATTGAGTCAATACGAAAAGCCTCTAATCGAAGTGGGGGATTCACTTTGACCTCGCTAATAAGAAGCTGAGGATTGAAGAAATCGAAGGTATTATGGAGGAATCAAGTTTTTGGGACTCCACAGAAAAGTCACAGGCCTACATGAAAGAGTTAAAAAATCTAAAAGATATTGTTTTAGAATACAATGGCCTAAAGCAACAATATGACGACATCTTAACTTTGCTTGAGATGGGATATGAAGAAGAAGACCCAGAACTAATTCCTGAGATAGAGCAAGAATTGGAGCAGTTTATCGATGCACTTGAGGAGCTTAGGTTAAATACCCTATTATCCGATGAATATGACAAAGATAATGCGATTCTTACGCTACATGCAGGTGCAGGTGGAACAGAAAGCTGTGATTGGGCGAGTATGTTATACCGTATGTATCAGCGCTGGGCGGATAAAAAAGGATATACTACGGAGTTACTTGACTTTCTTGATGGTGAAGAAGCGGGGTATAAGTCCGTGACGCTTCAGATTAATGGAATAAATGCATATGGTCACTTAAAATCAGAACGAGGAGTACATCGTCTCGTTCGTATTTCTCCATTTAACGCGGCTGGAAAGAGGCAAACATCCTTTGTTTCCTGTGATGTCATGCCTGACATTGAAGAGGATATTGATATTGAAATTAATGAAGAGGATTTGCGTATTGATACGTATCGCTCTTCTGGTGCAGGTGGCCAGCATGTTAATAAAACATCATCTGCCATACGTATTACTCACCTTCCTACTGGAATTGTAGTACAATGTCAAAATGAACGTTCTCAATTTCAAAATAAGGATAAGGCAATGCAGATGTTAAAGGCAAAGCTTTATCTAAAGAAACAAGAAGAAAATGAAGCCAAAGAATCCGGTATCCGTGGTGAGATTAGAGACATTAATTTTGGTAACCAGATTAGATCCTATGTTCTTCAACCATATACGATGGTGAAAGATCACAGAACAAATACTGAAGTATCCAATGCCCTTGGTGTATTGGATGGGAACATTGACCCATTTATTAATGCTTATCTTAAGTGGATTCATACTTCAAAGGAAGAAGACGCTTAGAAATAAATATACATTTATTTGAAATGCGCATATGCGCAGGAATGGAGGGTTAGTATGGAAGCAACAAAACAAGTAGTGTTTAAGTTAGGAGGGGAAGAGTACGGATTTGATATCTTAATTGTGAATGCAATTGAAACATATCATGGAGTCGTACCAGTTCCTAATGCTCCAGACTATATCCTCGGCATTTTGAATCTGAGAGGAGATGTTATCCCGATATATAGCCTCCGTGTGAAATTTGGCTTACCTGAAGTGGAGTCTACAACCTCTCAATTGATTGTTACCAAAACAAATGGGATGACAGTTGGTTTCAAGGTAGACGCCGTGGATGGTATTGTGGAGTTTAGCTCTAAAGATTTGAGTGAAGTTCCTGTTATTATTAAGAGTAAGAAAACGAAGTATGCGAAGCAAGTAGCTAACAAAAATGGTAAGATGATTATTCTACTGGATCATGATGGAATACTTGATGATAATGAGCAAGAGTCTATTGTACGCTTAATAGAGGAACAATAAGGTTCTTTGGAAAGTGTAGTTTGATACAGTGAATTTATGATTATCATAATATGATAGAAATAAAAATCGATTTCGATAGGTGTTATAGCACTTGAGAAATCGATTTTTTAGTTATAAAATAGAAATCACTGATGTTGTTAAATGATTTATAATATACCCTTTTATTTATAGAATTAATGGGAAGTAGATTTTCACGTAGTAGCATAATATTAGTGTTTTTTTGATACAATTTCAGACGGGAATATTCGAACAGACATTCGAAAAAATATTGCATCTAAAATATGGTTATGATATAATAACTAGGAATTAGTATGGACTGAGAAAAGACAGGAGAGGCAAACATGGATCATTTTAAATTAGTGTCGGAATTTGCACCGACTGGAGATCAGCCTGAGGCGGTAGAAGCGCTGGTGAAAGGATTTGAAGAAGGTAACCAGTTCGAAACCTTACTAGGTGTCACCGGTTCTGGTAAGACATTTACGATGGCGAACATCATCCAAAGGCTGAATCGTCCTACGTTAATCATCGCTCATAATAAGACGTTAGCAGCACAGTTGTATGGTGAATTTAAAGAATTCTTTCCAGAGAATGCTGTGGAATACTTTGTTTCCTACTACGACTATTATCAGCCAGAGGCTTATGTGCCATCGACAGATACTTATATAGAGAAAGATTCAGCAATCAATGATGAAATTGATAAGCTGCGTCACTCAGCGACAGCAGCATTAACGGAGCGACGGGATGTTATTATAGTAGCATCGGTATCCTGTATCTATGGACTTGGTAGCCCGGTGGATTATCAAAACATGACACTTTCCCTACGTCCGGGAATGATAAAAGATCGTGATGATGTGCTTCGCCGTCTTGTTGAGATTCAATATACAAGAAATGATATGGACTTTAAACGTGGTACTTTTCGTGTGCGTGGCGATGTTGTTGAGATTTTCCCGATTACTGGATCGGACCTGGCTTACCGAGTCGAATTTTTTGGTGATGAGGTAGAACGTATTACGGAGATTGATGTATTAACCGGTGAGATTAAGTGTACGTTAGAGCATATGGTTATCTTTCCTGCATCCCATTACGTGGTATCCAAGGAGAATCTTGAAAAGGCTATTGTTAATATAGAGGCAGAGTTAGAGGAGAGAATTCGGTACTTTAAGAGTGAGGACAAGCTATTAGAGGCACAGAGAATCTCGGAGCGTACGCATTTTGATATCGAGATGCTACGAGAGACTGGTTTTTGCTCCGGTGTTGAAAACTACTCTATGCACCTAGCAGGTTTGACACCAGAGAGTACACCTCACACATTGATTGATTATTTTCCAGATGATTTCTTAATCATTGTAGATGAATCGCATATTACAATACCACAGGTACGAGGAATGT
Source organism: Bacillota bacterium (assembly GCA_023387655.1). Classification (GTDB taxonomy): domain Bacteria; phylum Bacillota; class Clostridia; order Lachnospirales; family Lachnospiraceae; genus Lachnoclostridium. Next base: position 7,244 of record JAEWHR010000237.1, read on the forward strand.
ATGCTGGTGACCAATCAAGAAAGAGTACCTTAGTTGATTACGGTTTTCGTCTGCCGTCTGCCAAGGCAAACCGACCATTAAACTTTACGGAATTTGAAAATAAAATTAATCAGATGCTTTTTGTTTCTGCTACTCCCAACGTATATGAGAAGGAACATGAGCTGCTTCGTGCGGAACAAATTATACGTCCGACTGGCCTACTTGATCCAATAGTAGAGGTGAGACCGGTACATGGTCAGATAGATGACTTGGTTTCTGAAGTCAATAAAGAAACCGCTAAGAAAAATAAGATTATGATTACTACGTTAACCAAGAGAATGGCAGAAGATTTGACGGATTATATGAGAGAGTTAGGAATCCGTGTAAAGTATTTGCATTCTGATATCGACACACTGGAACGTTCGGAGATTATCCGTGATATGCGTCTGGATGTATTTGATGTATTGGTAGGTATTAACCTATTGCGTGAAGGTCTTGATATTCCAGAGATTAGCTTAGTAGCAATTCTTGATGCAGATAAGGAAGGATTTTTACGTTCTGAAACATCGTTAATTCAGACCATTGGACGTGCTGCCCGTAATGCAGAAGGACGTGTTATTATGTATGCAGATAGAATCACCGATTCAATGGAAAAAGCTCTTAGAGAGACTGAGCGTCGTCGTAAGATTCAAGATGAATACAATGAGAAACACGGTATAACACCACAGACAATTAAGAAGGCAGTACGTGAACTAATCAGCATTTCGAAGAAAGTTAATAAAGAAATGTATGATATGAATATAAAAGACTACGAATCTATGAGCCGTAAGGAATTAGATGCTGTAGTGAAGAAATTAACAAAAGAGATGCATACAGCAGCAGCTGAATTAAATTTCGAGCTTGCCGCAGAGCTTCGTGATAAATTGCTGGAATTAAAGAAGCAAATTAATGAGTTAGACTAATCAATGATGGTGCAAAAAGCGCACCTTTTATTAGAATCTGCGTTGTAGATTCTAAGTTATGTTAATGAAACAAAGGGTTTGTTTCATTAATCGAATATTACGCGCAAAACATGCGCAGGAATAGAGGTTAACACGATGACTGATAAGAAACATTTTATCAAAATCCGCGGTGCCAAAGAACATAATCTAAAGGGAATCAGTGTTGATATTCCAAGAGATGAATTTGTTGTTCTTACAGGTCTTAGCGGTTCAGGTAAGTCCTCTCTTGCATTTGATACGATCTATGCAGAGGGACAAAGACGATATATGGAATCGTTATCGTCTTATGCAAGACAGTTCCTTGGTCAGATGGAAAAGCCAAATGTAGAGAGTATCGAAGGATTATCTCCTGCGATCTCTATTGATCAAAAATCAACGAACCGTAATCCAAGATCTACGGTAGGAACTGTTACAGAAATTTATGATTATTTTCGTTTACTTTATGCGAGAATTGGTATTCCACACTGTCCAGTTTGTGGAAAGGAAATAAAAAAACAAACAGTAGACCAAATGGTTGACGAGATTATGCGTTTACCAGAAGGTACGAAGCTACAACTTCTTTCACCAGTAGTACGTGGAAGGAAAGGTGAGCATGTAAAAGTATTTGAACAGGCCAAAAAAAGCGGTTATGTACGTGTAATGGTGGATGGAAACCTATATGAACTAACGGAAGAGATTAAACTGGAAAAGAACAAAAAACATAACATCGAAATTATGGTAGACCGAATTGTTGTTAAGCCAGGGATCGAAAAGCGACTTACGGATTCCGTGGAAAGTGTTCTTAAATTAAGTGATGGTCTTCTTATCGTAGATGTTATTGGAGGAGAACAGTTAACATTCTCTCAGAGTTTTTCTTGTCCAGATTGCGGAATTAGTATGGAAGAGATGGAACCAAGAACCTTTTCCTTTAATAATCCTTTTGGTGCTTGTCCAGAGTGTCATGGTATTGGAATTAAGATGGAATTTGCTGAAGAATTATTAATTCCGGATACATCACTTAGTATCGATGATGGTGCTATTGCTGCAATGGGATGGGCATCTGTAACGGATAAAGGCAGCTATACAAGAGCCACCATGGAAGCATTATCCAAAGAGTATAATTTTAGCCTAAGTACACCTTATCGTGACTATCCAGAGAAGATTAAATCCATTATAATGCATGGTACAGAAGGTAAGACAGTGAAGGTTCACTATCAAGGACAACGTGGTGTTGGTGTCTATGATGTAGCATTCGAAGGCTTAATTCGTAATATGGAACGTAGATATCGTGAAACTGGGTCTGAGACACAGCGTGCAGAATACGAGACATTTATGAATACCACTCCTTGTAAGGCGTGTAAGGGAAAGAGGCTAAAGAGAGAAGCGCTTGCTGTTACTGTTGGAGATAAGAACATTTCAGATGTAACAGAATTTTCAATTCGTGAACTTTATGAATTCATGAGTAATCTTACCTTGACATCTATGCAACTTAAAATAGGTGAGCTTGTTTTAAAAGAAATTCGTGCAAGAATTGGTTTCCTAATGGACGTTGGCTTAGATTACTTAACACTTGCTAGAGCAACAGGAACGCTTTCTGGTGGAGAAGCACAGAGAATTCGTCTGGCTACTCAGATTGGATCAGGATTAGTAGGTGTTGCCTATATTTTGGACGAGCCTAGTATCGGTTTACATCAAAGAGATAATGATAAACTCTTAAAGACTTTAAAGCATCTGAAAGACCTAGGAAATACGCTGATTGTAGTTGAGCATGATGAGGATACCATGTTTGCCGCGGATTGTATTGTTGATATAGGCCCTGGTGCTGGTGAACATGGTGGTGAGGTTGTCGCTATCGGTACTGCTCAAGAAATCATGGACAATGAAAACTCTATAACCGGTGCTTACCTTAGTGGCAGAATTAAGATTCCGGTACCTAAGGTTAGAAAAGAGCCAACTGGTTACTTAACCATTAAGGGTGCAAAAGAGAATAATCTTCGTAATATCGATGTGGATATTCCTCTTGGTGTTATGACCTGCGTAACAGGGGTTTCTGGCTCTGGTAAGAGTTCTTTAGTTACTCAGATTCTATATAAACGTTTGGCAAGAGATTTAAATCGAGCTCGTTGCATCCCAGGAAAGCATGATGACATGATTGGAATTGATAGGCTTGATAAGGTCATTAACATTGACCAGTCACCAATCGGACGTACTCCTAGATCAAATCCTGCTACTTATACTGGTGTATTTGATCAAATCCGTGATTTATTTGCAGCTACACAAGATGCAAAGATGAAGGGATACAGTAAGGGACGCTTTAGTTTTAACGTAAAAGGTGGACGCTGTGAGGCTTGTAGTGGAGATGGTATCATTAAGATTGAAATGAACTTCTTACCAGACATCTATGTTCCTTGTGAGGTCTGTGGAGGGAAACGTTATAATCGTGAAACCTTAGAGGTGCGTTATAAAGGAAAGAGCATATATGATGTCCTTGATATGACGGTAGAAGAAGCGGTGAAGTTCTTTGAGAATGTACCTTCCATTAAGAGAAAGATTGAAACTCTAAATGATGTTGGGCTTTCTTATCTCAAGCTTGGACATCCATCCACTTCTCTTTCTGGTGGTGAAGCACAACGTATCAAACTAGCAACCGAATTAAGCAAACGTAGTACTGGTAAGACAATCTATATCTTAGATGAGCCAACGACAGGTCTGCATTTTGCAGATGTTCATAAGTTAGTAGATATTTTGCAAAGACTCTCCGAAGGTGGTAATACGGTCGTAGTTATAGAACATAATCTTGATGTGATTAAAACTGCTGACTATATAATTGATATCGGTCCAGAAGGTGGAGATAAGGGTGGTACTGTGATTGCAAAGGGTACACCAGAGGATATTGCTAAGGTGAAAGAGTCTTACACTGGCCATTATATAAAAAAATATCTGGAATAGAATAGAGCGTAAGAGATAGAGGAGTACAAGCTGAAAAAAGAAGGGGACACAGATATGGAGTATCATTTTTACGCAATGATGTCAAGGATGAAGTATATTGAACGATGGGCATTGATGAGAAATTCAATTTCTGAAAATATCAGTGAACATTCTCTCGAGGTTAGTATGCTGGCTCATGCACTTGCTGTGATTGGGAAGAAAAGATTTCAGAAGGACCTAAATGCAGAAAAAGCTGCATTGATAGGTTTATATCATGATGCAACTGAGATTATCACAGGAGATATGCCTACTCCAATTAAGTACTATAATCGTGATATCTTAGGAGCATTCCAAAAGATTGAAGAAAATGCTGCTAATCAACTTCTAGGTATGTTACCAGAAGATATTAGGGAAGATTATCAAAGTATCTTTTTTGCAGAAGATACAGAAACCTATCTTTGGAAGCTTGTAAAAGGAGCAGACAAACTTTCTGCACTAATTAAGTGTATGGAGGAAGAGAAAACCGGTAATACAGAATTTGTGAAAGCAAAGATCAGTATTGAAGATGCTTTAAGACAGATGGAATTACCGGAGGTAGAGGTCTTTATGGCAGAATACCTACCTTCCTATGCGAAGAGTTTGGATGAGTTAAGATAATAAAAAAGGACAATATCAGATTTGAATGCTTATAGCATAAAATCTGATGTTGTCCTTTTTAATTTGGGTAATTACTTTATGGGTAATTACTATATAAGCAGCAACTCTATGAATAATTATAATGCAGCTACTTTATCCTCGATTTCACGTAATTGTTCTGGAGTAGGGATATAGTTAATCTTAATAGGGTCTAATACCATTTCATAACCAAAGGAGGCTAGTTTGTCATGAACTGCGTTAACGCTTTGTCCTCCCCAACCATAAGAACCGAATGCGAATGCTTTCTTATTCTTTAATGTAAGACCTTCTAAGTAGCAAAGGAAGGATGCAACAGTTGGAAGCATACAGTGGTTAAGAGTTGGAGAACCAACCACTATGTAATCCGCCTTTAGTACTTCAGACATAATATCAGAGATATGAGTCTCTTTTAAGTCGTAAAGAATGGTAGTAAGCCCTTTACGAGAAAATCCTTCTACAACGGAGAAAGCCATCTTCTCTGTGGAATGCCACATGGAATCGTAGATAACTAAAGCTTTCTTCTCATTTTCATCACTTGACCACTCTTTATATTTCTCAAGAATATCTTTTACGTGGCTTCTCCAGATAACACCATGACTTGATGCAATCATATCTAACTCTAAGCTTTCGATTAGTGGTAGAGTTTTCTTCATCGGTAATTGGTAAGGCTGAAGAATGTTTGCGTAGTATTTTAAAGCTTCTTGCATTGCCTTATCTAAATCTACTTCATCATCAAAACGCTTATTGGTTGCATAATGTTGGCCAAAAGCATCATTGGAGAATAGAATCTTCTCTTCAGGACAATAGGTTACCATATTATCTGGCCAGTGAAGCATAGGTGTTCCAAGGAAAGATAGAGTACGTTTTCCAAGAGTAAGAGTATCGCCACTCTTCACTGGAAGATAGTTATAATCTTTCCCGTAATGAGCCATTAATCCCTTAAGACCATTTGGTGATGAGGTAACAAGGGTTGCATTTTTTGCGACCTCCATAACACCTGGAAGAGCACCAGAGTGATCCATCTCAACGTGATTAGAAATAACATAGTCAATCTTAGCTGGGTCTACGATTTCACGGATACGATTTAATAGTTCATCTGTAAATCCTTCTTTTACTGCATCAATTAAAGTAATCTTCTCATCAATAATTAAATATGCATTGTAGGTAGCACCACGATTCGTAGTGTAGCCATGGAAGGAACGAACGTTCCAATCAATTGCGCCAACAGCGTAGATACCTGGTTTCAATTCAACTTTGTTCATAAGTAGCCTCCTAACAAAATATGTGATGACATTGCGTCTTTATAAATATGGTAATGACTGCACTGATAATATGTAAATTTAAAAACAGCGCATATTCTCATAGTCTGTTTAAATTGTAACATATCTACATTAAAAGTAAATAGTGAAACATAGCAAAATACTATGGATTCTTTTAAAGAATGTGTTAATTTTAACAAAAATTACGGAGATTCTATCGTTAATTTTAAGTATTTGTCAATGTTAATAGAATATATGAAAATCAAGAATGAAATCAGTTCTAATAAAATAGGTATTTGAATCCTCAATGATGGATGGAACAAAATGTTAATTGACATCGTCTAAACAGTAATCGCGATTGAACAAAAGATAACCTTATAAACAATGTAATAGGACCATGCTACCATTTCATAAAAAAGGAGGGCTTTACAGAATATTTTGTAAAGAATGGCAGCCCCTTAATAAAGGGATTGAATCTGAATGTGTAGCGTAGGAGTGATTTCTTAGTTTGGAGAGGAGTGGGATGGGAATATGAAGAAACATAATAGGATCATAAAAAGAATGGCGCTCATGCTGTGCATCGTGTTATTAATACCAAATGTCATGGCATGTGGAAGTCGTAAAATGGAAAGCACTACTGGGCAGGATGGAAACAATAATGCCTCTTTTGTTAGCGGAAAAGAAACCTCATCGGCAGTGGAGAGGCAAATGAACTATGACACTTATAAGATGGATAAGGAAGAACAAGAAAGTTTGGATTTTACAACTGAGGAGTATCATGGAGTAGAGGAACAACGATACCAATCCACAAGGAATCAACCGCTATCTACATTTTCAGCAGATGTGGATACTGCTTCGTATAGTAATATTCGTCGTATGCTAAATGAAGGAAGAATCGTTGATACTGGTGCAGTAAGAATCGAAGAAATGCTTAATTATTTTAGCTATGATTATAAGCAACCAGAAGGAGATTCCCCGTTTGGTGTAACAACAGAGCTTTCCGATTGTCCATGGAATCCAGATACCAAACTATTTTTACTTGGAATACAAACAGAAAAGATCGATTTTTCTAAGAGTGCACCTGCGAATCTAGTATTTCTAATTGATGTGTCAGGTTCTATGATGGAGGAAAATAAATTACCTTTAGTTCAGAGTGCATTCTTATTATTAGTAGAGAATCTCACTGAAAAAGACAGAATCTCAATTGTTACGTATGCCGGAGATGATATGGTTGTATTGAGTGGAGCGAAGGGAAATCAAAAGGAGAAAATTCAAATTGCAATAGAGGAACTAGAAGCTGGTGGTGGCACCTATGGAAGCAAGGGAATTGAAACAGCTTATCAGATTGCCATGGAAAATTTCATCGAGGGTGGAAATAACCGTGTTATCTTGGCAACAGATGGTGATTTAAATGTTGGAATCACAAGTGAAAGTGAGTTAATTAACTTAATTGAGGAGAAGAGAAAGAGCGGTGTAGCACTCTCTGTGCTTGGATTTGGTACTGGAAATATCAAGGATAATAAAATGGAAGCTCTTGCTGACCATGGAAATGGAAACTATGCTTACATTGATACCTTAATGGAAGCAAGAAAGGTATTAGTGGAAGAAATGGGCGCTACATTACTTACGGTAGCATCGGATGTAAAGTTCCAGGTGGAATTTAACCCTGCAAAGGTTAAAGGGTATCGTTTGTTAGGATATGACAATCGTAGACTGGCAACAGAGGATTTCATCGATGATACCAAAGATGCTGGTGAGGTTGGTGCAGGACATTCGGTAAGTGTATTATATGAACTTGTTTTAAATGACTCTAAGATGGAGATTCCGGAGACAGAATTAAAATATCAAACCACAGAGCAGACGGATATGGTGGATGAATTATTAACCGTTAACATCCGATACAAAAAGCCTGGGGAGCAAGAATCAATTCTTTTATCGGAACCAGTTGGAGAAGCTAGATTAGCAGACACGCTAACTGACAACCTTGCATTTGCTTCTGCAGTAGCAGAATTTGGTTTGATATTAAAAGATAGCGAGTATAAGGGAGATGCTTCATTTTCTAAAATTCTAGAACGATTGGATGGAATTGATTACAAACAGGATGAATACCGTGCAGAGTTTTATAAGCTGGTTAAGGGGGCAAAAGAAATTTACTCGAAGGTTGATTAGTTTTAAAGCTTCTAATATGCTGTTATCATCATAATTTTGTCAAAGTGCTATGTACTTTTTGCATGAAAATTATAGATTCTGTGGAAAAATATTTTTATACTAGAACATTTGCAAGAAATGTTGTAAAATGAGTGACATAGATTTTGAAGGTTTATGGAAACATAAGAGGGTAAGAAATGCTTGTACTTTAAACGAAGGAAATGCTTATAGTAACTTCGTGACGATATTAATTTCTTTGTTTCGTATGAGCAAATCACCATACTGATGTTATTGACCATTATGGAACGTATCATGGTATGTAGATTAACGAAGACCTCATGTGCTTATAGAATTAAAACTTGTAAAGCGTGTTACTATGAAACGCTTGAAAGTGTTCTATAAGAGACCGCTCGTATCTTTTATGCAGAACTTTAATGAGGGATAGTATATAGGATATGTGAGAAGTGTTTCAGTAACTTAGGTAAATTTGAAAGATAAATGCATATTAGGAGGAAGCAATTGTGAATAAGGAAATAGTAGTTGTACTTGATTTTGGTGGACAGTACAATCAGCTGATTGCAAGACGTGTCAGAGAATGTAATGTTTACTGTGAAGTTATGCCTTATAACACCAGTTTGGAAAAGATTAAAGAAATAAATCCAAAGGGTATTATTTTTACCGGCGGACCAGCAAGCGTTTATGCAGAAGGTGCTCCACATTGTGATAAGGGTATATTTGAGTTAGGGATTCCAGTCCTTGGTATCTGCTACGGTGCCCAGTTAATGACACATCTTCTTGGAGGAACTGTAACAAGCGCAGAGGTAAGAGAATACGGTAAAACAGAGATTAAGGTGAATACTACTTCAAAATTATTCAAAGACGTTGCAGAAAATACAATCTGTTGGATGAGCCATACCGACCACATCAAGACTCCAGCCGAAGGATTTGTAATTACTTCAAGTTCCGAATCCTGTCCAGTGGCAGCAGTAGAGATGGTAGACAAGAAGCTTTATGCGGTACAGTTCCATCCTGAAGTAGTTCATACTCAGGAAGGTACTAAGATGCTTCGCAACTTCTTATTTGAAGTATGTGAGTGCAGCGGTGACTGGAAGATGGCATCCTTCACAGAAGAATCCATTCAGGCGTTACGTGAGAAAATCGGGGATAAGAAAGTACTTTGTGCTTTATCCGGTGGTGTAGATTCCTCCGTAGCAGCTGTTATGATTTCTAAGGCAGTTGGAAAGCAGTTAACTTGTATCTTCGTAGACCACGGCTTACTTCGTAAGAACGAGGGTGACGAGGTTGAACAAATCTTTACAACTCAATTTGATGTAAACTTTATCCGTGTAAATGCTCAACAGAGATTCTATGATAAATTAGCTGGAGTTACCGATCCAGAAACAAAACGTAAGATCATCGGTGAGGAATTCATCCGTGTATTCGAAGAAGAAGCAAAGAAAATTGGAACTGTTGATTTCTTAGCACAGGGAACTATTTACCCTGACGTTATTGAATCCGGCCTTGGTAAATCCGCAGTAATCAAGTCTCACCATAACGTAGGTGGTCTTCCAGAGCACGTTGATTTCAAGGAAATCATAGAGCCACTTCGCCTTCTCTTTAAAGATGAGGTTCGTAAGGCAGGTTTAGAGCTTGGAATTCCAGAAAAATTAGTATTCCGTCAACCATTCCCAGGTCCAGGACTTGGTATCCGTATTATCGGTGAAGTTACTCCTGAGAGAGTGAAGCTTGTTCAGGAAGCTGACGCTATCTACCGTGAGGAGATTGCAAATGCAGGTCTTGACCGCAGCATCGGGCAGTACTTCGCAGCATTAACAAACATGCAGTCTGTTGGATGTATGGGTGATGAGAGAACTTACGATTACGCAATAGCACTTCGTGCAGTAACAACAACTGACTTCATGACCGCAGAATTTGCTGAACTTCCTTGGGAGTTACTTGGCAAGGTTTCAAGTCGTATCGTAAATGAAGTTAAGGGTATTAATAGAGTACTTTATGATTGTACGGGGAAACCACCGGCAACGATTGAGTTTGAATAAGGAGAAGTGTAAAAAGAACCCAGTATTTATGCGGCTTCCAAACAAATTTGTTTAAGTACTGGCAACAATTTGGCAACAGATTTTCCTTATTCAATGAATAAAATTACTTTATGAGCATAAGAAAACCTTACTGATTTTCAGATATGACAACTGAAAATTGGTAAGGTTTTTTCATGCTTATTTTTTCTTTTTTCGTTTCGTTTCTTTCTTTTCTTCTTTTTCCATTTCTTTCAATCCGGCGAGAAGCATATCGCTGATTTCCTGTGAAGGAACCTTAGCTCGGATTTGGTGTGTATCCAGTTCCGGATATTTGTAACGCCAGTCATCATATTCCTCTTTGGTGCTTTCGCCATTCTCCAGCTTCTTAGCTTCAGTCTGGGCTTGCTTCCAAGTATCTGAGACTTGCAGATATTTATAGCAAGCTGGAGAAGCAGAATACAGCTATCTATCAGAGGGAACAGCAACTTGCCAGTGTGGAAAAGGAGATTGCCGGAGCAAAGGGGATTTTCAAGGCAAAACAGCGTAAGGAGTTGCAGGAACAGGCAGAGCAGTTAAAAACGCAGATAGCCAGTATGAAGCAGTATTTATCGATTATTGTGCAGGGTTATGGTAATAAGAATGTAAAGGAGTTCTTGGTTGAATATAGAGCTTCCAAAGCAGCGTATAGCGATTATCAGTCGGCAGTTGCAAGGTGGGAACAGCAGACCGGAAATAAGGCAGAGACGGACAGCTTAAAGGCAAGGTTACAACAGAAGCAGCAACAGGTTAAGGAACAAAACCGGCATAATGCACATCATAAAAAGAATGATAGAGGAGCAAGGTAATAGTAAAAGTGAAGTGGAGTGCGAAATCACTCCGCTTTTGCATTGTATGAAATTATAGAATTCCCAGAATGATGATAAGATGAATTAGAAAGACGAAGAAGAAAAGATAATGACATGAAACATAAAAAGCTATATAATAATACATAACTGGAAGCGGTATATAAAGTGAATGAGTGATATGTCGTATGTAAAATGAAAAAGGGGTGCGAATTATGTTCAAGAAAAAAGAACTGTTAAAAGAAACAAAATGGTCTTTCATAAATCAACCGTTGGAATGTAGCATGGAGGGTGATGTGATTAAGATGACTGCAGGGAAGGGAACGAATTTATTTAACAGTCCCAGCGGTTATTTTAAGTGTTGTGACTTTCCTTTTTATGGAACAGAGGTTACCGGTGATTTTATTATGACTTGTAGGATTGTGCCGGCATTTTCTACAATGTATGATTTGGGATGTCTTGTCGTATGGGAAAACGAGGATAAGTGGATTAAATTTGCATATGAATTAACGGATAGCGGAGAGCCTGCCATTGTTAGTATTCAGACGGATGAATATAGCGATGACTGTAATGGACCTTTGATGGAGGGTGCTTGTTGGTTCCGGATAAGCAGGAAGGATAATGTATTTGCTTTGCATTATTCGCAAGACAAGGAATGCTGGAAACTGGCTAGGATTTTCAGAATGGAAATGAATGAGAAAATTGCAATTGGTATTTCTGCACAATGCCCGTCTGGTGAAGGAGTAACTATGGAGTTTGGTGGATTGGAAGTTACTGAGTATTATTTTGACAATCAAAGAATGGGGAAATAAAGATGTGGGTATCACAAATAAAGGAAAAAATGTTGACCAAAGAATTGATCGATAGCACATGGGGAATGTAAAAAATTATTAATAGAGATTCCTATTTATTCGATGAAAGAACAAGAATCTTATAAAAGGTGGGGAAGTTTAAAAATAGTATTAGGGTCAATGCATCACAAACAGATACAGAATTAGGTCAAATGACACATGACTTATATTACCCACAGAATGTATTGAAGTATAATCAAATAATTGGATACATAACAATATCGGCTGGAATAAATGATATATATAAAGGAATATAGAACGCTAGACAAAAGATTTTATGCAGTTCTATTCTTTTCGAGTATAATTTTCATAGATGTTGGTAAATTATGATAGCAGCAGATAGTAGATATTATCTACGGTGCCATGTTGTTTCTGAATAAGAAAGAATATTTATATTTTCTACAGAAAAACATGATTATCCTCTTGACTCTTCCTTTGGGGAATCCTTTATATTAAACTTATCCCTGATAATTTAGAAAAGAGGTCGAAACAAATGATCAACCTAATCAAAATCAAAGATGTGTCAAGCAAATATGACATTACAGCCCGTACACTGCGCTATTATGAGGATATGGGATTGCTGTCCAGTACCCGAAGTGATGACTACGCATATAGAATGTACGACGAAAACGCTGTTAGGCGACTTGAACAAATACTCATATTACGCAAGCTGAATATCAGTATAAAAGACATTCAACGTGTTTTCAACACTTCCGGTTCCGATATAGTGTTAGAAGTGCTGGGGAAAAAAGTGCAGAACATAGACGACGAGGTTGCGCTTTTGCATGAATTGAAAGAAATCGTGCTGGATTTTATACGGGAAATCGAACAAGTGAACTTTACAGACAACTCCGACATTAAATTGCTGTATAACAAGGCGAAGGAGATTGAAACACAATTAATAAGCATTGACTATATCGGTAAGCCTTCCAATATAAA
>JAEWHR010000240.1 GCA_023387655.1 Bacillota bacterium
AAGATTGATTTTCATACGATAACATTACCAGAAGGTATACGAAGAGACGTGTTATTAAACTGTGTTGAGATGATGAAGAACGGTGAAGAAGAGTTGATATCACAGAAATATCTGGATTATATTTATATGCTTATGAATAGGTAATATAAGAATCTAGAAATGGGGAGGTAAGGAATACTAAGTATTAGGAATGGAAAGGTAAATCTAGATATTAGATATTGAAAGGTAATTCTAGATATTAGATATCGAAAGGTAATTCTAGATATTAGATATCGAAAGATAAATCTAGATATTAGGAGTTGCAAGATAAATCTTGATATTAGGAATGAGAAGTTAATGCAGGTCACTAGGAACAGAAAGCTAGGAACGAAAAGGTAATACAGTATATTAAGAATAGGGAGGTAGTAGAATGGAAGTGAGGGGATTTACCTATGGCTATAAGGCCAAGAGAGGAGCTTATCAAAGTGAGGCTGCGAAAAAATCCCAAGAGGCAATGTTTGATCTTGGGATTAACTGGATGTGTTTAGCATTTCCTCTAATGCAAGATACTTATCAGTCAACAGAAATTCGATTTGATTATCGGTATGACATCACAGAAAAAGATATTTTAACAGCGATAAAACGTGCGAAAGATAGAAATATTAAAGTATGTCTTAAGCCAATGGTAAACTGTAAAGATCATATCTGGAGGGCTTATATTGATTTCCCGGAGATGGATTTTATGGGAAAGGATACTTATTGGAAACAGTGGTTTGAATCTTATACAGCATTTTTATTGCATTATGCTGAAATTGCGCAAGATACAGGCTGTGATATGTTTTGTATTGGTTGTGAGATGCTCGGTACGGAGAGAAAGGAAGAGTACTGGAGAGAAGTAATAAATAAGGTTCGTGAAGTTTATAAGGGGCCAATTACATATAATACAAATCATGGCAGAGAGGATAAGGTTCGTTGGTTTGATGCACTTGACTATATTGGTACTTCTGCTTACTATCCAGTTGCACGAGCTGGTGGAGCCCAAAAGGATAGTATGGTAAAAGAGTGGGCTAGGATTCGTGATAATTTAAAAACATTAAGCGAAAAGTTAAATAAAAAGATTCTATTTATGGAAATTGGTTGCCGTAGTGCGAAGGGATGCGCATCCATGCCATGGGATTTTATGCATAATGAGCTTGAAAGAGATGAAGAGGAGCAGGCGGCTTTTTATGAATCCTGTTTGGAGGTTTTCTTTGATGAACCTTGGTTTCACGGAATCTTTTGGTGGGATTGGAGTACTGTAATCTATGATACCAAGGAAGAAGCAAAAAATGATGTTGATTTCAATATCCACAGAAAAAAGGCGGAAGATGTAATAAAGAAATGGTATCAAAAAGAAATTTCTTAAAAAATTATATGAAAAATAAAAATAGAAGCTCGTGAAGTGAATATTGTATTAAAAAGCTCGTGAATTAAACTTTTTATTATATAAAAATCACGCAAAGCGAACTTTTAATAAAAAAGCTGAATTAAACTTTCCTCGTAAGTACTATTTAATAAATAAAAAGCTCGTAAATTCTGTCATGAAGCTTATGTTTCACGTCAGAACTTACGAGTTTTTATATTAAAGATAAAGAATCCTTAGATTAACGGTTAGGCATCATCTTTTTTATCATTTCTAATTTCATTTTATCTGCTGGTGACATATTGGCTGTAAGTAAGTCTGTAATAATGTTAACCTCTTGTGGTGTGAAGTCCATATTCATTGATTTTAGTTTTGCATTTGTTTTCATTAAATTAGGTAGAGCCTTTTCCATCGGTAATCCTTGTGTTTCCTTTATGAATTCAAGGAGAATCTGCTTCTTTAAAGGGTGCATGTTGCGTAGAGCTTCGTTGTTCATCCAATCTGTATTCATACTTTTACCTCGTTTCTTTTCATACTGATCCTATATTACAACCTAATTTAGGTTGGCATAAACATACCGGATTCAAACATCTTTTTCATTGATTCAAAAGTGTTTTTTTGTTCAGGCGGAACCATACTAGCTAGCATATCAAACATTTGTTGATTGTTTGGTTTTGGATTTGAATGATTGCTAGGTTGTTGAGATTGACTGTTTTCTGCCTTGACAGCATTTTGAGCAAATTTCGTAGAATTACCTATTCTTGCTGCTTCAGCAGCTGATTTTGTAGCTCGATAAGGAGTATTGCCCGATGTGGAATAAGGTGCACTTGTAATATCTTTATACATATTTCCTATATTATATGGTGGTTGATTGACCGTAGGTGCTGGTGCTGATGGTGGGCTTTGGCCATACATGGCTTGGTAAAGAAGATCATACGGTGTAGGAGAGGTACTTTCATAATAGGAATTATCGTTATTCATAGATGCTGGTGGGGGAGTAGACATATTCGGTGGAGGGGAGCTCTGTGCATTGACCCCTTGTGAAGGAGAAGGGGGACTTTGAGGCGCTCCTCCGAATGGGAAACCGTTCATCATATTCATCATGTTAGGTATATTCATCATATTCTGCATATTCATCATATTAGGCATATTCATCATTCCTGACATATTCTGATACATTTCCATAAAGCGTTTCATATTAAATATGTTAAGTACATTATCGAGAATTGAAATTTCTGGTGGTTTACAGTATGGGCGAATACTTTTTAGTATTCCTTCAATGTTTATGGAGCCTTCCCCACCCCCAAGGCCAAAAAGATTCTGTAATCCTGAGAGGCCAGTAGCACTAACGGTATTATCTTTTGTATCAGTCTTCTTCCTACCAAACACATTAAGTCCTCCCTGTTGTCTTAAGTTTTGAATCATTTCCGTAAAATCATTGAATTTAACGAAAAGATCTAGGATGTTTCTTGTACCAGTATCAAGGTATGGAGCTGCTGCTTGAAGCATTTTGGAAGAACGATTTTGCATTGAAAAAGAGGTAATATTATCAGGGCCTTTCTCAGCCTGATTCGTTTCCTCCATAAGTACTCCTCCTTGTTGTCCGATTATGCAAGAAGTCAGTATGTAGAGTTGTCATGGGTATCATATGCCATCTTGCCTATAACAATATATTCTATGGGGCATAAAAATAGACCGCAGGTTCTTACATGGAGTAAGATGCGGTCTATCAAAAATTTAGTTAGGGTATTCCAAACGTTCTTTTGTAATGGAATCTAGTACTTCGGTAAGATATCGTTTTGCAAGGAATTTTGCCATTGGTAAATTCATATCCAAATAATTTCCACAGTGAATTGCAGCAGCACCAGGAACCTCACCTTCAAATTCGCTAATAAATGTAAATAGTTCCTTCATTAAAGGGATTATATCTTTAGAAGTGTAATCTCCTGCCAGTAGTAAATAAAATCCAGTACGGCAACCCATTGGACCAAAATAGATTATTTTACTTCCAAATTCCGCATGATTTCTTAAAAAAGTAGCAGCAAGATGTTCTATGGCATGCATTTCTGCAGTATTCATTACAGGTTCAAAGTTCGGACGTGTCATACGAAGATCGAACGTAGTAATAATTGCATCACCAGCACTGTCTTTTCTAGAGACATAAACTCCAGGTAATAATTTTAAATGATCAATTGTAAAACTTGCAATAGGCTTCATATTTGATAGAAATGTATCATTTCGATACACGTAACCTCCTTAATTTCTTTGCATTGAATTATATCATAGTATAACTAAGATAGAAAGAAAAAATCAGTATCGTGAGAAACAACATGGATTTTTATATGGAAATCGTATATAATCAAAACCATAATGGATAGGATTGGAGAACTCAGATGATAAAAAATATTATTTTTGATATTGGCCAGGTACTTGCAGAATTTCGCTGGCGTGATTATATTGATGAACTTGCAATCAAAGAAGAGTATAAAGAGAGATTGGCAAAAGCAACGGTATTATCTCCTTATTGGAATGAAGTGGATCGAGGTGTTTTATCACAAGACGAGATTATGAAGTGTTGTATTTTACTTGATCCTGAAATAGAAAATGAAATTAAACTATTTTTTAAAGATACAAGACAGTTAGTAGTAGAATATGAGTATTCAGAACAATTGGTTAAACATTTAAAAAATCAAGGATATCAAGTATATATTTTATCCAACTATGGTAGAGAGAATTTCTCTAATGTAAAGGATGTATTTCGTTTTCTAAAACATGTAGATGGAGCAGTTATTTCATATGAGGAACAGCATATAAAACCAGAGCCAGAAATCTATGAAGCATTAATCTCTCGTTATGGAATTGTACCGGAGGAATCCGTATTTTTAGATGATTTAGCAGCGAATTTGGAAGGTGCAAAGGCATTTCATTTTCACACAATACAGTTTCACTCCTTATACCAAGCAAAACAAGAACTTAGGAAGTTAGGTGTTATGGTAGAAGAGAGAGAGTTTGATAGTATCATCTTTGATTTGGATGGCACCATGTGGGATTCAACAGAGAATGCTGCGATTGTATGGAAGGAAATAGCAAAGAAGGATAATCGAATCACGGATGAGGTTACCGGTCCTAAGTTAAAATCGTTATATGGTCTGCCCCTAGAGGATATAGCAAGAGGGCTGTTTTTAAGTGTTTCTGAGGAAATAGCCATAGAGACAATGGAAAAATGTGTTGTTGCGCAGTGCCCTTATTTAGCGGAACATGGAGGTATTCTTTTAGGTAATATTGAAGAAACGTTAAAGCATCTTTCAAAAAAATACCGTTTATTTATTGTTAGTAACTGTAAAAGCGGTTATATTGAAGCGTTTTTGGAAGCTCATAAACTAGGACAGTATTTTGAAGATTTTGAATGCCCTGGAGGGACTGGAAAATTAAAAGCGGATAACATTCGTATAGTGATGAAACGAAATCAATTAAGAAATCCAATCTATGTTGGGGATACACAGGGTGATGGAGACGCTGCTCATCAAGCTAAAATACCTTTTGTATATGCACGTTACGGATTTGGTAATGCAACAGAGTATGAATACGTGATAGACTCCTTTGATGAATTAACCTCATTACAGATGGTAGAGTAGTAGCCTTTTTGTTGATGAATAAGATTATCATCATGAATATATGGGTGGCATGACATTAGAAAGAATGTAATCTTGATTTGAATATGTGATACAGTACACAGATATAGGAGTTAGTGTGAAAAATCAAGATTATCACATTTGCACCAGAATGGAGATTAATATGAAAATTGTAATCATGGAAGCTAACACTTTAGGAAACGATGTGGACTTAGACATGTTTCGAGAGTTTGGTGAAGTTGTTGTTTATGGAGAATCGAATCCGGTAGAAAATGCAGAGAGAATCAAAGATGCAGATGTTATTATAGTTAATAAAATTACCATGAACGAAGAGATTCTAAAAGAAGCAACAAACTTAAAGTTAATATGTTTAACTGCAACGGGAACAAATAATATAGATTTTATGTATATGAAAGAACGTGGTATTTCGGTAGCTAATGTTAAGGGATATTCTACCCAGTCTGTTGTACAGCACACCTTCGCCTTATTATTTTACGTTTATGAAAAATTGGCTTATTACGATCATTATGTAAAATCTGGTGAATATACAAGAAGTGATATTTTTAGTAATTTCGATGTAAAATTTCATGAGTTATATGGAAAAACATTTGGAATAATAGGTCTTGGAGAGATTGGGCAAGGAGTAGCTAAAATTGCAGAGTTATTTGGTTGTAAGGTAATCTATTACTCGACTTCTGGAAAAAATCAAAATTCTAATTACGAGAGAGTTGATCTATTAACTTTGTTAAAAGAATCTGATATAGTATCCATTCATGCACCATTAACTGAGTCTACGCAAGGGTTAATTGGAGAAGCTGAATTAGCGTTAATGAAGTCAGATGCGATCTTATTAAACCTAGGCCGTGGTCCTATCGTAAATCAAGAAGCATTAGCCAATGCATTATTAAACAAATCCATTGGTGGGGCAGGATTAGATGTATTAACCGTAGAACCAATGCTTCCAGATAATCCGCTATTAAAGGTTCAAGATAGTACGCGGTTAATCATAACTCCCCACATAGCATGGGCTACTGTAGAAGCAAGAAACCGATGTGCTAGGGAGGTTTACCTTAATATTAAGGCGTATTTATCAGGAGAGGCAAGAAATATTGTTAATTAATTAGGAAATGAAGTATTTCTATAACGAAAAACACAGCAGTATCGGAGTATGTAAATTTAAATAATATATAGAGCAAGGAACGCCATAAAAAGGCGTTCCTTTTTTATGTTCGCTATTCTGAAATGGACGGATAAAAACTTGCACTTGTTTTTCATGTCATGTTACTTTTATTGTGTTTAATTAAGAACTATCATATTGACTTTACCCTTAGGGGAAGGTGTAAAATATAGGTAAAAGTACAGGAGACGCTAAAAGGAGGGAAATCTATGTTATCTATTGGAGAGTTTTCAAATATATGCAAAGTGTCAACTAAGACGCTCCGTTATTATGCTGAAATAGGGCTAATCCTACCTGATGAAATTAACCCTGAAAATGGTTATAGATATTATTCTATTGAACAATTAGAAACGATGTTATTTATTAACCGTCTAAAATCATACAATTTTTCTTTAGAAGAAATTAAAGAAATCCTTATATCAGAAGAAGTACTGGACAAAAAACTTTACTTAGCACTTAACAGAAAGAAAAAAGAAATTGAGAAACAAGCACAAGAAATTGAAAAAACTTTAGACCAATTGAATAATGACATATCGAATTTAAGACAAGGTAAATCAATCATGTCATATCTAGAAGGTATTGATGTTAAACTTGTAGAAGTACCAAAGATGTGTCTTCTATCCATCCGAAAAATGGTTCATGAATATGATATTGCTGAAGAATATGGTAATAGTTTTCGTAAGTTATTTGAGAAAATTCAAGACCACAAATTAACAATACTTGCTCCACCAATGGTACTTTTTCACAGTGCAGAATTTAGCCCATTGGGTTTAGATACTGAATTTGCTATTCCAGTAAAAGAGTATGTTACAGGTACAAGAGATTTTTATCCAGGACTATGCTTAAAAACAGTACTGCATGGATCTTATTCTAACCTATCTTCTGTATACATAAAACAACGTGAATGGGCAGAAAAGGAAGGTTATGAATCTAACAATGCACTATATGAAGTATATATAGCCGACCCCTCTCAAGTTTTAACAGAAAGTGAGCTTATAACAGAGATTTATTATCCCATTAAAAAGAAAATGTCAATAAATTAACCCAAGAATATTTAGCTCTCACCGTATGAACTAAGAATAGATGATTGAGCTAAAAGACAAAATGATATATGAAATAAATAATAAAGGAGAAATAGTAGGAGTAATAGATTGTAGGAGTAATAGATTGTAGGAGTAATAAATTGTAGGAGAATTAGATTGTAGGAGAAATAAATTGTAGGAGAAATAAATAATAGGATAATAAATAATAAAGGAGAAATAAATGGATCAAGAAATAGTGAAAGAGCTGGAAAAGAGAATAAACAATGATTATAGCAATATTGCAGGTATGGTTGTACTAAAAGACGGTAAAAGACTATATGAAAATTACTTTAACGAGTGCAGTGCTACTAGCCTAATCCATGTTTATTCAGTAACAAAAAGTATTATTTCTATCTTGATTGGGATTGCTATGGACAAAGGGTACATCAAAAGTATCGACCAGAAACTATTGGATTTCTTCCCTGATTATACAGTGAAAAAAAGAGAAAAAACAATACAAAATATTACACTTAAGGATTTGTTAACAATGACAGCCCCTTATAAATATAAATTAGCACCCTACACTTACA
>JAEWHR010000015.1 GCA_023387655.1 Bacillota bacterium
TAAATGTTTTTTTGGTTAAAATGTATTAATAAATGATATTTTTCACATTGATAACTGATAAATTTAATGATAGAATGATAGAAATAAGCATTTTGGGAGGAAGAAATGGACATAAATAAGAACATAACTCTTTTAATAGCTGATGATGAAGCTTCCATTCGAAATGGTCTTTCCACAGTTGTACCATGGGAACAGTTTGGGGTAATGATAGTTGGTACAGCAGAAAATGGGGAAGATGCTTATGATATAATCAAAAAGTGTCATCCCGATATAGTAATTACTGATATTCGAATGCCAGGTATGAGTGGCCTGGAAATGATGGAAAAAGTAAAACAAGAAAATATACATACGAATTTTATTATACTTAGTGGATATGGAGATTTTGAATATGCCCAAAAGGCAATTCAACTGGGAGCTAAAAACTATTTTTTAAAACCTATTAAAATTGATGAATTGGTGACTGAGATACGGCATCTGAAAGAAACTATTCTTCAGTCAGACCATATTAATTCATTTACTGCATATCTCAATGTAAAATCTGATCCAAAAGAAAAATTTATGAAACAGCTCATAAAAAATGAGTTTCATTCCTATGAGCAAATAAAAAATGAGATACAAAGGCTAGGCCTAACATTAGAGAATGCTCCTTTTCGAGTTATGGTGTTTTCTATATTAAAAGATGATGAAATTGAACCGGAAGAAGAGTATCAACAGATAAAGTATTTAATGGATATGGTAAAAGATGAGTTATCAAGGACTAAACACGAAGTTCTGATATCAAAATCAACAGAATTATTAGCTATTATACATATAAAACAGCATGATGGTATGCTGGTTGATTTCCGTCTACTGGCGAGCAGGTGCTTAAAACGCGTAAAGAAAGATTCAACGATACAATTACAGATTGGAATTGGAAGTGTAAATCAACAGTTACCCGATTGTTCTAACTCTTATAAGATTGCTTTGTTGGGATTATCCTATAGTTTTTTTAATATTGATACTGATATTTTTGACGAAAGCGTTATTTGTAATGATCAACCCCCAAAAGCTGCAAATAGTCTAGATTACAATCAGCTATTTTATAGTATCTCCATGAATCAGGAAGAACAGATCAAAGAATTTTGTAAGGAGTACTTCTCGAATCTTCTTTATGTACCAATGCCTCCGCCAAATTATATTCGAGGTATGTGTATCTATTTGATTACAGATGTTATGAAAGAATTTCGATATGACCAAGGGGAGAATATAGAATTTACTCAGGCAGAAATTGTTACCCGTATAAATCAAATAAAAAGTTTTGATGTTTTAAAAGCGTATATAGAGGATTTTCTAAAAGATTGTGGAAAAAGACAAGAATCCAGTGTGAAATCTTCTGCAAATCCGGTGATTCAAGCTGCAGAATATTTTATAAAGTCCCATATGGGTGAAAAGATTTTAGCAAAAGATGTTGCCAGTCATGTGAATCTAAGTGATGTTTATTTTACGAGTTATTTTAAAATGAAAACTGGTGTCAATTTTAGAGATTATGTAATTCAAAAAAAGATGGAATACGCAATGAATTTAATGGAGAAGGAACCACAGATGCCAGTGGCAGAAGTAGCTGCAACTGTTGGCTATGACGATTACCGTTCATTTTATCGGGTATTTAAACAATATACAGGAGTGAATCCTTCCAATTATAGCAGGAGAAGTACAGAAGCAAATGATAAGGGCAAAATATAAGTCTAAGAATCTAGGGAATAAGCTATTAAAATCAATTGGTGACATGAAAATCTCTGCCAAAATACGTTTGTGTATGTTTAGTGTCATTATTATATTAACTATTTTTTTGTGTATATTTACAAGTAAATATTTTAATAAGATATATTATGAAGAAGTAGAAGTTCAGATGCAGGATACGATGAATGTAATTTCTAATTCACTAAATAATGTTTACGAATCTATTTTAAAAAATGTTATAAATTTTGCATCTTCTCCATCTATACGGAGCGTAGTAGTCAATGCACGAAATGAAAAGAATTATAAGAATCACGAAGGTGTTCAGCTACAGTTAATCAATCTGCTTAATAGCAATAGCTTGATAGAATCTGTATTTCTTATTAACAATGATAGGACACTCTATACGATTTATTCTTACGGAGTACGTCCGGAAAGTGATCTTTCAAGTTTTCTGGATTCATATGAAAACATTAGAGATATTACATGGCTTAAATACTGTCAGAGTCCATTTTTACAACAGCAAGATGTAATACCGATCGTGGTTCCATTATCAACCCTATCACCAGGTGATAATGTAGTGATTGCACATCAATCTCAAGAACCAGTCACAAATCTGGTGATATTATTGAATCTGCAAAAGTTTCAAAGTAGTCTTTCTCTATCAAGTATAAATCACTTTGATCGAGATTATTTTGTTGTTAATTCGGATGGTGAAAGTATTAGTTTAAAACCTGATGAGGAAATGGAGGATATTTTACGAGATCCCATATATATTCAAGGTGTGAAGGATAACAATGAGGATTATCAGATACGCCAGATATTAGAGCTACAAAACCATATTGTCTATGCACAAAAGCTTCCGTTTTCTAATCTTCAATTAATAAGTATTTTATCGGAGGAGTTCTTAACTCAGAAGATATCGGATATAAACCGTTTTATCGTTTTACTTGGTGCGGCAGGGATTTTACTATCCGCTTTGTTCTCTATTATATTTACAAAGTTTGTTACATTACCGTTGAACAGGTTGATGAAAAGTATAAAAGAAATTCAAGAAAACCTTTCCTATACACCATGTGAAAGTAAGTATGAGGATGAAATCGGCCAGTTAAATCATGCGGTAAATTCCATGTACGAAACGATTCAGATGCAGATTGGTCAGATGAAAAAGGACGAACGTGAAAAATATCAATTGGAAATTCAACTTTTAGCAGAGCAGATTAATCCGCATTTGCTTTATAACACGTTAGAAGGAATTAATCTTGAGGTATTAAATAATCACACCCTAGTAGCATCTTCTATGATAAACAAACTTGGTACATTTATGAGAATTGGTTTGAATTATGGTGAGGATTTGATTATGGTAAAAGATGAAATTTCTCACGTAGAAGCTTATGTTAGCATTATGAATCACAGAATTAGCAAAAGTATTATTTTTAATGTAAATATTGAGGATGATTTAAGTGAAAAGCACATTTTAAAGCTGATTTTGCAACCTCTTGTAGAAAATGCGATTAAACATGGTTTTAAAGATGAGATGACGATAGAGACCATATATATCCCAACCATTGATGTGAGGTTTTATCGTAGCAAGGATAACATATGTATCGAGGTAGTGGATAATGGTTGCGGTATTGATGTAGAGAAAGCGAAGAAAGCGGTCTATGACATGAATGAGAAAGAAAAACGTCATGTTGGGCTACATAATATTTATGCAAGGCTAAAAATCTATTATGGTCAAGTTGAAATGGATTTTCAGACAATTCCTTATTATAGGAATAGTGTTATAATAACCATTCCAGACATAAAGTAAAAATATACAACTGAAATAAATGCTGTAGATAAAATCTACAGCATTTTTACTTGAAAAAGATGTAAAAGACACAAAAATATTAAAAAAAGTTACAATTAGCATGAGAAATGTCATGTTACTTTTTACTAATACAAGGTAGAATTAATGACATCAAGTGAAGTACGAAAGGAGAAAGTTATGAAAAAGAAGATGTTGAGTTTACTAATGGTGGGAGCTATGACAGTCACTTTACTTTCCGGGTGTGCAAGTAAATCAGGAGGTAGTTCTACTGACGGAACAGGCGGTAGTGGTCAAGAAGGTAAAAAAACTGTAGTTACGGTATGGACCAATGACCGTCATGACTCTGAATATGTAGATAAGAAAATCAAAGAGTTTAATGAAACCAATGATAAAGGTATTAAAATCGAAATGACGGTTGTTACCGATGATTACGCAAATATGCTATCGATGGCATATTCTTCTGGAACAGCACCTGATATTGCTGGTGTTAGTGCAGGACAGAGTGGATTTGATTTGAAAACTTTTGTAGATGCAAAAATATTAGAACCACTAAATGATAGAATTACAGACGCTGATTACCAAAAAGTAACAGAAGCAGATAATCATAAGTATGAAGGAATTAATATGATTGATGGTAATGTATATTGGATTCCAACTGGTATGAGAAGCGGTGTAAGAATAGAATACAACAAAAACCTTGTGGAAGCAGCAGGTTACTCTGAATTTCCAAATACACTAGACGGTGTTATTGACCTTGCTAAGAAAGTTACAGAAAGCGGTGGAGGAGTAACATACGGTGTTGGCTTTACGTCAGCTAATCCATTTATTAGATGGATTGAAGGAACTAGTGAAACTAGTGGAATTTATAGATATGATTACAAAAATGGTGAATTTAACTTTGATGGATATAAAACTATCATCGAAAAATGTAATCAGTTCTTCCAAGACAAGAGCGTACTTCCAGGTTCCACATCCCAGGGTGTAGATGCCATGAGAGCACAATTTGCTGAGGGCGCTTTTGCAATATGGGGAAATGCATCCCAAGAAGCGGGAGTATTTACTGACCAGTTCCCAATAACAAAGTTTGATTGGGGTGTTACCACTGTTCCAACGTTAGATGGAGAAGTAAAAGGTGCTTTATCTATTCTTCCACAAAAGGGTTACATGATGTTTTCTTCAAGCAAAAATAAAGATGCTGCTTGGGAAGTTATTAAATTCTTCTCTAGTGAAGATTACTTAAAGGGATATTTAGAAGGTGGATATTGTCTTCCTATTTCAGATTACATGAATGGTATTATCGATACATCAAAGACTGGTAGACTTGCAGATTTTGAATTACAAGAATATGAAAGTGTTTATCCAGCAGTACCAGCTGTAGCAATACAGGGAGAAGATTATGTTGCTACTTTATGGAATGCAATTATGGGAAATGTAAGTGCGGATGATGCGATTGCAGATCTTAATAAGAGATACAATGAAGCATTGGACAATGATGTAAGTATGGGAAAAATTAAAAGACTTGTAATAAAAGATTTTGATCCGATGCATCCAAATGAAGGAACAATTGAGTATTTAGAACAATAAATAGGTGCTCGAAACTTATGGGATGTTTTTAGAAAAACTAAAAACATCCCTTGTTTTAAAGAAAGGGGAAACACAATTTATGAAAAAGAAATTAAGTTTTAGAGAAAGAGTGAAGCGAGCAAATAGCAGAGGAGATTTTGCTGCTATATTGATGCTATTACCAGCGGTATTTTTACTTGCAGTTATTTCTATCTATCCTTTTTTCTGGCTATTTCGATATATATTTTATGATTACAATGGATTCACCGCTTATTTTGTAGGTATGAAAAACTTTACAAGAATGTTTCAAGATGCGGTATTCTGGCGTAGTGTACTTCATACTTTTGAGTATGCAATTATGAAGTTAGTTATTATCATTCCTTTATCCTTACTTTTAGCAGTTTTATTAAATCAAAAAATTAAGGGAAGCGGTCTTTTTAGAGGAATCTATTTTATGCCGACAGTAATTAGTGCAGCTGTATACAGCTTAATCTTCGGCTTTATATTTGCTGTTTATAACGGTGTATTAAATGCATATTTAAATAAATTGGGAATGATCCATTCTCCAATTGACTGGCTTGGCAGTGCCTCAATTGTTATGATATCCATTATTATTGTTGCAATATGGGGTGGATTTGGTAACTATATGATTCTTTTCATGTCTGGTATTTCCAGTATTTCTGAAGAAGTTTATGAAAGTTGTAAAATAGACGGTGCAAATGGAGTACAATCCTTCTTTCGTATTACAATACCGATGTTAAGCCCAGTTTTAAAAGTAATTTTAATGCTTGCTATTACAACTGCATTAAAAGATTATGAATCTATCTTAGTATTAACGAATGGTGGACCAAACAATAGATCTGAAGTTATGTTTAGCTATATCTATAAGTTGATCTTCGGATCTCAGACAACACCTCAGATTGGTTACGCAACTGTTTTAAGTATCATGGCAGCTTTAATCATCGGAATCATTACAGCAATTTATATGTATTTGGCAAGAAAGCTAGATAATGTAGTCTAAAGGAGGCATATATGGAAAAGTCACATGTAGTATATTCGAAAAAGACAAAAGTACTTAGAGCTTTGGTATTTCTAATCCTTCTTACAATTGCATTGGTTACTCTGTACCCTGTTATTTATATTATTTTCGGATCTTTTAAGGAAAATAACGAATTGTTGTTAGGTGGAACTAAATTATTACCAAAAAGATTTATTTTTGACAACTATAAACAAGCGTGGGAAAAGGCAAACTTCGCAACTTATACAATTAATAGCTTGTTTATAAGTCTTGGCGTTATGCTTCTTTCGATTACTGTCACAACTATGGCAGGATATGTATTTGCAAGAAAGAATTTTAAAGGTAAAGAATTGTTATATGGTTTATTCGTTGCTTTTATGTTTGTTAATGTAGGTAGTGTTAGTCTTAGACCTCTTTTTGAACTTGCTGTTAAAGTAAATATGAACCAATCCTTAATTAGTATTATCCTTATTTCTGCCGGAATGGGACAGGCAACCTATATTTTCCTTGTTCGTGGGTATATGAATACCTTATCCAAAGAAATTGATGAAGCAGCTAAAATTGATGGATGTACTTTTTTCCAGATTTATTATAAAATAATTTTCCCATTACTAAAACCAGTAATTGCGACAATCGGACTTTTATCGTTCCGTACTGGTTGGAATGAATACATTATGCCACTGATATTTACTATGTCAAATGATAAACTTCGTCCTTTAACTGTCGGGGTTGTTATGTTAAAGAACAGTGGTGATGGTACTGCAGCATGGAACTTAATGTTTGCTGGCTCTACCATTTCTATTATTCCAATTATTGTTCTTTATATGTTTACAAGCCGTTACTTTATGAGTGGATTAACTGCAGGTGCTGTGAAAGGATAAGAAGATGGAGAGATTAAAGTTAAATAAAGCAGGCTTTATTACCAATTATTTGGTTTCAGGACCGAAGGAGACGGATTTTCTAAATAATGAGACAGATGATAACCAGTTGCGTTATGAGCAGTATTTAAGAACCATTGTAGCAGATCAAAATGTGTCTTTGCCTGAAGGGGAGGTTCAATTCGGAAAAGACAGTAGTTTGGGAATGCCATGGAGATACTATTATCATTATGGAAACTGGTTTGTAGATGAAAGCACATTTTACTCCACCTTACAAAAGGTGGAGCTAGATGCCGTTACACAAATTGATGTAGCTAAGGATTTGAAAGTAGAAGCTATTATTTGGTCATATGCTGCGGTAGATGTATGGTGTAATCAACAACATGTTTGTAATATGCATTCGCCTGTATATAAACCAATACAAAAAGAAAAAACGATATTCAATTTAAAAAAGGGAAGTAATCAGATATACGTTAAGTTGCAAACTCTTGGAGTTCGTGATACCAGAACACTATTTGGAATTCAGATTCTTGATCATCAAGATCAGATACAGATTTCTCTACCGGACGAAAAACATACCGATGATTTGATTCATGCGGAACAATGGTTAAATTCCATTCAGATAAAGGATTCCATCATGACTTTTCATAACACAGCACCAGCGGGAACATGGCTTGCTTATGATAGTCAGAGCCCTGATTTTGCTCAGGTGAATACAAGAAAAGAATGGATAGAGATTAGTGGACAAGATAAGATTTCTCTTGATGAGAATAAACCTGGAGTGATTCTAGTACGTGTGACGATAGGAGATACTGTATTAACAAGAAAAGTTGAGAATATTCTTGCTCAAAAACCGGTCTATGGAAGTGTTGGCTCTTATGAAGAAAATAGGATAGAGATATTAAAGCGAATTGCAAAAGCAGAGAGCTTATCTAGAGGTGATAAGTTTGGATTTTCTATATCCAATATTCTTGCGAGAAAGTATCTTGGATTGGATACAAAAAAGGACAGGAACCTATTTTTGGAAACTCTCGATCAGATTGAAAGCCGATATGATTGCTCTGACTTTTTAGTGTGCGGTTTAGTGCGCTATCTAAAGAATTACGAGATGGATGAAGAACTTTATAAGAGAGCAAAGGCTGTATTGTTAAACTGGAGATATTGGATGAATCAAAATGGTTCTGACGCTATGTGCTTCTGGAGTGAAAATCATTCTTTGATGTTTTATGCCTGTGCTATGCAAGTCGGTGAGATGTTCCCACAAGAT
>JAEWHR010000023.1 GCA_023387655.1 Bacillota bacterium
ATTCTTTCTACAAAACGTTGAATGACTATCAAAAAGTCTTGTACTGTAACGACTGCTATTATAGAAAATCAGCAGGATTTGTTACTGTTTGTGGAATCGGCTATAAATTCAACGATAAATTAAATTAGTAAAAAGCGAAGTGCAACATTAAATATTGTACTTCGCTTTTTTATCGTATCAAAGCTCTTTATAAGTAGTAAATTTGCGATAAAATAGCGTTTGAAAATTCCTTTTACTCAACTTCAAAGTATGCATAGTAAGCATTGGTATCATAATCACCTGATGCTCTAAAATCCATTATCTCTTTCCAAATTCTATAACTTCCAGCAGAAAGTTCACCATACAACCATTCCCAATTCACGTTCCATTCTGTGCTACCATTCTTAGCAATCATCCAAGCTTCTGAAGTCCAAGCAATATCATATTCTGTTTTTACTGTTTCTACCAATGTCCATTGGTCATTAATTTTTATTTCCAACCAATACGGGCTACCGGTTTGCAAATCACCTGTTGGTTGACCTCCTAACTGATTACATATCAATGTCATCCCAGTTGGTGTGACATTGGTTGCAGTTAGTTCAATACCCCAAGCATCTGTTTCTGAATTTTTAATTGACTCCGTATTCTCTTTGGTTTCCTTTTCAAATCGAATCCATTTTTCATTTATCACAATGTCAATACTAGATTCATTAACAAACTGATAATCAAAGTCGCTGCCAAAATTAGATTGATTGTCCTCTAACAGAATTTCTGTACTATCAACTGTAGTGAGAATCTTTCCATCCATCACTCCACATCTGCCGCTTATATCACTTTCTCTTCCTGTATCATAGTAGAGTTCCCCATTAATCATGACCATAGGACGTCTGTCTCCCCCAACATATTCGGTGTCCTCTACTTCTTCTACGCCAGTTATACTAGGTTGATAAAAAGCACTATTATCAGGTGCTGTAAACTTACGATCTGGTGTTAAAGACTTTGTTCCACAGCCAACTAACAAGATTGATAGAAAAGTAAGTATCGCAAATAACGAATTATATCTTTTCATATTGTACTCCTATTCTAGGTTTATTTGAGTTGTTCTATATGTTAGACGAGTGAAATCGTTAAATGTTTCCATACTACCGTTATAGGGTACTGTTTTTATGTATATAGTTACTTTTTTATATATATAACTCATTTTTATATATAGCTCATTTTTATGTATATAGTCCATTTATATGTATTGAGTTTTTTCTCTATCGATATTTGCTATATGAAATTAATAAATATTACATATTAGATGGTATTACAAGATTCGCAATAACTCTGATATACTGGCAATTCTATAATCTTCTTTATAAGGAATGGATTCTGGTAATACATAATCCTCTGGTGCTATCCACGCACAATCCATTCCAATCTGTTTCGAACATAAAACATCCATTGGTTGATCTCCTATGTAAATACAGTCTTTTGCATGAAGGGAAAGTTCATCCAGTGCAATTTGCATAATGCGACTGTCCGGTTTTGCTACACCTACGATATCTGATATCACAATTGACTCAAAATATGGAGCAAGACCGCATGCCTTTAAATAATCCATTAGCCATGGATAATGATTTGATACAATTGCCAGACGATATTTGCATGTCAAATTATCTAAGACCCTAATCACATCAGAAATAATTGACAACTCTTGTTTTGGTATCTGTACTTTTTTTAGTTGATCTAAATACTGTGGATTTCTATCACTTTTATCAGTAACGCAAGACAAAGCAGCTTCATCTAACAAAACATTTAAATCTTCCTCCGACATATGGGGTGCTCCATATTGTTCTCTATGGTTTTGCTCTCCAATCGTCCAATTAACAGTTTTTGAAATTTCATTTGCTTTTTCCTTAGAGATTTCGAAACCTAAACTACGTAACCTATCTCCATATATCTGAGCATAATTTGGACTATACTCCACTAGTGTATCACTAACATCAAATACTATGGCTTTATATTTCTTCTCCATAATTTCACCTTTCTGTAATCTTTGATTTTTATTTCTTTATTATATTTTAAAAAACATAGGCGAAAAGCTTAATCTACCTGTGAACCTTTAATGAAAACATAGTAATAAATTATTGCAAGTTCTCTAAAAATCCCATTCCTTTATAGAAGAATTTGTCAATTCTAGTCTTCTCCATTTCTTCTCCTCTCTAGTATGGCTTGTTCATTGAGTGTTTTATCCTGATGACTTTCAATGATAAGTAAAACCCATAATATTGTGCCTAGAAGAACAGCTAACCCACTAAATATGTAACTTAATAGAATAAGCTTTAACATATAAAACACAAAAGCAGTAATCACTAATAAGCCAATCGCTTTTATCATCTTCCAACCTGGCTCTAACATATTTAATTTATATTTATATTTTTTCATATAATACTCACCTTAAATGAACACTCCCATACGTTACTTCTTACTTTCAAATAACTCATATGCATGTAAAAGCATATCCTTAATCTTTTCATCCGAAAGTTCAATTGAATTGAATGCCAACATCATTACAATTCCATTTGCATAAATAATCAGATTTATATCTATATTAATATTAGCAGTATCCTGTTCATTCATGATGCTTAAATTCAGTCCACCAGATGTAAAAATCAAATGAAATAGATACTTTTCTTCTCTTGCAAATCGTATATATGCCAAAATATATGATAGTTCTATAGGTATTGATATATCACGTCTAACCATAATGTAGTTTAACATTTTTTCCTGTGCTTTTTTTATAAGTTCATTTTTAAGTTCCTTCATATCAGCAAAAGACTGATAGATGGGCTGTGTTGAACAGTTAAGTTCTTTTGCTAATTTTCTTGCAGTTAGTGATTCATAGCCATCACTACGAACCATTTCAAAAGCTTTTTCAATAATTTGTAGTTTATTAATCTGCTTTTTTGGGGGCATTACCATACTCCTTTTATAATAACATCGTTATATAACAATGTTATTATAAAGATATTTCTAATTTTTGTCAATTTTATGTTTCATAACTAAGAAATGCCTGTACAGTCAGAAAGTTTTATACTAACATACAGTATAAAAGGCACCCTACCATATTTTCACATGATAGAGTGCTTTTTCATTAATACCTTCCTACAAAGTTATAACCATAGCCTGTATTTGCATCTGTTTCTTTACATTAAAAAAATACCTCATTTACTATGTATCTAATGGGATAATTATTAACCTCAAGTCTTGCTATTCGCTTACTGTTGTTAACATCTTTTCTTTCAAACCAATATCTTTGATTTTTTCCAGGGTTATAGAGTTTTGAACTGCTATCACCGAAATATTGGCACACTACTTCCTCAATGCTTAATAAAAATATGCTATTCCTCGTCCCAAATGGCATTACCCCGCCAATACTAAATGCTTCTGTGCTGTCCTCAATGAAAGCACAGCTATACATTGATTTTCAGATTTTCTATATTCATTTATTTCAGTTTCACTGGTTCCATTAACCTTAAAGAGTATTCATTGCCACACCCTTCTGGATTGTCATTGCGAATATGTTCCTCCAAGCATAGCCTTGAATGGTCAGACTTATATTTATCATGGCTTGACAAATGTTTCATTAACGTTTTCCAGGAAATTGTAATATCGTCCGTACTTTCCATTACGGCATAAAGTCCTCCGTAAAGCGTCATTTCCTTTAAATTTTCTGGTATTTTTACACCTTCTGGAATGGAAGCACAAAAACCATATCCATAGGGTTTGCCTTCTCCACTAGGCATTGGTTTCATATTTCCTCCAAATAATCGAGCAGTGCCCATAAGATTAGCTGACTTAATCCAAGTTAGAACGGGTTCCATAGCTTCATCTTCTGGAGCATCACTAATAGCAATATGATATACCATGCGCATTGACGGAAGCGTTATATATTTTATGTTGTCAGTTATACTACAATTAATCATTGACAAATCCTCCTTCTTAATATTTTCAAAATTTCTATTTACTTCTTGAATCTGATATAAACTTTCATCGTTAATAGGTAGATTACTTCTTTCCGACAAAAATGATAACAACTGTTCCAATTGCTTCCTTCTACAAATGATTTCTGCACTTTCATTATCCATAACTCTAATTTTATTCGAAATTACTTCATATAATTTGCTAATATTCATGCAATCTATAACCGACTTGATTTCCTTGATAGGTAAATCAATGTTTCTTAGAAGTGCAGTAATGTTAATACATAGTATTGCTTTTTCATCGTAAGTACGCCAACCAGAGTCAACATCTCTTATGCTGTTAAATAATTTTTCAGATTCCCAATGGCGCAAAGTTCGACTCGTCAGTCCCATTTGCTCTGCCACTTTATTAATAGCTATAGGTTTATTCATATCCATTCCTCCTGAGATATCTCAAGTTAATAATAACACTTATCGCTACGTCAATTGCAATAGATTTTATATCTTTTATACAATAAATAATTCAAGATTAATATTTCAACCATAGCCAAAAATGTTCTATTGCTTTTGGCTATGTTCATGAGACTTTCACAGGTAAGCATGCAATCTTTCTCTCCATCTATCTGCCACTACTATAAAAAGGACATTATCACTTTAATAAAAAGTAATAATCTCCTCTGAAATTTAAATATAAAGTTCAATGATCAAATCCTGCCATTTGAGTTTGCGATTAACCTCATTATGTGTTTTCACATTTGCATCATCCACTGTGAACGTAAATGAGGCTACTTTAAAGGATTTTTCTATTTCTCCTAGTTAATTAATGCTGCGACCACAATAAAAGTACCACTAATAATTATATCAGAAACAACAGCTGAAGTTTTCTGGGTTATACAGTTATGAACTACTATCACCTAAATATTGGCACCTTGAACTGATTATCCGATAAACATGCACCAATGTACACCCTCAAAGAGCCCCATACCAACTATTACTTAATAGCTAATATGGGGCCCTCATTTTATCGAATATTTAATTCACACCATCAGGTATTAATAACATAATTGATTTTTACTTGTTTAATAGCGCTGCCTGCGCTGACCCCAATGAAAACATAGCTATCATTTAATTCAAAAATTATGTATTAGCTTGATATTCCAAGTGAACTTATAATTAATCCAAAATTGTATTGCAGCTCCTTTCGAACTTGTGTTCTGTGCACTCATATGGTATAATTTGTATAAGCAGTTACTATAACTGCTGGCAATCGTGTATAGGGTGGTAGACCTTCATTCTACATAGGATGGAGGTGATGCATATGAACAATAAGTTCGATTTTAAGGATTTAATTCAATTCGGCATGTTCATTATAGCACTACTGACATTCATTTATTTGATATGTCACTAACTTAAAAAACCTTCCCTGTACTTTGGCCGGTTCAGGAAGGTTTTTAATACTTTTATAATGGTCAACCACCCTGTGGCGATTGCCTTTTCTAACTATATTATATCAGATTATCTGAGAATAGCAAGGGATAAACTTCTTGAGTTTCGTTAGTTAGTATGTAAATGAAAGAGTCATGCTTTGTTTCAGGACAAAACGTTTTAATAGCAAGTATCAGTCTCTTTGTATGAAGCTAATCTTTTTTCCAATGTTTCTGTATGAAGTTCAAATAAATTATTGTCATAGTCATAAAAATAGATAGAAAATCCTTCTCCTTGTACTCTTATTCTTGGAGGTTTTAATTCTAAATTTAAAGTTCTGATTTTATTTAAATAATTATCTATATCGTATTCTGATATTTTGAATGCAACATGATGATATGTTCTATTAAGTGTATTTTTATCTTCCATGACTGCTATCCATTGACTCCCAATAATGAAAAAACGTTCCTTAAACAACGAATAGTTTTTTGCACCACTATAATAGACTTCTTTGGCATCAAATAATTCTTTAAATAATTTAGTTGTCTTGTCTAAATCTTTTACAATAAAAGTTATATGGCTAATACTTTCAATCATATATAAACCTTCTTCCATAGTCATTATTTACTTTGTTATCTATTATAACTGCCACTGTTATATTGTTCAAGAAAATGTCTCTATGTACATTGAGTTGTTAGTGTTTCAAAAAACTTTTATCTTAAACATATAAAAACCTAATGAACCAATACAATCGGAAAGCACTAACTTATAAATTTACTAATTAAATGCAAATTTGTATTGTAAAAAGAGCCCCATACCAACTATATTTCTCAATAGCTGATATGGAGCTCTCACTTTATCTCATATTCAATTCACACCATCCGATGCTAATATCATAATTGATTTTTACTTATTTAACAGAGCTGCCTGTGCTGCTGCCAATCTAGCAATTGGTACACGATATGGAGAACATGACACATAGGTTAAACCAACCTTATGGCAGAATTCAACGGAGGATGGATCACCACCGTGCTCACCGCAGATACCAAGCTTAATGTTAGGACGAACTTTTCTACCCTTCTCACAAGATATCTGAACTAATTGACCAACGCCGTTTTGATCAAGTCTAGCAAATGGATCAGACTCGTAAATCTTGCTCTTATAGTAAGCATCTAAGAACTTACCAGCATCATCACGGGAGAAACCAAAAGTCATCTGAGTTAAGTCGTTTGTACCGAAGGAGAAGAATTCAGCTTCTTCTGCAATCTCATCCGCAAGTAAAGCTGCACGAGGAATCTCGATCATAGTACCGATGTGGTATTCAATGTCGGAATTCTTTTCTTTCTTCACTAATTCAGCAGTTTCAACAACAATATCCTTAACAAATTTAAGCTCTTTCTTCTCGCCAACAAGTGGAATCATGATTTCAGGTACAATATCATACCCCTTCTCATTCTTTACTTCGATTGCAGCTTCCATTACAGCACGAGTCTGCATTCTAGCGATTTCTGGATATGTTACTGCAAGACGACAACCTCTGTGACCCATCATTGGATTAAACTCATGAAGAGAATCACAAGTAGCCTTTACTTCAGCAACAGTAAGTTTCATATCCTTAGCAAGTTCTGCTATATCCTCAGGATCGGTTGGTACAAACTCATGTAGTGGTGGATCTAAGTAACGAACTGTCATTGGCTTTCCTTCAAGTGCTTCGAACATAGCCTTAAAGTCTGCTTTTTGGAATTCAAGAAGCTCATTTAATGCAGATTCTCTTCCTTCTACCGTCTTACTTAAAATCATCTTACGAATCTTAGGAATTCTCTCTGGCTCAAAGAACATATGCTCTGTACGGCAAAGACCGATACCTTCTGCTCCTAACTTTACAGCGTTTATAGTATCAGAAGGAGTATCTGCATTAGTTCTAACTTGAAGAGTTCTAAACTCATCAGACCACTCCATAATTCTACCAAAGTATCCACTTACGCTAGCTTCAATCGTCTTAATATCTCCAAGATAAATCTTACCTGTGGAACCGTCTAAGGAAATGTAATCACCTTCCTTAATTTTTTCTCCTCCAAGCTCGAAATATTTCTCTTCTTCATAAACCTTAACTTCTCCACAACCAGATACACAAGCCGTACCCATACCACGAGCAACAACTGCTGCATGAGATGTCATACCACCACGAGCTGTTAAGATACCTTCGGATGCGTGCATACCTTCGATATCCTCTGGGGATGTCTCAAGACGAACTAAGATAACTCTAGCACCTTTCTCATGAGCTTCTTTTGCTTCATCTGCTGTAAAGTAAACCTGACCAGCAGCTGCACCAGGTGATGCTGGAAGCGCTGAACCAATTACCTTGCCTTCTTTTAAAGCTTTTGGATCAAAAGTTGGATGTAATAACTGGTCTAAGGACTTCGCATCAATACGTAAAACTGCTTCCTGTGGAGTAATCTTTCCTTCATCCACTAAATCACAAGCCACTTTAATTGCAGCTGGAGCTGTTCTCTTACCATTACGTGTTTGTAAGAAGTATAACTTACCTTCTTGAATCGTAAATTCCATATCCTGCATATCGCGGTAGTGATCTTCTAATTTTTTAGCTATCTCTATAAATTCCTTATAGCAATCTGGTAGATCCTCTTCTAATCTTGTAATAGGTTGAGGTGTTCTAATACCAGCAACAACGTCCTCACCCTGAGCATTGATTAAGTACTCTCCATAGATACTATTCTCACCAGTGGAAGGATTACGTGTAAATGCTACACCAGTACCGGAGGTATTACCCATATTACCAAATACCATTGCCTGTACATTTACTGCCGTACCCCAATCACCAGGGATATCATTCATACGACGATAAACAATAGCACGTGGATTGTCCCATGAACGGAATACTGCCTTAACAGCCTCCATTAATTGAACCTTTGGATCTTGAGGGAATTCTTCTCCCATCTTATTTTTATAGATTTCTTTATATTTAGCAATAACTTCCTTTAAATCATCTGCAGTTAAATCAGTGTCAAACTTAGCACCTTTAGATTCTTTGATCTCATCTAAAATGCCCTCAAAGAAGGTTTTACTCATCTCCATAACAACGTCAGAGAACATCTGGATGAAACGTCTATAAGAATCGTATGCGAATCGTGGATTTCCTGTTTTAGTTGCAAAACCTTCTACAGCCACATCATTTAAACCAAGGTTTAAAATTGTATCCATCATACCAGGCATAGAAGCTCTTGAACCAGAACGTACAGAAACTAATAAAGGATCTTCATTATCACCGAATTTCTTTCCTTGAATCTCTTCCAATTTTCCAAGTGCCTCAAAAATCTGAGCTTGAACTTCATCTGTGACTTTCTTTCCGCTGTTGTAATAGTCGGTACAAGCTTCCGTAGTAACAGTAAAACCTTGTGGAATAGGAAGACCAAGATTAGTCATCTCTGCTAAGTTAGCCCCTTTACCACCAAGTAGGTTTTTCATACTGGCGTTGCCTTCTTTGAACATATACACCCATTTTGCCATGTGGTATTACCTCCTAAAAATATTTGACTATAAATTGAGGCTTGTCCTTATGTACTATTTAATCAATTTTTTAAGCCCGACTATAGTCGCCGTATACGATTATACCATA
>JAEWHR010000070.1 GCA_023387655.1 Bacillota bacterium
GGAAATGTAAATTATTATGCTGTTTGTCTTTTTGCAACAGTCAACCCAAATTCTCTAAATCTTAGTACGACTTTGGCATATATAAGTAAGCTAGTAAAAGAAATGAATCTTACTGACTATGACCCAAATAGATATTATGCCGGAAGTTATAACATTAAAACAGCGGAGATTTATTCCTATAATGACTTCTATCGGAATTTAGGAGATATTATGAATAACAGTAAGATCAATTTTTCAATGTCAAATGAATTGTTCCTAAAGGATTTTTATAGGTACCTTGAGGATAAAATTACACTTGAGGATTTTATATCGGAAGCAGATAGAAAACTTCACGCGTATCTGAATGAGTAAATCATAGTCTTGAAAATAAAACTAAGAACATGCGCAAGAATGGGGGTATAAAATGAAAAAACACGTCACTTGGAACACCAAATGTATATTATGTCTGATACCAAGTTTAGCAGGCACGCTAATATTTTTTGCCGTGCCATATATTCGTATATTGTATTATTCCATTATAGACAATCAATTTAGACGCAATTTTGTAGGACTAGATAATTACCTTAAAACTCTTGGAAGCGAATATTTTCAGTTAGCACTAAAAAATAGTATGCTGATAATTCTATTTTGTATTCCTATTATTACCATACTATCAATTGTCATTTCACTTATGCTTACCTATGGAATAGAGCTTATAAAATCTACAAGAACTGTATTTATTCTACCTATGCTAATCCCAGCAGCAAGCATCATTTTGATATGGCGAAGGATTTTTACAAATACTGCAACTCCCCTTCCAATCTATCTACTTTTTTTATGGAAGAACATTGGAATTTGTATCATTCTTCTGACTGCTGCGTTTACTTCCATTGGCAGTTCTATTTATGAAGCAGCTCGAATTGACGGTGCAAATACCATCAAGCTTCACTTGAAAGTAACGATTCCTATGATTGCTCCATCAATATTTTTTACTATACTATTATCTATCATAAACAGCTTTAAAGTTTTCAAAGAAAGCTATCTATTTTTTGGTTCAAATTATCCTCCAAACCACAGTTACACACTTCAATATTATATGAACAATAATTTCTTAAAGCTTGACTACCAAAGCCTAGCAACTGGTGCTGTACTTACATCTGTTCTTGTCTTTGTTATTGTAGTCTGTGGGCTTCTTGTTCAAAGGAGGTATAGTCAATGAAAAAAGTAGGAAACACCTATTTGTTATTCTTGCTGTTCTATCCGCTTTTCCTGTAGTCGCAACTTTTATATTTTCTTTTAGAACACCTTCTGGTTTTAGTTTGGGTGGATATTTTGATTTGTTTTTTGATTGCTTTATATTCTATCCAATGTTCTGGCATTCCATATTCTATGGAGTTGCAATAACACTACTACAACTTCTGATCATTATTCCATGCGCATTTGGTTTTGCAAATGCAAAATTTAAAGGCAAAGGATTACTTTTTATCTTCTATATCATCCTCATGATGATGCCTTTACAAGTTACAATTCTTCCTAATTATATCGGACTTCGTGATATAGGGCTTATAGACAAACGCTTAGGGATCATTCTCCCGATGGCATTCTCGCCGTTCGGAGTAGTGGTTATGCATCAATACATGAAAAGCATCAACAACAGTTTAATAGAAGCGACGCGCCTTGAAACTAATTCGATGATCAAAGTCATATTAACCTCAGTAATACCTCAAATAAAAACTTGTGCCTTTGCGGTAGTTCTTTATGTATTTGCTGAGTCTTTTAATATGCTCGAACAGCCAATGTTGTTCCTAAAAACGAGGGAAATTCAACCGCTTTCAGTATTTATAGCAAATTACGATAACTATGTCGGAGATATACTTTTTCCTGCTTCTGTAATCTTTATAATTCCAATTATAATACTGCACACATTTTTTAAGAAAAGTCTTGAAAAAGGATTGAAATTAGGTGATCTGTTATGAATATAAAAAGAATGTTTCCTATAGTATTGAGCTGTTTATTTTTTATCACGATGATAACACTTACAGTTATTGCACCGGAAGTTCATAAAGCTATGCTACCGCATGTCCGGGTACAAAAACTCACAAAAGAGCCATTTCCTTATAAATATACATTCATTAATGGAATAGCACGCACTTCTATGCATCAAAGGCTCGCAATTAATGAGAAATATTTCAATGAACAAGTTTTTTTATTGTTTGAATCAGAAAAAAATGGAACTCAAAGATATTTCGTTCATGAGGCTTCTATTAAATTAGGTGCTTATAACAATGGCTATTATGAATTAATATCAGGCTTGATTGCTAGTGATAGAATCGTTACCGACACAGATAAGAAACTTTTTGATGGCTCAGAAGTATTTATTGATAAAGAATAAATGTTAGTGAAAATAAATTCTTAGATATGTAGGATAATATTACATAGGTTGCACCTAATAGTAAAATTGCTGAATGACTGTTTAAGTATGCTAATTTTGTTAATAAAATAGCATTATTGGGTCTGCCTATGAATCCTCACATTATTGCTTCCGGGATTTAAATCACCTATAACTACACTAATAATTTCTAGAAGTGTATATAATGTTGCATCTGATTTTAAAAACTGTTGCACCTGATTTTAAAAAACTTCTTGTAAAAAAGAAGTGAATATAGTACAATGAGTAGTTGAAAAAACATTGGAGGTGCTTATGAAACATATTATCAGTCCATTAGATTTATCACTTTCGGAGTTATCGGATATTCTTTGTTTAGCTGAAAAAATTATTGCCAATCCGAAACAGTTTTCCGAATGTTGCCGAGGAAAAAAACTTGCGACACTCTTCTACGAACCTAGTACAAGAACTAGACTAAGCTTTGAAGCTGCTATGCTTAACCTTGGAGGTAGTATCTTAGGATTTTCTTCAGCTGATTCCTCCTCCGCTGCGAAAGGTGAAAGTGTTGCTGATACAATTCGTGTTGTTTCAAGTTATGCTGATATCTGTGCGATGCGTCATCCAAAAGAGGGTGCTCCGTTAGTCGCTTCTACTTATTCTTCTATTCCGGTAATCAATGCCGGTGACGGTGGTCATAATCATCCCACACAAACTCTCACTGATTTATTAACCATCAAAAATCTAAAAGGTCGCTTAGAAAATTTAACCATTGGTTTTTGTGGTGACTTAAAATTTGGCCGTACTGTACATTCCTTAATCAATGCTATGGTTCGTTATGAGGGGATTAAATTTGTGCTGATTTCACCAGATGAATTGAAGATTCCTACTTATTTAAGAGAAGAAGTACTAGATCGCGGAAATATTCCTTATGAAGAAGTGAAAAATCTTGAAGCGGTTATGCCAGAACTTGATATTCTCTATATGACAAGAGTACAAAAAGAACGTTTCTTTAACGAAGAAGATTACATTCGTCTCAAAGATAGCTTTATCTTAGATGCCAAGAAGATGGAATGTGCCAAGGAAGATATGCTAGTACTTCATCCTCTTCCACGTGTCAATGAAATAGCTACTGAGGTTGATAACGATCCACGTGCCGTTTACTTTAAACAAGCAGAATTTGGTGTTTACGTTCGTATGGCTTTAATCATGACTTTACTTAATGTAGTACCACAAGAATAGGATTGTGATACCCATATTAAAAATGATAACAATAATATATCATTTCATTAAATTTCATATTGGAAGGGAGAACCTATGTTAAACATTGGTGGGCTAACTCAAGGAGTTGTAATAGATCATATTCAGGCTGGAAGTGCTATGAAAATTTATGAATACCTACAGCTTGAAAAATTAGATTGCAGTATTGCTATCATAAAGAATGCAAAAAGTAATAAGATGGGAAAAAAAGATATTATTAAAATTGAAGGTCCTCTTGTAGTGAATCTTGATATTTTGGGTTTTTTAGATCCAACCCTTACAGTAAATATTATAGAAGATGGTGTAATCACTCGAAAAAGTCATTTACACCTACCAGAATTAGTGACCGGGATTATTCGTTGTAAAAATCCAAGATGCATTACCTCAATTGAACAAGAGCTACCCCATCGTTTTAAATTAACAGACCCAAACAAAGGTGTATATCGCTGTATTTATTGTGAACAAGCATTTAGAACTAATTAGTTTTACCTTTTTGAAATTAATAAAAGGGTAAAAATAATCCTCCAGTAAGCTTACATACTTTCAGGAGGATTATTTTACTTATATTAATTATTTATGGTATCACTATTACTTTTTACTTATTTAAAACAATCCAGTAATAATACCCTCTTCATTCACATCAATTCGTTCTGCTGCCGGTACCTTAGGTAATCCTGGCATAGTCATAATGTTACCGGTAAGCGCAACAACAAATCCTGCTCCTGCAGAAACATAAACTTCTCGAATGTTCACAGTGAAATTCGTAGGCCTTCCAAGTTTATTTGGGTCATCAGATAAGCTATATTGATTTTTTGCCATACAAACTGGTAAGTTTCCAAATCCCAATTCAGTTAAGCGATTTATTTCTTTTAATGCAGCTTGATCAAAGGTTACACCATCTGCTCCGTAGATCTCTTTTGCAATGGTTTCCATCTTTTCTTTTAAAGACATATCATCTGGATATAAGGCATGATAGTTACTCTCTTTGGTTTCAATAGTTTTGATTACCTTGTTTGCAAGGTCAATACCACCTTCTCCACCTTTTTCCCAAACCTCTGATAAGGAAAATTCACAACCTCTCTCCTCACAAAACTGTTTTACATATGATAATTCATTTGCAGTATCTGTAGAAAATTTATTTAAGGTAACAACAACTGGAACACCATATTTCTGAATATTCTCGATATGTTTTTCAAGATTTACGATACCTTTTTGTAAGGCTTCTAGATTTTCCGTAGATAAATCAGTCTTTGCAACCCCACCATTATATTTAAGGGCTCGAACAGTAGCTACTAACACTACTGCTGCTGGTTTTAAATTAGCAATTCGACATTTGATATCAAGGAATTTTTCAGCTCCTAAATCTGCACCAAAACCTGCTTCCGTGATAACATAATCCGCCAATTTTAGTGCCGTCTTTGTTGCTCTAACTGAATTACATCCATGAGCGATATTAGCAAACGGTCCGCCATGAATGATGGCAGGTGTATTCTCCGCCGTTTGAATTAAATTCGGTCGAATGGCATCTTTTAATAATGCAGCCATAGAACCCACTGCATTCAAATCATTTGCAGTTACTGGCTTACCCTCGTAAGTATATGCAACAATAATCCTGCTTAATCTTTCCTTTAAATCATACATATCACTTGCCAAACAAAGGATTGCCATAATCTCTGAAGCCACAGTAATAATAAAGTGATCTTCTCTAACCACTCCATC
The DNA here is from genome assembly GCA_023387655.1 of Bacillota bacterium. Classification (GTDB taxonomy): domain Bacteria; phylum Bacillota; class Clostridia; order Lachnospirales; family Lachnospiraceae; genus Lachnoclostridium. The sequence continues at coordinate 5,342 of JAEWHR010000070.1, forward strand.
TGCTTTTCTTCCAAGTCCAACCACAATATTACGAAGTACGCGATCATTCATATCCATGCAACGTTTCCAAACAATTTGGTTCATATCTATATTTAAGGCATTACCCTGTTGAATATGATTGTCAAGCATAGCTGCTAAAAGATTGTTTGCTGAAGTAATCGCATGAAAATCTCCTGTAAAATGAAGATTTAAATCCTCCATAGGTACAACTTGCGCATAACCACCACCAGCGGCACCACCCTTAATCCCAAAACACGGACCTAGCGATGGTTCTCTAAGCGCAATCACAGCTTTTTTCTTAAGTTTACCAAAAGCTTGTCCAAGACCAACAGTTGTTGTTGTCTTTCCTTCTCCGGCAGGTGTTGGATTAATTGCCGTTACAAGGATTAGTTTTCCATCCTCACGGTCCTTAATCTTATTCCAGAGCTCATCCGTAAACTTCGCTTTGTATTTACCGTAATAATCCAAATCTTCTTCTGTGACACCAAGTGACTTGGCAACCTCACGAATGTGTATCATTTTTACTTCCTGAGCAATTTCTATATCAGACTTCATGTCTAACTCCTCCTACCTTCCATTTTCCTTAACTTCATTATAACAAATAATTTACAGAAAAAAAGGGATTTCATTATTATTTATTTGTATTAGACTTATAATAGTGACTAATACTCCGGACATTAAACTAAGGTATTTATGCCAAATCATATTACTCTGAATTTATGTTAGTAGCTTAACCTAAGAATCGTATAGCTCTTCTTAACCTCAAAAGTTAATCTGATTTATGTAGTAATTTAGCCTAAAAATCGTATAGCTCTTCCTAACATCAAAGGTTAATCTGAATTTATGCTAGTAGATTAACCTCACTAATTCATTCTTCACTTATATTTATATGTACTAATGCCAAAAAACTGTGTTAGGCCTTCTTTGATTCACAAAGACCGGCCTAGCACAGTTCCTTTTTCCTTTGCAGCTTAAAGTTTTGCATGCTATTAACTTTTTACCTTCATTTCTGATGTAACTTAAAATTTACAGTACCAACACGTTTATCATGCCAGTAATAATGTGTTGATCCTTGTGTATTCCTCATCTTTTCTTTGGTATCAGACGAAAGCTTGCCGGTGTGCGCGCAATTTTCGTCATCATTATTGGAACATTATTTATTATAGCATATTATGTACTTTTTGCATTGTACAATTGTTGGTAATACTTCCATGGAATACTTAATTCAAACTACCTATAAAGATGGAATTTCTGTCAGATTTTTTCCCACGGTATAATGCCATATCAGCAGAATGAATAAAATCAGAATATGTCTGTTCATCCGTAGGAATAGAGGAACAAATTCCTTGGCTTACGGTTACGTAACGCATCGCAATTTCATCTGTTTGAGGAAGTTTTAAGTTTAAAGTTCCTTCTCTGATTGAATCACAAATATGGTATAGCTCCTCTTCCTTTAATCCACTTGTTATAACAAAAAACTCATCTCCACCAAACCTTGCGCAAAATTGATTATTACTTACTCTTTGTACCACATCTGCAATTCCTTTGATACAACGGTCACCTTCAAGATGTCCATAGTGATCATTGTAATGTTTAAAAAAATCAATGTCTACAACTATAATACCAAATTCTATTTTCTTTCTTTTATTCTCTTCAAATAACTGCTCGCAATACTCATTTAGTAAATATCGATTTGCCATACCCGTTAGCCCATCATGCTCGGACTTTACTTTTAGTCTACGTAATTGTTTCTCATTTTTTACTTGTTTTTCAACTTCCTTTTCTAAGGATAGTCTAGTTTTTATATTCATAATACGTGATTCATTAATCTTAAACTCACGTTGTTTCATAAGATAATAAAATTTTTTATAAATTTCGTTTAGATCTTCGTTTTTAGTAATTCGATAATAAGGTATAATTACATGATAGTACTGAAGCATTAAGGAGTGTGATTTAACAATTTCATCTGTTGGTTTCATGATTTCAAGCATCCGTTCAATACGATTATGGTCGCCTCTATTTATCAATTTCTCAAGCAAATCCAGATAGTCTTCATACAGAATACAAACAAGCTGAGTGTTTCTAGCATTTTGTATCACATCCTCTATATCGATACAAAACTGCTCAAATTCTCTTAATTGATATCCCAATTTTGACTGGATGATTGACATTAATTGTTTCAAAAAAGGTAACTTATCTTGCTTGGCGATGCATTGTAATTGATCTCGTTGCTTAATAGCATTTATCAAATCTCCCATCGCAATATAGGTAAAACAACGCTTGGATAAGTAATTGACTATATTGATTTCATACTCTATGTTTCGTCCACGCATCGTTAGTTCCTCTAATAAATTCTTCTCCGCTATGTCATAACAAATCATTGATTCTTGATAGTCTCCCAAAACAGAATATAAATACGCTATATTAACATAAATAGCAGAACGCAAAAGATAATGATCGCTACCTTCAAGAAATTCTAATGCAATTAAAAAATAATCAAGGGCTTTCACTTCATTGTTTTGTTTTATTAAGATTGCACCAATAAGATTATTTGCTTGTGCTAAACAATTCTTATATCCCATTGTTTCACACAAATTTATTAACTCCATACAATATTCCATACTTTCTTCTAAGTCATATTTGTAATAAGAAAGTTCTGCTAATGACTGGAGAGCCAGCGCCTTTATTCTGTACTTTTTTTCTAAGGTAGCAAGGGATAATAGCTCTAGAGCAGCCATTCTCCATAACGAAATGTCTGTATACTGTACTTTTTTGAAATCAATATAACGTTGCTCTAGCTTACTTGAACATTGTTCTTGTTCCATAATCTTTTCCCTTTCGTTATGTAATCTCACCAAGAAAAATGGAGTTTTTCGTTAATTTCTTTCCCTTATATAAGGCCATATCAGCACAATGAATAAAGTCTGATACCGTTTGTCCCTCCTTTGGAACTGCATTCACAAGTCCTTGGCTGATAGTAAGACATTGATAAGGAATTTCCTCCGCTTGACTTATCGCTCTTGATATCAACGCCTCTTTTAGTTGACTTGCCACTTCCATAATCTTGGGCGTATCTACATTAAGAAAGACAATAAAAAACTCATCTCCTCCGAATCTAGCCAGGAAGTAATCAGAAGCCACCTCTCTCATGGTGTCCGCGATTTGCACTAAACACTGATCACCAAAAAGATGCCCAAATTTATCATTATACTGCTTAAAGTAATCTACATCGATAACATCGATTCCAATGGTATATTCTTTTTCTCTCGCTCTTTTAAAATTCTTCTCCAAATATTCATTTAAACAATAACGATTTGCAAGCTTTGTTAATGCATCGTGCTCGGATCTTTCTTTAAAGTAATCCATATTACTTTTCATATATGAATTATAGTACACTGTATCATCCATACGTTTTCTGTTTTTGAGATTCGAATGCTTTGCTTGACGAAAGACATCCTCCATTCGCTCACTTAATTTAAAGAATTCATTAAAATCATCATCCATGTTTTCATATGGATAAAAAATTAGATTAAACCGTATTTTAGCATCATAATACTTCAGTCGATATTCTTCTGACATAGCTTTCGTACTCATCTTACCGATTGCTGTTACATATTGATAAGCGTCATCTTTAAGATTCATATCCATCAATGAATGTACTATCTCGATACATGCATCAAAATAATCCACATAAAACTCCAGCTCTTGTAACGTGTTGATAAATAAATTAAGAGAATCTTTCGCTTCTTTGTAATAACCTTTTGCAAATAACAACCTACTATTCAAATAGTAGTATGGTAATCTTTGTTCTTTGGAATATTGAAATAACTCATTTTTTAAATTTTCTAAAATCTCTTCGGCTTTTTCTTCTTCCCTTAGATTAAGATAGCATATTCCAAGATGACATCCTAACATAAATAAGTCATAAGAAAGCACCCTTTTCTCCTCGAGGAAGGGCATCATCTGGTAACATAACTTTTCCTTTTTATAATACTCAAGTGCATCTTCATAATCACCAAATATTTGATATGCATGAGCAATCGATCGATATAAATTTCTTAATCTTTTGCCCTCTTTCTTTATCTTTGCTAACTTAATACCTTTTAAGAAATATCCAAAAGACTGTTGTTCATTCCCAAGCCTTGAATATAGTACTCCAAATAACGTATTGTAATCTATCTTTAGGGTGTATTTCTCCCCTCGTTTCACATATGCCTGGCCTCGTAGTAAAAATTCTAAACTTTGTTTAAACTTACCTTGCTGATAGTTAATCTTTGCAAGAATATACATCGCGCAAGCAATCCCATTTTTGTTATGTTTTATAATGGAGTTTTCAATTAATTGATAACAGAGTTTTTTCTTATACTCGATCTCATAGGGTTGAGTATGTTCAATTTTATCAATAACTTTTGTTATATCTGTATATTCCATACTCAATCTCCATCTTAATATAGTTTGTAGTTTTATGTAAAACATTTATTAAGTTAACAAATTATTATTCGCTAATTCTATTGAATAGCTTTTTTTATTTATTTTTCGGAATTCTAAAATAAAAATACCATACAGATTTGATGCTTCTCCATCGCCGCTATATGGTATCCGAACTGCTTCTCTTGAAACATCGATATTATTTTATCACAGTTATATTGTTTTTCAAAGTAGTTTTTGGAATATTATCCTATATTTTCACTTATTTTGTTGTAAAATAAGGGATATTATACTCCTAACTGATGTCTTATCCCCTTTATATTGTTCATGTATATATTATTCATGTATATTAACTCTTGGCTATATTACTCGTGGCTTGTGCCCATATTACTCATGACAATTACTTTTTTCTATCCATTACTTTATTTCATGCAATTCTTTTCTTGTATTAATTATGTCTATCCAGCTCATGTCTTATATAGCTTATATATTCTTCTACGAGATTTATCTTCGTACATTGGTATAACATTCGAGCACCGACCACATCCTCAATTTCATTAAAGATTAGTTTACCTTCCTCATTCACTAAAAAGTCGATTCCTACCAAGTCAAAGGAATATGTGTTGATAATTTTTTGAACTAATTCATGTTCATCTGCCGATAGTTGATACTCACAGACTGTTCCGCCCAAAGAAAAATTAGATTTAAAGCCTTCTTTTGCTGTTCTAAGTATACACGCTAGAATCTTCTTTCCAAGAACGTAGACACGTAAATCTTGTTTCCTTCCCTTAATATAAGGTTGAATAACAAAATCATTAGCATGGAGGCTTAAAATTTGCGTTAACTCATTTTGATACTCTTCGTTTTCGATCAAAAATACTTCACTTCCACCATGACCGTCAACAGATTTTATGATACATGGCTTTGTTTCATTTACCAACTTCTTTGATAGATTCTCTTTCTTAACAAACTCCGTTGGTATCATTGGTATCTTAAGTTTTGAGATTTCACGATATGTTCTTGCCTTGTCATTACACATATATGCAATCGAAGCAGGATTAAAAACCCTCGTTCCCATAGCTTCTAAGTGTTCACTTAACAATGGCCAGATTGTACGTACAATTGCTGCTCTCGGCGGTTCTACTATCTTCTTATGTTCCGATATGAAAAGAGTTCCTTCACTCACTCCAATTTCTAAATCCTCTACAAGTTTTAAATGAATATCAAGTCCCATTGCTTTCCCAATAGCTTGATGTTCCCTGATATACCATTCATTTTTCTTCGCATCTACTTCCTGATAAATCATCCAAATTATCATCCTTGGTTCCCCTTTTCATTTCGTATATAGTCTATAATCAGCTTTGCGGTATCTACCCCAGTACAGTCAAAGATATTTTTAAAGTGAGCATTGGAGTTTACTTCACAAACAATTGGCTCCTCTTGTTCCCCAAATAATAGATCCACTCCTGCAAATGTTAACCCTAGCCTCTTCGTACATTCAAGAGCAAGAGCAATTTGCTTCTCTGTCGGCTGATAAGCTTTCATCCTACCTCCATTTGAAATGTTTGCACGAAAATCAATCTCAGAATAACGATACATTGCAGCTACAACCTTATCTCCAACCACTTGCAATCGAATATCTCTACCCTCACTACTTTTGATAAATTCTTGAAACAACATAGGCTTTGTACCAATTCGCTTCACTTTATCTAGTAAATCTTCCCTATCCTTGGCTAGATAAACTTGTGCTCCAAAGGAACCAAAACATTCCTTTATTACCACTGGATATTGAAGTTCCTCCTCAACCACCTTTAGAAAATCATAATCGGTATATCCTATATTTTCATAAGTCATTGGTGCTAGTATTGTTTTTGGCATTGGGATTCCATACTGGCCTAGGGTAAGATGTGTCATCGATTTATCATCACAAAGGGCAATTGACTGCGCCGAATTATATACTGGTATTCCAAGGGTTTCAAGATAAGTAGCAAGTCTAACATCCTTATCCCAAAAAAGTACAAACTCAGGAAGTGTTTCGTGTAATTTCTTAAAAGACCCCACTCCTCCTCTTCCTAAGAAAGCGAGACACTCTGCATTCGTCATTAATTCCATCTCTATGTTAGCTGTTCTTGCTGCTTGAAACAACCAGTCAGTAAGTTCACTAAATTTCTTACTCATTAAAAAATGATTAGCAATTAACCATGCTTTCATAATAACCTCCATTCCTTCTTAACTCCGCATAAAAAAGCGTCTTGTTTGAGCTGTTGTAGCCATTTCAAGACGCTTTTTTATCTTCAAGCAATAGACATCAACGTTAATATCTCTTACTCCGTCAATATTCCTTTTACTAATTCATTACCTTACCTTTAAACATACTCATCTACATATTGTTCGAATTCTTCCATCGACATCAAAACCTTTCTTGGTTTCGTCCCCTCTTCTGGTCCAACAACTCCTGCATCGGATAACTGCTCCATAATTCTCGCTGCACGATTGAATCCAATTTTATATACACGTTGTAGCATACCGATGGAAGCTTTATCTTTTTCAATTATAAACTTTCCAGCTTCCACAAAATATTCATCTCTATCATTGGCTCCACTTGTGCTACCAGAAGCAGAAGCTACTTGAGCATTCTTGATTTTATCATTTACTTCTTCATTATAGGTGATTTGATGATTTTGACTCTTTAGGAAGTCAACAACCGCGCTCACTTCCTTATCCGATACGAATGCACCTTGTACACGTACTGGTTTTGGATAACCAGATGGGAAGAATAGCATATCACCCTTACCAAGAAGTTTCTCTGCTCCAGAGCCATCCAAAATTGTTCTAGAGTCAATTGCAGATGACACAGAGAAAGCAATTCTTGATGGAACATTCGCCTTAATTAACCCAGTAATAACATTTACCGATGGACGTTGCGTAGCAATGATAAGATGTAGACCTGCAGCTCGTGCCATCTGAGCCAAACGACAAATAGCATCCTCGACTTCACCAGGTGCTACCATCATAAGATCTGCAAGCTCGTCAACGATAATAACTATCTGTGGCAGTTTGGTAAAGGCTGGATCATTCAGGTGTGCAACCTCTGCAACTTTTTCATTATATCCCTTTAAATCCCTCACACCGAATTCTGCAAATTTCTTGTATCGGTCGGTCATCTCCATAACAGCCCAATTAAGTGCTGCTGACGCTTTCTTTGGATCTGTTACAACAGGAATTAACAAATGAGGAATTCCGTTATATACACTAAGCTCTACTACTTTAGGGTCAACCATGATAAGCCTTACATCCGCTGGATTTGCTTTGTATAATATGCTCATGATTAGGGTGTTAATACAAACCGATTTACCAGAGCCAGTCGCACCTGCAATTAAAAGGTGAGGCATCTTAGCGATATCCGTAACGACAGCTTGTCCACCAATATCTTTACCAACTGCAAATGCAATGTCCGATGGGTGGCTGTTAAATTCTTTCGTTTCAAGAAGCTCTCTTAACATAACTGCTGAATTTTCTTTATTCGGAACTTCAATACCAACTGCTGCTTTACCAGGAATCGGGGCTTCGATACGGACATCCGCTGCTGCTAAGTTTAGTTTAATATCGTCTGATAGTCCTGTAATCTTACTAACCTTTACGCCCTGTTCTGGTTGCAATTCATATCTTGTTACTGCAGGACCGCAGCTTATATTCGTAATAGTGACACGAACACCAAAGCTCTCCAGAGTTTTTTGTAACTTCATTGCTGTTTCTTTTAAATCTTTATCTGTCATCCCTCTTTGATTTACTTTCGGTTTTCCTAGCAAATCAATAGGTGGAAATTCATACTTCTTTTGGAGCTCTATCTTTTGGTCTACCGATAGCGTATCTTCTGAACCACTCTCTGCTTTTACGCCCTTAGGTTTTCCCTCTTTCTCCAATTGATTTCCCCCTTCAATTGACGAAGATGAGGATAGTGATTCCTCTGAATTATTATCTCTTGATATTAAATTCTCCTGATTGTTCTGATCTTTTATCTCCTTAGTATCTTCTTCCTTAGGAAACTCTGACTGTGCATTCAGCGGTTTAATAGTTTTTGCTTCATATGAAGTAATATGATCCAACTGATTAGTCCCTTCATTCTGACCAAACTTGCGATTTAGTTCTTCCTCATAAATAGAGTTGACTTCCTTTAGCATATCTTCTGAAGGAGAAAAATTGGTATCTGTTACTCCTTCTTCTGACTTGATTTCAGTCATCTCAAACATAGATACAGTTTCTTCCACCATATCCTTCTTTTGATTTTGCTTTTTATCTTTTCCTCTTCGTTTTAATTCATCTAAAAAGCTTACTGGACCATTTTCAATTTCATCGTCATTAAAATCATCCTCATCTTCTCCAAAGAGGGACTTCACTTTCTCGCTTGCCTGCTTTTGTAAAGTAACTATCCTAGGTTTTCTACGTTCTTCACCGTAAGTATCATCCTCTATATCAAGCTGATTAAATTCGTTTGCATAATTCTCTCTCATCTGACGATGATTATTTATTTTTTCTTCTCCTTTTTCTCTCATTAAGGTTAACAATGCTTTTCCCGTAATGAAGATAAAGCACAATAGGATTGTCACAATAAGAATTATAACAGAAGCTATGGTCCCAAACAGTGGACATAAGATAGAAACTAATGTTCCTCCAATAAGGCCGCCACCATTAAAGTTCTTTGCACTTTGGATGAAGTAATCAAAATACTTTGTTCCTTCTTTATACCCAGAAATCATTTGAATCAAAGATGTTAAGGCAAAGATAAGAATGATACTACCAATTATTTTTCTCTTCGCTATAACACTACCCCGGTTTGAGACAGCGAATGCGATAAAAAAGAATAACGCAAATGGGAATACATATGTAAAATGACCTAGCATTCCAAAGAAAAAGAACTTAATCTTTCTACCAACCGGACCACATAAATCAAAATTACTTAATAATAGCAAAAGAGATGTTAATGCAGTAACAATAAGAATCACTTCATCGCGAATGGATTCATTCTCTTTTTGGTATTCTTGTGATTGTCTATTTCTTTGAGCATTTGAGGATCGGCTCCTTGTTTGCTTTTCCTTTATTTGATTCGTTCGTTTTGTTTTGTTCGTCTTAGCTTTTGATGATGCCTGTCTTGGTGACTGTTTTGAACGAGTCCCTGTTTGTTTTGAAGCCATGTTATTCCTCCTTTTTCTTAGTTTTTTACCTACGTACAAATTTTACAGTTATATATTAATAAATTAAGGTTACTAGACATATTTCTAATACCACAAAAAACAATAGACCGCACGATACACGAGCGCCCTATTGCTTTCCCTAGGATTGTTAATACACTCCTAAAAATATTATAACTTCAATTACTTTATCTTGCAAGTAAGAAATACCCTGCTACTATAGCACCAAGGACAATTCGGTACCAACCAAATACTTTGAAGTTGTTCTTTTTGATATAACCCATTAAAAACTTAATTGCAAGAATCGATACAATAAATGCAGTAAACATACCTGTTATCAAAGCAATTATTTCGGCACTTGTAAACGTAAATCCAAACTTTAATAACTTAATAAAACTTGCACCAAACATAACTGGAATTGCTAAGAAAAAGGTGAATTCTGCAGCTACATAACGGGATGCTCCAAAAAGCATAGCACCAATTATTGTAGCACCAGATCTTGAGGTACCAGGAATCATAGCTAATAATTGAAAAATTCCAATAAAGAATGCCATCTGGTATGTAATATCGGATAATTTTGCAATTTTAGGCTTTTTCCCAGCATTACGATTTTCAATGACAATAAATAAAATACCGTATATGATTAGTGTTGCAGCAATTGTTTGAGGATTAAAAAATAGTTCCTCCACCTTGTCTTCAAAAGGAATCCCAATCACAATACCAGGAATACAAGCTACAACAATTTTAAACCATAAGGTAAAGGTATCTTTTTTAATATAGTTTTTCTCGTCCTTTGAGAATGGCCATAATTTCTTAAAATATAATACTACGACAGCAAGGATTGCCCCTAGCTGAATTACTACATTAAACATAGACATAAATTTTTCACTCAAATTTACTTTTAGAAATTCATCTACTAATAGTAAATGGCCAGTACTACTAATTGGTAGCCATTCTGTGATTCCTTCGACAATTCCAAGAAATATGACTTTTAATAATTCAATAAAATCCATCATTCTTCTCCAATCTGATTACTTTATCTAAGATATTCTAACATATCACATGATGCAAAACAAGAAAGATTATCTATTTTAAGAAAAACCTGCATCAATCCTATCCTATAATCTAACATAAAAATTAAGGAAGCGCAAAAAACTGACAATAGGAGTACAGAGTACTTCAAATTGTCAGCTAATATCTATCTTCACTTAAGATTAGTTTTTATCGATACTATCTTTCTAATTGTTAACTAATGATTTTTATAAGATTTTTGTAACTAGCTATCTTATAACTATCTAACTATTACTGCTTTTTCTATCCTCTATCATCTCATGCAGCTTTTCTACCGCCTGCCTAATACCACCAACCTCATTTATAATACCTTCTTTGACTGCTTCTTCACCAACAAGGATTGTTCCAAGGTCTTTGGATAACATGCCCGTATTTAACATCAATTGCTCTAAACGCTCTTGTTTAATCCTTGAATGACCAGAAACAAAACCCACAATTCTATCTTGGATTAACTTAAAGTAATCATAGGTCTGTTGTGCGCCTATCACCATACCTGACATTCTAACCGGATGTACAATCATCGTACCTGTTGGGACAATAAAAGAATAATCAGTTGCGACTGCAAGTGGTACCCCAATCGAATGACTATCGCCAATCACAAGAGAAACGGTTGGTTTACTTAAAGAAGCTATCATCTCCGCAAGTGCTAATCCACAAGATACATCGCCACCAACTGTATTTATTAAAATCAGTAAACCATCAGTTTCTGTATTATCTTCAATGGTAGCTAACTGTGGCAGTAAGTGTTCATATTTTGTGGTTTTTGTATTTTGAGATAAGGATTCATGCCCTTCTATTTCTCCGATAATAGAAAACAAATGAATCTTATGGTCCTTCCCATTATCCTCCAGGGTAGTCTGTCCATAGTCCTGAATTTTTTGATCTTTTAATTTTTCATTTTCTTTTTTAGTATTTTCTTCGTCTAGTTTCTCTTTGCTATTATTACCCTTTGACTGTTTATCCCCTATTTTTGATTTTTTTGATGCATTCGTTTCCCCCGCTTTGATCGTCTCATTCCCTGTTTCTTTCTCTTTGTCTTTTAATTGCTCTTTGTCTTGTACTTGCTCTTTATCTTGTACTTCCTCTTTCTCTGTTCCGTTCTGATTCTCTGTATTTTTTTGATCTTTTATATCTTTTTGATTCTCTGTATTTTTTTGATCTTCTATATCTCTTTGATTCTCCGTATTTGTCTTAGCCTCACCACTTAACGTCCTTGATGAACTTTCATTTAATGAATTCATTGTAACCGTATCTTTTACAGATTCACTATTCTCAGTTGGAAACTGTTGCACGCTATCATATAAAATAAAATTCACTTCACTCATTTAAGTACACCTCTTTCAAAATGCATTTCTTAATTATTGTTTGGTGAATTAATGGTTTCTATACACAATATATCAGAAGAAACAAAACTTATATCGTAATAAACTTATGATGATTTAGATTAATACAAACTAACTTTAGTTAATTTGAGTTGGCTTAAAGTAATTTGAGTTGCTTATGTAATTTGAGTTGGCTTATGTAATTTGAGTTGACTTAAGTATAAGAGTTGACTTAAATATAAGATTCGACTTAGGTTTAGAAAATTTTGCATACGAAGTCATCTGACTATTCATGAAAGAAAAAAAGCTCTATACCAAGTCTAAGCGTAGTTTTAGAAACTCGCATTAACACTTGATCTAGAGCTAAACATAGTATTTTTATTCCTTATTCTACACACTCAAGAGCTTGCTTGATATCCGCAATAATATCCTCTACGTCTTCAATACCAATACTCATACGAATCAAATCAGCACTAACACCAGCTGATAACAACTGTTCATCCGATAATTGGCGGTGCGTAGTACTTGCAGGATGAAGGACAGAAGTTCTAGCGTCAGCAACATGAACTACGATAGCAGCTAATTTAAGGTGATCCATAAACTTCATTGCTGCATCTCTACCACCACGTACTCCAAAGGATATTACGCCGCTAGTACCATTTGGCATATACTCCTTTGCAAGAGAATAGTACTTATTTCCTTCGAGAGAAGGATAGTTAACCCAAGTTATCTTATCATTTTCGGAAAGCCATTTTGCTACGGTAAGTGCATTTTCACAATGACGTTTTACACGAAGATGTAAGGTTTCTAACCCAAGATTTAATAAAAATGCATTGTTTGGAGAAGGCATAGCACCCATATCTCTCATTAACTGAGTTCTTGCTTTCGTAATAAATGCAGCTTTTCCTGCAAACTCTGTATAAATCACTCCATGATAGGATTCATCTGGTGTTGTTAATCCTAAGAATTTTCCATTATTCCAATCAAAGTTACCCCCATCGACGATAACACCGCCTAAAGCAGTCGCATGACCATCCATATACTTCGAAGTGGAATGAATAACAATATTCGCTCCAAATTCAAATGGACGACAATTGATTGGCGTTGCAAAGGTATTATCAATAAATAATGGTACACCATTTTGATGTGCTACTTTTGCCCATCTCTTAATATCAATTACAACTAAAGATGGATTTGCTAAAGTTTCTGCGAAATAAAGTTTTGTATTTTCCTTAGTAGATGCCTGTAACTCTTCCTCAGTAGCATCTGGGCTTACAAAAGTCACTTCAATACCTAATCTCTTTAATGTTACAGCTAATAAATTCGTAGTACCACCATAGATAGCACTTGATGAAACAATGTGGTCACCAGCATTACAGATGTTTAGAATTGCAAGTAATGTAGCTGATTGACCAGATGAAGTACACATCGCCCCTACTCCACCCTCTAAGGCTGCTATTTTCTTTTCAACACAATCAACCGTTGGATTTGCTAGTCTTGTATAGAAAAATCCTTCCTCTTGTAAATCAAAAAGTTTTCCTACTGTATCAGCGGAATCGTATTTAAATGTTGTGCTTTGACAGATTGGAAGCACCCTTGGTTCGCCATTCTTTGGTGTGTATCCTGCTTGTACACATATTGTTGATAACTTATTATACTCCATATCATAATCCTCCTTTATGTAAGAAGGGCCTTAAAACGGTAATATCCTATATGTTGACACTTAAATCAATACGATATGTTATAAGACCCGATTCTATCTTCTTAATGTATATAATTTATAACTTTCATAGTAATACGTTTTGTATCAACGAACTATGACTTTGTACTAGGATTTATAAGAAATAAATTCTGATACTCTTTTTTTAACTTTTGGAAACGTACTTCACTCTCTGCACCAATTACGCACATACTCGCAGTGCTATCACCCCAGAGTTTATTTGCAAAACAAATAATATCTTCTGTAGATATTCGATTTAAGTCCTCGATAATCTCATCTAACGTTTTTACATATCCACGGACCATAATGCTTTTAGCATTGGAATTCATACGTGCTTTTGCACTTTCACTGCCTAATATATATTCTGTCTTTACCTGGGCTTTGTGAGTATCTAGTTCTTCTTTTGTAATTGGAGTTATTAAAAACTCATCCAATACTAGTTTTGTTTCACGGAGCACACGCAAAGCCTGCTGGGGATTTACTGTAATATCCAAATGAAACAGACCTGTTTTTTCAAAGGAACTTCCATAGGTGTAGATGGAGTAAACCAAAGATAATTCTTCACGAATTCGTTGAAATAGTCTAGAGTTATTACTACCACCAAGCATTGAATTCACGACTGCAAATACAACGGACTCATCTGAACCAAGAGGTATAGATGGGAACGCAAGATTTATATGTAATTGCTCATTATCTTTGTGTCTTTGACAAAAACAGGTATGATACCTTGGGGCTTCTTCATGCTTCTTTTGATACTTACTTTCGTAGGGCGCTAATAAAAGCTCCTCCTTTTTTTTCTTAAGTAGACGAAGGGAATCTAAAGCTTTTGGATTCGTACCACGAATCCCTCCGAAACATCGCTCTAGTTGCTCCATTAACTCCTTTTCAGCAAAATTACCTGCTACTGATATCACTATGTTCTCTGCGACATAGTGCTTTTCCATAAAATCAATTAGTTGCATCCTTGTAAAAGAACGAACATTTTTCTTTGTACCTGAGATTATATAGCCAAGGGGATGATCTTTAAATACATTTTTCTGCAATATCTCATGAACCATATCATCTGCTGAATCCTCATACATATCAATCTCTTCAAAGATAACTCGTTTTTCTTTTCTCAAATCCTCTTCTGATAGCAAAGAATTACATAACATATCTGCAATTAAATCGACTAAGGTAGGTAGACTTTCTGATATCGTCGTACCATAATAGCATGTTTGTTCCTTGCTTGTAAAAGCATTCACATCATCACCGATTGAAGCGATAATATCTGCTATTTCTTTTACCGATTTTGATTTCGTACCTTTAAAAAGCATATGTTCAATCATATGAGAGATTCCGTTATTTTCTTTGTTCTCTTTCGCGGAACCAACCCGTATCCATACACCGAAGGAGACAGTCCTTAGATAGGAAAGCTCCTCGGTGACTACCTTTATACCATTTTGTAATACATTTACTTTAACCATAGTTACCTCTCAGAATGGCTGTACTCTGTTCACACATAAATGTAGTGTAACAAATCCATTGGAAAATAACAAGATAATTCCTTATGATTTATGCTGTTTCAACCATATTACGTTCGGTTTTTAATGTCATTAGTTTATCTCCATGAGAAACATAACTAAATCGTTTCACTAATAACAGTTGTCCTTCCTGATAGGAGGAGAGTTCCATCTTTACTTGATAAGTATGATTTCCCTTACGTATTAATCCTTGCGTAAATTGACATAGTTGCTCTCCAACACCGATAAAAGCCCCTTGTGCAGCCTTCATGGTAAGTACTTCCGAGTCTATCATTTCATCCTCTTTTAACACAGTTAGAAGCACCTCTACTCCAGTATCAGACTGAATCGATACCATGTTAGGTTTATCAGATTTCCATGTAATTCGTCCATTCATTGGTGCATAGATCTTATCATCCGCAGGTGAAACCATGACCCCTGGATAATCCATTCCTTTTTCTTTGGCCTCCACAACAGTTTCTGCTGCTTCACCCATCTCCCCATTACACGGACTAAATATCATAAACATCTTATTCTTTCTGTCGTTTTCTATTTTCTTAAGTTTCTCATCCTCTTCCTGTTGCTTTTTCTCCTTCCACATACTCTCTTCTGCTACACGGTCTGGGTGAGTACGACGATGGGATACTCTTGCCCCATCTAAGCGTTGATTACCTATTGTTTTATCTCCTGTATCTATAGACACTCCTGCCACAGGAGTTGATTTTTTCGTTTGATTCTCACTTCCTTGGACATTCTTCGTTATCTTTTTCTTTGCTGGTAAGTCTTTCATCTTCTTACTCTTACGATCTTTCATGCTGTGATTTGCATGATTCTTCCGATAGATTAAAAAAGCAACTACCATAATAACCAATACTGTAAGTGAAATACCACCAACCCAAATTGCTATATAATCATATTGTGTCATTTAAACCTCATTTCTGCGCTGCTTTTTTTTGTAATCTAAGTTTGCGGTTGCAACGCGGACACAAACTTTCTGAGTGAAATATTAACTTCCACCCATAATAAAAAATATATTAATGTACAAAATATCTACTCGTCCTTTTATTTAAAATCGTATGGCAATAGTATTCCATTTTTATGGTATTTCATACAAAAATATGTATCTGCTTAATTTATTGATATATTTTTCCATATAAGCTATAATGATTGTTATTAAAAAGCGATGATTAGATAGAGAATAGGAGGCATAAAATGATAGGTTATATTATATTTTCAATTATAGTTCTTTGTCTATTTTATTTTATTATAAGAGCTGCAGTAAGGGATGGCATGTTACTCGCACATAAAATAATTCATGAAAATGATAAGAATAGCAATCAAATTTAAAACTTGAAGCAAAAAAGGAATCAGCAAGCTGATTCCTTTTTTTATTTCTTATGCTAAATGCAAAGAATTAATCCTCTTTATAATCCTTAATGCTAAAGCTTATACGACCCATCTTATCCTTACCAAGGCATACTACTTTTACAACATCTCCCAAGGTTAACACATCTTCAACATGGTTAATTCTTTCTTTACTAATCTTAGAGATATGAACCATACCTTCTTTACCAGGAGCAAATTCAAGGAATGCGCCGAATTCTTTGATACTTATAACTTTACCTTCGAATACTTGACCTTCTTCAAAATCTGCTACTATGGTACGAATCATATTGATTGCCTTATCCATCATGTTCTTGTCAGTTCCACAAACAGATACTGCACCCTCATCACTAATATCAATCTTTACTCCTGTCTGATCGATGATTGCGTTAATTGTTTTACCTCTCTGACCAACAACATCACCGATCTTCTGAGGATCAATCTGAATCTGTACAATCTTTGGAGCATACTTACCAACTTCTGTTCTTGGCTCGGCTATAACTGGAGTCATGATCTCATTGATTATATATTCTCTTGCTTCTTTGGTTTTCCTAATTGCTTCTTCGATGATTGCTCTTGTTAAACCGTGAATTTTAATATCCATCTGAATTGCTGTAATACCATCATGAGTACCAGCAACCTTAAAGTCCATGTCGCCAAAGAAGTCTTCAAGTCCCTGAATATCTGTTAATACTAAATAATCATCATCCGTATCACCAGTTACTAAACCACAAGAAATACCAGCAACCTGTTTCTTGATTGGTACACCAGCTGCCATTAAGGATAAGGTAGAAGCGCACACACTTGCCTGAGAAGTAGAACCATTTGACTCCATAGTCTCAGATACAGTACGAATAGCATATGGGAACTCTGCTTCACTTGGAAGAACAGGTACTAATGCTTTCTCTGCTAATGCACCGTGACCGATTTCACGACGTCCTGGTCCTCTAGATGGCTTTGTCTCACCAACAGAGTAGGATGGGAAATTGTAATGGTGCATATATCTCTTGCTTGTTTCAGCTTCATCAAGACCATCAAGCTTCTGAGCCTCTGATAATGGTGCTAAAGTAGTAACAGTTAAAATCTGAGTTTGGCCACGAGTAAACATACCGCTACCGTGTACTCTAGGAAGAATATCAACTTCAGCTGCAAGATGACGAATCTGATCGATTGCTCTACCATCTGGACGTTTATGATCTTTTAAGATCATTTTACGAACTGTCTTCTTTTGATATTTATAAACTGCTTCATCAATTAAAGGAAGCCAATCTGGATTACTTTCTTCAAAGATTTCAGCTAACTTATTTTTAATTTGACGGATGTTTTCTTCTCTTACCTGTTTTACGTCTGTAAATACTGCTTCTTCCATCTGCTCTGGAGTAACAACCTCTTTGATTGCATCAAACATCTCTGCAGGAATTTCGCAACTAATATAGCTGTGCTTTTCTTTTCCGCATTCTGCAACAATCTTATCAATGAATTGAATCACTTCCTGATTTAACTCATGAGCAGCAAAGATAGCTTCTATCATCTTGTCCTCTGGAACTTCATTCGCTCCAGCTTCAATCATGATGACCTTATCTCTTGTAGATGCTACTGTCAAAGCAAGGTCAGAAACTGCCTTCTCGGCAGCAGTTGGATTAAATACGAATTTTCCATCAACAAGTCCAACCTGTGTCGTTGCACATGGACCATCGAAAGGAATATCTGAAATAGCCACAGCGATTGCAGAACCAAGCATTGCAGTTAACTCTGGGCTACAATCTGGATCTACAGACATTACAAGATTGTTTAATGTAACATCATTACGATAATCACTTGGAAATAAAGGTCTCATTGGACGGTCAATAACACGAGAAGTAAGGATTGCATTTTCACTTGCTTTACCTTCTCTCTTATTAAAACCTCCTGGTACCTTTCCTACCGCATATAATTTTTCTTCATACTCTACACTTAATGGGAAGAAATCGATTCCTTCTCTTGGCTTTTCAGATGCTGTAGCTGTAGATAATACTACAGTATCGCCATAATGCATAAATGCAGCACCATTTGCCTGCGCTGCTACTCTGCCAACATCAACACTTAATGTTCTGCCAGCAAGTTCCATGGAAAAACTTTTGTACATATTGTAATCTCCTTTTTTTAATTTACGAGAACAGTTGTCCTCTTGTGGAGATTCCGAAACAACTGAAAACCTCACTACCGAACCCTATATCAAAGGAAGTAATGACTTTTTCAGAAGTCTCGGGAAATATCTCCACGTTACTCTACTCATGAGTTAGGTCTAGCCCATATTTATCCATAGGATAACCCACTTCTAATAATTATAACACTCCCCCCATGAAATTGCTACTATATTTTCGATAATAATGATAACATTATTTCATATTTCAATATAAAATATATTAATTTTCCTGAGTTTTTTCTAGGAAAATAATTATCCTATATTATAAATTGTCTCTTATGATCCTACTTACTCATGTATAAAACACTCTCTAATCTCTGCTGCCATATATAACGAACCAATAGCACAAATAATATCATCTTCTTTTGCATCTCTTAAAGCTGCCATAATACCTTCTACTGGTGAAGTATAAGATGTTACAAGAGGATGATACTTTGACAACTCCTCTGCTAGTTGTTCAGAAGGTAGCGCTCTTGAGTTTTTTGGAGTTACTGCAATAAATCGTTTCGTAAAAGGTAGTAGATATGGAATCATTCCTTGATAATCCTTATCCGCTAAGACACCAAGTATTACGATTGCTTTTTTCCCTGGAATAAATTGTCTTAAAACATCAGAAAATGCTTCGACACACTGCACGTTATGCCCGCCATCTAAGATAACCAAAGGTTTTTTACATAACACCTCAAATCTTCCTGGCCATGTGACATACGCTAATCCTTCTGAAATTGCACTTTCCGAAACCTTATATCCTAACGTTTGTAACTGTGCAATTACTTCAAGTACTACTGCAGCATTCTTTCTTTGATGCTCCCCAATCAAAGATAAGGAAAGATTTGAATTTTGTTTATAAGAAAACTTTTGTCCAGATAAATTCTCCTGGTGAAGTTTCAATTCAGAAAACTCTGCAAACACGAGATGGCTATGCTTTTCTTTGCATTGTATCTTTATCACTTCTTCTACTTCTTTGGACTGCTCATAGCTTACAACAATACCATTTTCTTTAATAATTCCTGCCTTCTTAGAAGCAATTTCTTTTAACGTTTTCCCTAAATAGTCAACATGATCAATGCCTATGTTCGTTAACACTGCTACTAAAGGCGTTTCTATCACATTCGTTGCATCAAGTTCACCGCCAAGACCAACCTCTAGCACTACCAAATCACAGTTATTCTCGTAAAAATACTGAAAAGCCATCGCGGTAGTTAGCTCAAATTCTGTAGGTATCTCCTCAAGCATTAAGTAAGAGGAAAAATCTTTCACCTTCTTACAAACTTTAGCAAAATCTTCGTTGCTTATTACCTGTCCGTTGATTTGGATCTGTTCATTTTCATTTTCTATAAAAGGTGACGTAAATAGTCCCACTTTAAGTCCTGCACTGCGTAAGATAGAGGATAGCATCTTACACGTAGAACCTTTGCCATTCGTTCCTGCAACGTGAATAAATTTCAACTTTTTTTCCGGATGATCCATGTAGTTTAATAGTATGTTTAAGTTCTTTAATGACAGTTCTCCAGTATTTCTCTTGTAACTTCTCAGATATCTAAGTGCTTCTTGATAATTCATATCCGTTCCTCGCTTCCTTGCGCTCCTTATCCCTAATAAGGAAATCAGCAGTTGCCCACCCGTTCAGACAATACGATGTCTGAAAACTCTCTTTTGTAGCAGAAAACTCCGGAATATCATTCCTAAGCTTTTGTCGTAATATCCAACAAAAAAGCTGTAGCCGTCTTTTGAGATATCCTACTTTGCTAGCAGTTGATTTTCAAAAGACTGCGCCACAGCCTATGACATCCGTATCAACAATATAAGCTCACTAAGTGAACCTTCTATTGTTCTAACAAGTAAAGAAAACAAACCATTACACTACTTGTTATTAAAAAATCACATTATAACAATTGCTTTTTTTATTCTTGGAAGAATTGTTTTACTTAAAACATAAGTCACACTGATGATAACAATCGCCATTACTCCAGATTGTATGGATCGAACAGAGATTAATCCCCAAAAGGTAGACTTACTTGATATAATAGAAAGCCAATATGAATTAATCACTAAACCACAGGCAAACTGAGTAATCACTGCTGCACCAACGATGTTTGGTAAACTTTGTTTCTTATGAAGAAAGAGTCCATAGAGGAAACCATTTATAAATGCAGTGAGCGTGAATCCTGGAAAATATGCTCCCATCGGAAACGCGATTGCGCCTACGAAATCAGCACAAGCTGCTACGGATGCACTTGCAATTGGTCCATATAATATCGCTGCAATCACTACTGGAATAAACCCAAAGGAAAATCGTATATTCCATTGCTGTAGTGATAAAAATCTTGATAATATTACCTCAATAGCTACCAATAAAGCAAGTACTAACAAAGTTTCTACTGTAAACAACTTTTTTCCTTTTTTTAATTTGTCTAATTTATTATTCTTTTCTTGATTTTGCATAAAGTACCTCCTTTCCTAGCCACCTTAAGACATGCTAATCCATAGCAATGCTATTCCTCTAGCAATACTACCTCATAACCACACTTCCAAATAGCTATATTTGTCTCGCAACCTATTGCCCGCACATAGCGGCCAACCGTGAATTCTTAATAAGAGTCCATAAGAATCCATATTTTGCTACAACAAAAGGAGATCTTTTTTGTAGCAGCGGGATGCGAATTCTGTACCGCAAGTTATACTTTTCGTTCACGCAGCAACTCCCCGTCTGCCTGACACTTAACGCACAAAATCCTACTCTGCAACAATATTTGCTCATCGACAAGGTAATTTTAACATAGGTTTTTCTAGAATTCTATTAGTAAATTACACAATTTTTACGTAGATAATACAAAATCTTTGTAGGAAATATGTTCCTAACAATTTAAAAAGAGACTGTACCAAAGTACAGTCTCTACATAGCTTATTCTTACTTTCTTAAGCCTAAGCGAGCGATTAATTCACGATATCCTTCAAGATTAGTTTTCTTAAGGTATACGAGTAAACCTTTTCTTTGACCAATCATCTTAAGAAGACCTCTTCTAGAATGATGATCCTTATTGTTGTTCTTTAAATGCTCTGTTAACTCAGTAATTCTCTCTGTTAAAAGTGCAATCTGAACCTCAGGTGAACCTGTGTCATTCGCATTTCTACCGAATGCGTTAATAATCTCTTGCTTTTTTTCTTTGCTAATCATCGATTAGTCCTCCTTAAAATTTAATCGCCATTATACTAAGAGATTGGTCGGAGTGTCCAAATTCTGAGTATAGGCTATCTTACACATCAAAGATAATACCATAGCATTTCCTACTTGTAAAGGGTAACTTATAATTTTTTAAATAAGTTTTCCTCTTCTGAATTGTAAATTTAAATTCCGCCCCCGACTTTCAAAGTAAAATTTACGTTTTCAATTCACCAAGTTTTCCTCTTATTTTTCTGGATCTTCATCTAAGATGGAAAATGCAATATTGGTCCCATGGTCTGCTACACGTTCTAGATTTGATAATAAATCAGAAAAAATCATACCCGTTTCTGCATCACATTCGTTTTTCGTAAGTCGAACAACGTGATTTTGTTGGAATTGATGTTCCATAGAATCTACAGAATTTTCAAATTCTAATATCTCATCCAAATGTTTTCTAGACCTTTTTTCAAACATTTCAATAGAATAGGTCAACAATTTTTGTACCACAACTGACACCTGTTGAATTTCATCTACTGCTTCTTCACTAAACTGTAATTTATCTTCTATCATTTGCTTTGCAAAATCTGCAACATTTTCAGCATGGTCACCGATACGTTCTATATCATTTACAACATGAAATAGACTAGCTAAGGCCTTACGGTCATCAATTGGTAACGAATGTTGATTTGCACTTACTAAATAATTCGTAATCTCACGATTTAAATAATTAATTGCTTTCTCTGTTTCATAAACCTCTGCAATTTGATTCTCATCCTTTGTCAGTAACCCTGATAGAGCTGTTGTTAAATTATGAAAGGTGATTTGAGCCATACGAACAATTTCATTGATTGCTTTTGGTACCGCAGTAGTTGTTTGAAAGCTTGCATGATCGTTAATATATTCTAAGTGCATATTATCAACTTTCTTGTCTTCTCCTGGTACAATCATCGTAGCTAATTTAACAATAAATCTTGTAAATGGATAGCATATTGCTACTTGGAATACTTTAAAAATTAAGTGAGTATTTGCAACTTGTCTAGCCACTGTTCGGCTAGCACCATCAACTATCTGCTGAGTATTTCCACCAGATATCGCAACGATAAAGTCTTTGATCTGTCCTTCAAATAATAACAGGATTACAAATATCGCGAAAGAGCCAAAAATATTTACTAAAAAGTGAATCCATGCAGCTCTTTTGGCAGTTTTCTTGCTTCCGATACTGGCTAGTAACGCTGAAACACAAGATCCCATATTACAGCCAAGGATAATATAAAAGCATATGTTTAATGGAATTAGTCCTTGAGAGGCCATTACTAATACGATACCTACTGTAGCGGAAGAACTTTGAACTATTGCAGTTATTACAAAACCAACTAAAACACCAAGGAATGGATTATCCATGGAAGCAATCAAATGCATTACTTGCTCTGAAGAACGAAGGGAGTCCATGCTGCCGGACATGATGCTCATACCAAAGAATAGCATTCCAAATCCTAGGACTACCTCACCGATTCTTTTCACCATCGGTTTCTTTACAAACATTACCATACATACACCTAGCATTAAAAATACAGGTGCAACTGCTGATAAATTAAAAGCGATTAATTGTGCAGTAACTGTCGTTCCGATATTGGCACCAAGAATAACTCCTGTTGCTTGCATTAAGTTTAACAAGCCGGCATTAACAAAACTGACAACCAATACAGTAGTGGCACTAGAGGATTGCACAACGGCAGTAAATAAAATACCGACTACCATTCCAATAAACTGGTTTTTCGTACAAATCTCCAGTATATTTCGAAGTCTAGCACCAGCAGCCTTTTCTAGGCCATCACTCATAAGTTTCATACCGTATAAAAATAAGCCAAGGCCAGCGATAAGTGCTAGTATACTTTCCATTTTCATGTGACGTCTTCTCCTTTGAATTAAATGTGTCTTTAAACTCTCGCTTCTAACTTTAATATAAGCTCTTAAAAGTTACAAGCAAAATTAAAAAATTCGTCAATTTATATTGTTTTTACATGAATTTTATCTGTATTTTACATATAATCACGATTGCATTAGATGAAAAAACATATATTTCGTATAACACTAATTCAAAAAAAGAGACTGTCATATGGCATAACAGTCTAAAATCTCTCTATTTTATATAAATCTACTATTCTATAAAAATATACTCATTCTCTATAAATCTACTCATTCTCTATAAATCTACTTATTCTTTAAAAATCTCTTTCATCAACAAATTAACCCCTTCTATGATTAGTTCTTCAGAAAGGTTGGCAAACCCAAGCAAAAAGGTTGGATTCGAAGTTTGATAATCCGTTATATAGTGTTTACTTAAAGGATATAACTCAATTTGTTTCTTGCGAGCTTTTTTTATAATTTCTTCTTCTGTTAATAAGGTATGGAAACTTACCACAATATGAAGGCCAGCATTCTCACCAGTGATAGTGATTTTCCCTTCATATGGCTTAAGCTCACGAAGCAATAGATCATGCTTCATTTTATATCGTTTTCTCATCTTGTTAACGTGTCGCTCAAAATATCCTCCATTTAAGAATTCACACACAATGGCTTGATCAATTCTGGATACGGTGGAGGCATAAAAAGAGTAGTTTTCTTTATAAACCTGGTACAAACGCTGTGGTAATACCATGTACCCCATACGTATAGCAGGCGCTATTGCGCGAGAAAAAGTCCCAAGATAAATTACTCTATCATTTTCATCAATTCCTTGCAAAGAGGGAATTGGTTTTCCCTTATATCGAAACTCCGAGTCGTGATCATCTTCAATAATATACCGATCATCACATTTCGCAGCCCATTGCAAAAGCTCAAGTCTACGCTTAATTGGCATGACAGCCCCTAGAGGATATTGATGAGATGGTGTCACGTATACAATTGTAGCATCCGTTTCCATTAACTCTTCTATACTAATTCCATCTGTATTCACAGTAATCGGCCGAATCGGATAAGGAACTCCTTTAAAAATGCGATAAGCTCGTTTATAAACTGGATTCTCCATTGCAACAATTTGCTCATTACCAAGAATTTGTGATAATAGAACTAGTAGATAATCTGCACCTGCTCCAACTATAATCTGGGAAGCCTCCACTTTCACACCACGAGAACTATGAAGATACGATCCAATTGCCTCTCTAAGTGGTAGATCCCCTTGATTATCTCCAAGAAGGAATAATGCTTGATTCATATCATTCATACATTGATTACTAAGCTTTCTCCAGGTATGAAACGGAAATTCAGAAAGGTCTACCGCAAATGGTGAAAAATCATAGGTTAAACGTTCTACTTTCTTAACTTTTTCTTTGTTAAGTGCTTTTTTTCTTTCCGTGATCCGAATTAAATCAGCAATTCCTTGGACATAATATCCACTCTTTGGTATAGATTCAATATAACCTTCAGAGATTAATTGCTGATAGGCAAGCTCCACTGTGCTTCTACTAATTTGCAGACTTTGCGCTAAGTTACGCGAAGACGGCAATTTAGTATTCACAGGTAGCTTGCCTGTTTTTATTTCCCTCTTAATATATTCGTAAATCTGTTCATATAATGGTATTTTACTACCTAAATTGAGTGGAATTATCAGCATTTAAACCTCGATTCTTGCACAATATCTGTGCAACCAAGTTTGCCTTTAGAATACATAAACAAAATACTTGTAAGTTTACTTTATCTTCACTAATATTTTAGGTCAAACTTCTTTCTTTGAAAAAAAATCCTTTACGTTTTCTATATCCAACTGAACTCGGTTCTTAAGCTCTTCTATAGAAGTAAACTTCGTTTCTGGTCGCTCATAGCGGTAAAGTTCCACTTCGATTTCTTTCCCATAAAGGTCGCCTGTAAATCCAAATATATGTGTTTCGACGCCAAGCTTTTGCCCTGCACCAACGGTCGGCTTATATCCTATATTTGTCACACCGCAATAAGTATTGTCTTGGTATTTTATACTAGAAGCATAAACACCATTTGGTGGGAGTAACTTATGGTTTGGCGGGAGTAGATTCACTGTTGGAATTCCTATCGTTCTACCGATCTTATTTCCAGTTACTACAGTCCCCATAATAGTATATGGGTGTCCCAACATCTCATTTACAACTTCCATCCGCCCATTTTTTAGTTCTTCTCGTATTCTGGTACTACTAATCACCTTATCATGATAAGTCAACTTTTCACAGACTACAAGTTCGTACCCATAAACCAAAGAATACTTCTTAAGCATCGCTGCATCGCCTTTTCGATTCCTGCCAAAGCGATAATCCGTACCTATAACAATAGCTTTCGCATCTAGTTTACCAATTAAAACCTCTTTGATAAAGTCCTCTGGTTCCATGGAAGCAGTTTCTTCAGTAAATGGATAAGAAATTAGTACTTTCGGTCCCAACCTTGATAGTAGCTCTTTTTTTTCTTCTTCTGTATAGATTAAATCTATTTCTTTTTCGGAAAACAGATTACCTGGATGATAATCGAATGTAAATACTACGGATGTTAGTCCCTGTTTCTCAAATTTCTCTAGTTCAGAAAGCAATAATTGATGCCCACGATGCAAACCATCAAATTTGCCAAGCGTGATACACGTATTATGATAATTAAATTCTGTACTTCCATAGATGTATTCCATGTTATTTTGCTCCCAACTTTCTAACAACTATAAAAACATTTTCACCGGTTGATAGCAGTTCTTCTTTTTATCGTATTCATAAATACCAGTAAAGACATCTTCGCTGTCATAAACCCGAATTTTATCTATATTAATTAGATTACTATCGTTTTCCCGGGTAATATTCTCTTCCCTTAGTTGATTTCCATTGTAAAGAAGTTTGCAAGCTTCCTCTTTTACTACAACTTTTGGTATAGATAAAAACAAACTATCTACTGGTAAGATTACCTGATCAAGCGTTTGGTTCTTAACACAATCTTCAATTTCCGTAAGTCGTAGGGCATTTTCTAGAGTAAAAATACTTACCTTGGTACGAATTAGTGATTTCATGCATCCGCCACATTGAAGAGCTTCGCCAATATCTCTACATAACGATCGAATATAAGTACCTTTTGAGCAAGAAACTCTCATTCTTACTTCTTGAACCACATCCGCATTTTCTTCACTTGGAGTCACTCCTAGAATATCAATTGCATGTATCGTGACGGTTCTTGGTTTCCGTTCAATAACCTTACCTTGACGGGCAAGTTCATATAATTTCTGACCATTAACTTTGATTGCAGAATACATTGGCGGTATCTGATCATAAGTACCAATAAACTGCTCTATCACTTCTAAAACCTTATCATATGATACATTTACTGGTCGTTTCTTTAGTATCTCACCTGTCATATCTTCCGTATCTGTTGTGATTCCCAAGGTTAAAACTGCTTCATAAACTTTATCCTTGTCTGTTAACATATCACAAAGCTTTGTTGCATTTCCGACACAAACAGGAAGTACCCCTTCTGCATCTGGATCAAGTGTACCAGTATGTCCTATTTTCTTCTGTTTTAATATACCTCTTAACTTAGCGCAAACATCAAAGGAGGTAAAACCTTTTTCTTTATATACATTTATGATTCCGTTCATAATACCCCCATTATCAAACCTTAGCAAACTGTGTGAAAAATTATTTTTCATTTTTTCACCTAAAAACATGCTTGCTTAGTATCAGTGTGAAAGATTAGTTAGAGACGTCTTTCACACTGCCCCAGCGGCCTTTAGCTGATGCTCAATTCCTATTGTGAGGTTATTTATTACATCATGTAAAGATCCCTTCATACTACAACCAGCAGCCATTTTATGACCACCGCCACCAAAGAAGACAGCTATCTTACTTACATCTACGATTCCATTCGATCGCATACTTACTTTATATTCTTGTACGTCATCCTCACGAAGGAATATAGCCACCTCAACTCCTTTTGTAATACGAAGCTGATCAATAACACCATCTAAATCCGATGGTATAACATTATAAAAATTTTGAGCTCTCTTGCTAACACTTGAAACTATAATTTTTCCATCTAATAATAAGATACTTTCTAATAAACATCGCCCTAAAATTTGATTCTGAACATATGTCTTTTGATAAAAAGTTTCATCTATTATTTTATTTGGAGTAGCCCCCAGCGTTATAAGCTTTCCTGCTACAGACATTGTTTTTTCGGTCGTATTCGAATGCTTAAAAACTCCTGTATCATGAACTATGCCAAGATATAGAGCTTCTGCTGTTGCTTTACTAATCTTATCAACCTCAAACAAATCAAACAAAACTTCACAAGTAGAGCTAGAATCTGGAACCACCAATGTAACACCAGCAAAACCGGTGTTACTGATATGGTGATCGATATTCACTGATTTTTTTGCCTGTATTGCATAATCTTTAGCAGATCCTAGACGGTCTAAGCTACCACAATCCAATGCAAAAAATAAATCGTAAGGTTCCACGTCTTCGTATTCTGATTGTATACAATTCGAGGAAGTTAAGAAGCGGAAGGTATCTGCAATTGGTTCTAAATGAAGATCAATCGTTTTAGTTCCATCTATATTATAGTTTTCTTCTAAATAATTATATAATGCCAAGCAAGAACCAGTACAATCCCCATCTGGGCGGACATGACCTGTGATTCCAATCCTATTTGCTTTTCGAATGTCTTCCTCAAAACCTTTCATGAAAAGCCTCCTTACTACTCATCTTCACTTGTTGTCTTATCTTCAGACTCTAAGGATTCCTCTAAATCCGCTTCGTCTAACGTTTTATTGCTATTCGCATTTAATTCATCAATCAATCTTGACATTGAAACACCATACTCGATGGATTGATCTACAACAAAGAGGAGTTCCGGTGTATTTCTTAAATTAATGCCTCGGGCAAGCTGTCCGCGTAAATACGGAGCAGCACTCTTTAGCCCAGCCAGAGTATCCTTCTGAGATTGTTCATCACCAAGGACACTAATAAATACCCTAGCAGTCTTAAGATCTGGTGCAACCTCCACTGCTACGATACTTGTCATTGGATTAATTCTTGGATCCTTAAGTTCTCTCGAAATGAGCATACTAAGTTCCTTTTGAACTTCTTGGTTTATTCTGGTATTTTTAATACTGTTCTTTCTCATACTAACTCCCATCTGCGTGCTTTAGCACACATACTATCAGGATGCAACCTAACTTCTTTATAATTAGTGTAACCTTTTATATCAATTACTATCTTGGTACTTCAACCATCATATATAGCTCAACTAAGTCAAACTCTTGAATGTCATTGAACTTTTCAAAAACAAGACCACATTCGTATCCTGTATTTACTTCTTTCACGTCATCCTTGAATCTCTTAAGTGAAGCCAATGCACCATCAAAGATTTGAGTTCCTTCTCTTGTAATACGTGCAGAACAACCTCTGACAATTTTACCATCTAATACATAGGAACCAGCAATTGTACCAAGACCTGAAGCCTTGAATACCTGACGAACTTCTGCATGGCCAATAACCTTTTCTTCGAAGGTTGGGTCTAACATACCCTTCATAGCTGCTTCTACATCTTCAATCGCATTGTAAATAACACGATATAATCTTAAGTCAACCTTTTCACGCTCTGCGATTTCACGAGCCATGTTATCTGGGCGAACATTAAATCCAATGATAATTGCGTTAGAAGTACTTGCTAACATAACGTCAGATTCATTAATAGCACCAACGCCACCATGAATAATACGAACCGCAACTTCTTCATTGCTAAGTTTTACCAAACTTTGTTTCACAGCTTCTACTGAACCTTGAACATCTGCTTTAACAATTAAGTTTAATTCTTTAATGTTTCCAGCCTGAATCTGTGAGAAGAGACCATCTAAGGATAACTTTGCCTTTGTATCTGCAAGAAGACGTTCTTTTCCTTGAGAAATGAAGGCTTCCGCTATGTTACGTGCTTCTTTTTCATTTTCTGTCGCCATAAAAATTTCACCGGCATTTGGAACTACGTTTAGACCTAGGATTTCAACAGGAGTAGATGGAGTAGCCTCTTTTACTCTTCTTCCCTTATCATCCATCATCGCACGAACTTTACCATAAGCAGCTCCAATTACGATATTGTCACCTACATGAAGTGTTCCTTTTTGTACTAAGATTGTAGCTACAGTACCTCTTCCCTTATCAAGCTCTGCTTCAATTACAATACCTCTTGCCATACGGTCTGGATTAGCCTTTAATTCTCCCATTTCTGCTGTTAGGAGAATCATCTCTAGTAACTGACTAATACCCTCTTTTGTATGCGCTGAAACAGGTACGAAGATGGTATCACCACCCCAATCTTCTGCAATTAACTCATGCTCAGTAAGCTCTTGTTTTACTCTCTCAATATTTGCACTTGGCTTATCTATCTTGTTGATTGCTACGATAATTTGAACACCAGCTGCCTTTGCATGACTGATAGCCTCAACAGTTTGTGGCATTACACCATCATCTGCGGCAACAACTAAAATAGCGATATCTGTAGATTTTGCACCACGCATTCTCATAGAAGTAAATGCTTCGTGTCCTGGAGTATCAAGGAAAGTAATCTTCTCTCCATTTATCTCAACAACATAAGCACCAATGTGTTGTGTAATACCGCCTGCCTCACGAGATGTAACATTAGCTTGTCGAATTGCATCAAGAAGAGAGGTTTTACCATGGTCAACGTGACCCATAACACAAACTACTGGAGGGCGTTTAACCATAAGGCTTTCATCCTCATCCTCTTCTTTTAATAACTCTTCTACTTTATTTACAACAACTTCTTTTTCTGCAATAATTTCATATTCTAATGCGATTTCTTCTGCTTCATCATAAGTAATCTCTGAATTAATTGATACCATCTTACCTGCAAGGAATAATTTCTTTACTACCGCAGATGGTACGATTTTCATCTTATCTGCTAGTTCTTTGATTGTTAGAACTTCAGGAATAACAATAGTCTTAATTTCATCCACCTTCTCTTGAACAGGCTGAGGTTTTGGCATGATAAAGGCACCCTTACGATTTGGGTCTTTCTTTCCCTTTAATAACTTAATCTTGTCATCTTCAGCACCATCACGCCCACGGTCACGATCACGATTACGATCACGACTCTTATCGTTAAATGCAGCTGCTCTTTGTTCTTTTGTTAACTCATTTGCAAGATCAGATTTGATACTTGATTTCTCACTACTTTTTGGATCTGTACGTTTTTTGTCAAAAGTTCTTGTGTATCCAGAATCTTTATCTTTGTCAAAATCCTTATTGAATCCTCCACCATAAGATCCTTGAGTCTGATTTCTTCCAGAGAATCCACCTTGGCCCTGTGGTCTTCCGTAACTTCCTTGACCCTGTGGTCTTCTATCTCCGTAATTACCTTGACCCTGTGGTCTTCTATCGCCATAACTTCCTTGGCCCTGTGGTCTATCGCCGTAGCTTCCTTGACCCTGTGGTCTTCTATCGCCATAACTTCCTTGACCCTGTGGTCTTCTATCTCCGTAATTACCTTGACCTTGTGGTCTATCAC
>JAEWHR010000078.1 GCA_023387655.1 Bacillota bacterium
CAGCATCTAAAACCCTCTCCTCTTTCGGAAAATAAACATTTTGATAGGAAGGAATACAGTCTAGGATAAGGAAAGCACAGATTAAAATTACGACCCATCTTTTTAGCTGCCGCCACATAAAAAAGGAGATCATTGCAAGAGCTAACACAGCAGGAATAAAACGTATCATCCACATAAATTGGCTAAAAGGAAGTTTCACAAATAAGCTATACATGGAGTTTGTAGTACATAAAAACATAATAACTACTGTTAAAAATCCTACTCTTACCTTTTTTGAGCCTAATATCATTCCTATCACACAAACAAGAAAAACAGACAGACCAAAATAAAACGATAAGACGTCACCTTGTAATCGTAAAAACGGATTTAATGACTTTATTCCACTTTGGAAAAAATACTGCATTACCTGGTTTGTACTTTTACCACTAGAAGCCGCTCCTCCAATTAATGACGGTAGCACCCATACACCAACAAGTAAAATACCTGATAAACACGCTCCTATACTATACAATTCCCACTTTACAGAGCGGTTCGCTATTCCATGAATTAATAAAAAAATAACTACAGTGGCTATTAACATTAACACCATACCCATGTGACATACTGTAATTAAGCTTGTAACAATAGCAAGGGGTATAAAATTCTTTTTATTCTTATCTTCTACTAATCTCCATAGAAAATAAAAGAAGAAAGGAAAGAGTGCATTAATTACTCCTCTTGGGAGATTTCCCTCCTGTATAACTACACGGATATTTTCAGGAAAGTAAAACCACAGAAGTCCAAGGATCGTAGCCAGCCCTATTCTTTGATAACGATGACCAATAAGTAGCCAACCACATCCACCCAGCACGATCAGCACTCCTAGAAACAAAATATAAGCATCCAGAACACTACTTCCTATCAACCACTCAAGACCTGCGATCAAATAAAGCGGAAGTGGTCCCCAATATCTCATGATTTCAACACCGTTGTACCAACTTCCATCATACAATGGATACCAGTTTCCTACTTTGATGTTCTCTAATATTAAGTCTGCTCGGTACAGATGACATAAAGTATCCGAACCTTGTGGGTATCTACCGCTTACCTTTACCGAGTACATAGTAATTAGTGCTAGCAGAACAAGTGCTCCCATAGCTAGCATAAGTTTCACTAGATTTGATAGCTTGGATTTCGAACTTTTGGCTATGAATGTTTTACCTTCATTATCGCATCCTTCTTCCTCATGCACTTGCGTATCTTGAGAAGAAGTAATCTCAATGTCAGTAGTTTCTTTCGTATTATTATCCAAATTGATTGTCGGCTCTATCGTAACAGCAACCGCTTGCTGGTATTCCTTAGCAGCATCCTCTTTTATTACTTGCTCAAGAGCATCTAGCTTGGCTTCCTTAACAGCAGTATCCTCCATGTCTTTCTTGGCAACAACCTCTTGTTTGTATTCCTCAAGAGTATTCTCTTGGCTTTTTCTATTAAGGTCTATGGAAATAGAATGGAGCGGAATTCCAGCCACTCTATTCACACTTTTGTCTAAGAGATATTTTGATACAGAATAAGAACGAATCGGATTTTCTTCGATGTCAAGGCGAATCAGTTCAAATTCCTCATCTTCAATTAATTCACATAACTGATCATAAAAAATATCTCCAATTGATTCAATCGAGGTATGCTTTCCCTGAAATATTTCAAAGTCATGCAAGGATTTGTTTCTAAATTTTTGCAACCATTCATTTACTAAGGTTTCCAATCTGTAATTTTCATCCACTTGCTCGTTGATGCTATTTACATAAAGGGTTAAGGTAAAATTATGAAAATGAACATCCTTACCACCTTGGGCCATATTCGAATGTGCTGCATATAAATTAAATTTGTATTTATATCCATGAAAGGCCATCTAAATCACATTACTCTTTCTATTATATATGTTAATTTTTTGAATCTAGGTAACAAGCACTATATTAGCATAATATAGACTTTTATGTCAACTTATGTCGAATTTTATCAGCGAGATTTTTTTGCTATAATCATAACAAAAATAAACATAGAATACTCGCTCTTAAAACTCAAAAAAATCGTGTATTTGTAGAGGAATTTCCTCTCAAATACACGATTTTACTTCTTTTCTTTATAAGCAATAGTTCATTTATCACAAATTATTTCTTTCCGTGATCTATGTCTATTCTATTACTCTACAGATAATACATAGTAATAAATCGGTTGACCACCCATATGAACTTCAATATCAATCATTGGATACTTTGTTGTGATTTGGTCAGCAATTTCATTTGCATCCTCTTCTGTTACTTCTGCACCATAATATAAGCTAATTAATTCCGATTCGTCATCTACTAAACTCTCAATTAACTCAATGGTAGTTGTTTTGATATCGTTTCCGACAGAAAGAATAGTCTTATCACCAATTCCCATGATATTACCTTGTTTAATTTCTTTTCCATCAATATTCGTATCGCGAACCGCATAAGTTACCTGACCAGTCTTAACACGATTCATCTCTTCCATCATTCTCTTTTGATTTTCTTCTGTTGATTTATCAAAAACATAATTAATGATTGCTGTAATACCTTGAGGTACCGTTTTGGATGGAATAACAACAATTTCTTTATCCTCAGTGAGAGCTTTTGCTTGCTCTGCTGCTAGAATAATGTTGCTGTTGTTTGGTAATATGAAAATGGTATCTGCATTTACATTATCGATTGCATTAAGCATATCCTCAGTACTTGGGTTCATAGTCTGACCACCTTCAATCAAGTAATCAACACCAAGGCCAGTGAATATCTCATTAATACCTTCTCCTATTGATACCGCTACAAAACCAACTGGTTTTCTAGGCTCTGTTTTCTTAACCTCAGCCATCTCAATATCTTTGGCAGCTTGAGCAGATGCATCAGCGATTAAACGCTCATTATGCTCTTCTCTCATGTTATCTATTTTCATCTTTGTTAACGAACCATACGTCAATGCACGCTGAATTGCAAGTCCAGGGTCATTCGTATGTACGTGAACCTTAACAATATCATCGTCAGATACAACTACAATAGAATCACCGATAGATTCAAGATATCCCTTGAATTCATTTTCTTTCTTCTCATTGTATTCCTTCTCAAGCATGATAATAAATTCAGTACAATATCCAAACTTAATGTCCGCTGTTGCAATGTTTTCAACATCAATTTTTTTCGTAGTGGAAGATGTGCTTGTGGTAGCTGGTTCGATTGTAAAATCTACTTTCTTACCAAGCATTGCATCATATGCACCCTTAACAATCTCTAATAGTCCCTGTCCACCGGAATCCACAACTCCAGCTTCTTTTAATACTGGAAGCAACTCTGGTGTATGTGCAAGAACTTCCTCCATACGTTTAATTACTTCCGCTCCAAAGTATACTAAATCCGTTGTCTCATCGGCAAGCTCTGCTGCTCTTTCCGCGCCACCTCTGGCAACGGTTAATATGGTACCTTCCTTCGGCTTCATAACTGCTTTATAGGCTGTCTCAACTGCTTTCTGGAATGCATTTGCCATAACAATAACATTAATCTGCTTGTGTTCTTTAATTTCCTTTGTTAATCCACGAAATAACTGAGATAAGATAACACCAGAGTTACCTCTAGCACCACGTAAGGAACCGCTAGATATTGCTTTACACAAATCTTCGATCGTTGGGTTTGTAAGAGTACTAACCTCCTTCGCAGCTGACATAATGGTTAATGTCATATTGGTACCTGTATCACCATCCGGAACTGGAAACACGTTTAGCTCATTAATGTATTCCTTCTTCACTTCGATGCTTTTTGCTCCTGCAAGAAACATTTTCTGCAAAAGTTTTGCATCAATCGTATTCAAAGTCACTTGTTTGCTCCTCCTTAAATCTAGTCGATGACTCTAACGCCCTCAACAAATATATTAATTTTTGCGACTGTAAGGCCCGCAAATTCCTCTACTTTATATTTTACATTGCTAATCAAGTTTTCTGCAACGGCTGATATACTCACACCATAAGAAACAATGATGTGAAGATCAATCGTCATTACATTGTCCTCGATTATTACGTTAACGCCATGATTTAAGCTTTCTCGTCGCAAAAGCTTTGCTAAGCCGTCTTTCATGCTAACGGAAGCCATACCTACAACGCCGAAGCACTCAATCGCGCTAGAGCCTGCATATTTGGCGATTACATCCGTATCTATAGCGATTTCACCCATCTTGGTAAACATCGTTCCATTCATACGTAACCCTCCAATCTAATTCGTATATAGTTCTATTATAACCTGTTTTTATAAAAAAAGAAACAAAATTTTGATTGCATCTCAATGAGCTCATTTTTCATTTCATTCGTGTAAAATTATGAAGTTCTAACTCTTTATTCTTAAAGGTCTTAGAACTTCTCCTCATACTTAATGGATAACATGAAACTTATCGCATATATATGTAAAAAGCAGCTAAAATAAGGCTTGACTATGAAAAGAATGATTGGTTTCATCTTATTTTGGATAGCGATTGGTATGACCATTATGCTATTCATTACCAATGGTTTTTTGGCCATTTGTATTATCATCCTATTCCTTATTCTTGGCTATAATCTCTTCTGTTGTTAGCAGATCAAATTTATTATAGAGATTGAACAGTCAATGAAACGATACTAAGGAAAATCACATTACAAGTTATGAAACCTTTACGGATCGTTTTTTTGAATGCGATTTACAATAGTTTCCAGACACAAAAAAGGGTGTCAGTTATATGACACCCCTTTTATATGGATTAAGCACGTTCTACTTTACCGTCTCTTAAACAAGAAGTACATACGTACATCTTCTGTGTTCCTCCGTTAACTTTAATACGAACAGATTTAACATTGGACTTCCACATCTTGTTGGATCTTCCAGAAACCTGACTTCTGGAATGGCTCACAACTTTACCAAAGTGAGCACCTTTATCGCAAACTGCACATTTTGCCATTGAAAAGCACCTCCTTAATTAAATTAGGCCTTGCGTCTCCCAGCTTAAGAGCCGCCAGCATCGTGCATAAATTACACTGTGACCTACAAACAAACCTATTCTATCAGAATTCAGGACATAATGCAAGCAGAAAATGATTTTTTTCTATCTAAGCCTATTCTGAAATATAATTTTTTCTTATCAAAGCCTTCGCTATTGCCTTGGATTTTTTCTTGAATTTTCTTATTCTAAATCGTCATCTTTCCCATTTAAAATTTCAAAAGCTCTATCATTGATCTCTTGTTCTTCTTTTTTCTTCTTAGGGTCTTTCGTAAAACGATCGATAACATCTGGGACCATATCAATAATCTTAGTTACCATATCTTGATTCTTTACGTTCACAAGACGAATCTTACCATCCTTAATCACAAGCACCGAGCTAGGAGTTATTTTACCACCCATACCCCCACCAGCATTGTTCTTTTTCTCATTTGTAAATGCACCTGCACCAACACCAAAGCTAACATCTACTAATGGTAATATGATGGTTCCATCTTCAAATTTTACAGCATCGCCAACTACTGTTTTCGTAGTAATAAAAGAATCCATTCCTTTAAACAATGACTCTACGGTTTGGTTGAAATTCTGTTCTGCCATTATAATAACTCCTCCTTTAATAGCTTTGTATTTTTAATGAATCGTTTGAAATTCTCATCTCGTAATAACTTTATTCCTATTATAAGTAAGTTAAACAATCTTATTCTACCCTTTATGAAAAGCTCGCCTTCCATTACTTCCTCTTCAAAATCAGGCTCTATTTTTAGATGCTTTCCATAATATCCATAAAAAGCAGCTACTACACCAAGAGCTTGACCTGTCGTGGCTGGGTCTCCGGTTCCAAAATGAATATATCCTTTGATTGTGGTAGGTCCTATATGTTTTAGAATCTTCCATAAACTTGATAGTCCTAACTTAATTCCTGCTTTGTTTTCATCTTGATGAAAAAAATCTACTACTTTTCTTTTCTTTTCCCAAAGGCCTAACAGTAACTTCTTTATCGATAATAATTTTTCTTTTATTTTCAGAAAAACTTTTTTAAAACTTTTTATTTTTTCTCTGATGGAGATAAAAATTTTCTTTATCTTTCCAGATATTTTTTTGAGTTGATTTATAAAACGTCGAAAGAATGAATACTTTTCCTCAGATATAGAATCAAATTCCGATTTATCTTCCTCTATTTTATTATCTCCATTATCCTTTAATAATAGCTCAAAATCTTCCGATTGATTAACTGATTCCTTATACTCCTTGTCTAAAGGTAGCTCTGGTAATCCTCTTTCCTTATGAATTAAATCTTTTTTTGTATTCGCTTTAATGTCATGTTCGATTGATTCATTCTTAGTATCTGT
Source organism: Bacillota bacterium (assembly GCA_023387655.1). Taxonomy (GTDB): domain Bacteria; phylum Bacillota; class Clostridia; order Lachnospirales; family Lachnospiraceae; genus Lachnoclostridium. The sequence continues at coordinate 6,360 of JAEWHR010000078.1, forward strand.
TTCAATTTCATGATCGATTGATTCATTCTTAGTATCTGTTGCAATTTCATGTTCGATTGATTCATTCTTAAAGTCTAATTCTCTCTTAATATCAATCAATTCTTTTTTAGAAGGATTTTGCTCATTTACTTCTGTTTTTGATTCTTTTTTCTGATTGTTTGAATCTTTCTCTTTGTCTAATGATGCTTCCTCAGAATGTCGCTTCTTTTTCTTACGTTTTTTCTCGCCCGAATCATTGTTATCATAAAAACGATAACCTGCAATTCGTAGGACGATACTTAGTTTTTCCTGTAAATATAATACTCTTAGATGTACCAGCCCAAAAGCCCAAGTCACTTTTCCTCTAACCACAAT
>JAEWHR010000106.1 GCA_023387655.1 Bacillota bacterium
AAGGAAAAGGAGAGGAAGGAATTTATGAAAAAAAGTAGAATGATTTGTTACATGATGGCAGTTTTTATGATGATGTTTTTGTTTGCTGGATGTACAAAAAAAGAAAAGGAAACCGATCAATTGGTTAATACAGACCCCAATCCAGGTGAGGTTAAGAATGAAGCTACTGTCACCTTCTATGATGCAGATGGAACAACAGTTTTAAAAACAGAAACCATCGAATTTGGAAGTTTGGTAAAAGAATACACTCCAACCAAAGATGGTTATGAATTCGTGGGATGGTTTGCAACCCCACAAAAGAGTCATGAATTTGATTTTACTACTGCTATAACGAAGGAAACAAAAGTATTTGGGGGATTTGTTAAATATGAAGCAGATACTAGAGAGTATGCAGTAGTAGGAAATGGTAAGAGTCCTGTTTTGATTGCTTCTGGTTGGGGAAAAAACATTAATCCAGAGCACAAGTTAACAAAATCTGCAGATAAGAATGAGTACTCCATAACCCTTGATCTTTATGAAGGGGATGAGATGCAATTTGCAATAAATACTTCTTGGGAAAATCAAAGGGGATACGGATACTTAACTACAATAAAACAAAATGATGTTGAGTACTTCGTAAACTCTGGTGCATATGGAGATAGCACCGTAAAGCGTTCCAATATCAAAGTAGCAGTAACAGGAAATTATACGTTTGTGTTAACAACACATCCGGCGGAAGATACCTATGAATCAGACAATGCGAATTACACAGAGGAATCGAAAGAAAAATTTAATGTTAATCCATATGATACAATCACATGGACCTATAATGGAGATGTGAAAGCACAAGCTATTGATATTGTGATGAATTATTATATAAAAGGTTCCGGCATTACGAATTGGAAAGATGTTTATACAGATAAAACTGGAATGAAAGAAGAAAACGGAGTACATACCTTAGTGATTGCATTAAAACAAGGAGATGAATTTTTATTTACCTCTATGGTAACTGCGAATGGAGCGACTTCAGTTGGATCAGAATATCTTCGTTTTAGCAATTTAGATGAAAAATCACAAGGAATTTTTGATAAGACAGACAGTTATAATTTAGTGGCTAAGGAAAATGGACTATATACCTTTACCTATGACCCAGCAACTACGATACTATCGGCAACTTGTGACACAACACAATTTTTACCAAAGTACGATTACTTTATGAAAGGTTCCTTTGGTAATACTGGATGGGGGACAGAAGGGAATTCTGATTATCAATTAGTTGAAACGGAAGAAGGTTCTTATGTATACGTCTTAAAAGAATTCACGGTTGCAACCGGGGATGAATTAGGAATGCAGAGTATGAAAGAATCAGAAAGAGTTCTTTTCTACAATTATAATTATTTGACGGCAGCCGATGATACCAATGCTAATGCTGACTTTGAATCAAACGGTGCCGCCAATGCAAATATTATCGCAAAGTCTTCTAATACGTATATCGTAACATTTAATGCGTATACCGAAGAGATTACATTTACTCTTGCGAAATAATTATACTAGAATATTATGACTTGTAATTTGTACTCGCCCTATGGCTAGTTCAATGCACTCATAAAGCTTTTGTATTTTGTTATTTGTAGCGGAAGGCTGATAAAAAATATTACAATCCTCCTTTAGCAATTGATATAATGTGTCTTCCGTTACAAGTACATTTTTACCATACAGAGCTTTAAAATCCTTAACTGATTGAAGGAAAACCATGTGAGGAAATAGTTTTTCAAGCATGGTTTTCAATTTTACATTGACAACTTCCAAGGATGCGTAGATAAATTCTTCACCAGCGAAATAAGTGTTAGTATCAGATAAGAGTTTCTCATAATCGAATAAAACCTGAAAAAATAGAGGATCATCAATGATACAATCAACTGCAAGTAAGGGAATAAAATTGTTGTTTCCAAGCTTAGAAAACTCCTCTTTAGAAACATCGTAGCAGATAATAGCATCTGAATTGTCTACTTGAGAAAAGTCATCCGAACAAAGGATTGTAAGATGATAGTCATAGTTTTTAAGCACGTTGGTAAAAATATGTAGAAAATGAAGCTGTTCTGCTTTTTTTAAAGGAGAAACACCAGAAGGAAGATAAATTGAGATGTTCCCATTTTTGTTTGAGGCAAGTGCTTTCGCAGATTTATTCGGAGTATAGTTTAAAAGATTGATGATCTGAAGAACTTTTTTTCTTGTTTCTTCGCTGATTCTTTCTTCTGTTTTGTTGTTGAGAACATAGGATACGGTAGCAATGGATACACCAGCTTCTCGCGCTATGTCTTTTATAGTTATTTTTGTCTTCATGTCTTATTTATACCTATTTTAAAACTTCTTGTCAAGAAAACATTTACAATACAAAAAAGATGGAACACATTCTGTGTTACCTTTCGTACAAAATTGATTATGCGCAAAACGCGCAGGAATAGAGGAAATTATGAATGAACACGCACTGTTACATAAACCTGACTCTAATTTTTGCTTTCCTGTAGGTGCAAAGCAAATTATCTTAAGGCTGCGAGCTATGAAGGGAGAACTTTTTAAAAAGGTTTCCATTCTGCATGCTTGCAAATATGATTTTCATAATGCCCGAAACGAATCTGTGATGGTGAAAAAATACAGTGATCGTTATTTTGATTACTATGAGACAAAAATCGAATTAGATGATGTACGATTTGCTTATATTTTTGCCTTAGATACAAACGAGGGTAGATTTTATTTTACAGAAGATGGTGTTACAAAAGAGTATGATTTTAACTTAGGATTTTATAATTTTTTTCAACTACCTTACATTAACCAAGAAGATGTGATTGAAACAATAGACTGGATGAAAAGTGCTGTATTTTATCAGATATTCGTTGACCGGTTTTATATGGCAGATGAAAAGAAAGAAAAAAGCTATATCACACTTCCATGGGGTAAGAAGCCAACTCCAAAAAGTTTTGCAGGTGGAGATTTAAAGGGAATCATCAAAAAACTAGATTATATTTTAGAGCTCGGTGCAAACACCATCTATCTGACACCAATTTTCTTATCCATATCAAATCACAAGTACGATACCATTGATTATAAAGAAATTGACCCTCAATTTGGAACAAAAGAAGATTTAAAAGAATTGGTAACAAAAGCTCATGAGAAAGGTGCTCGTATTGTGTTAGATGCTGTATTTAACCATGGTAGTAACAAAATGATACAGTTTCAGGATGTCTTAAAGAAGGGAAAAGAATCAGAGTATTATGACTGGTTTTATATACACGGAGATACCGTAACAACAGACCCATGCAATTATGAATGTTTTGGTGCTTGTGATTATATGCCAAAATTAAATACATCAAATGATGAAGTACGAGAATTTTTAATTGATATCGCCTGTTATTATTTGAGAGAGTATGATATTGATGGTTGGAGGCTTGATGTATCCGATGAAATCTCTCATGACTTTTGGCGTTTGTTTCGAAAAGAGGTAAAGAAAATTAAAAGAGATTGTGTTATAATTGGTGAAAACTGGCATGATGCATATCCTTTTTTAATGGGAGACCAATTTGATAGTATTATGAACTATTCATTTACAAAAGCTTGCCTTGATTATTTTGCCTTTGATAGGTTTCATACACAGGATTTTGTACATAAGTTAAATGAAATTTTAATGCGAAATAAACAACCAGTAAATGAAATGATGTTAAACCTTTTGGATTCTCATGATACTCATCGATTTTTCACAGAGGTGAAGAAGGATAAGAATAAGTTATTGGCAGCGCTAGCAATTGAAACTTGCTTTCTTGGAGCACCTTGTATCTATCATGGAACTGAGATCTGTATGGAGGGAGGATATGATCCAGATAGTAGACGAACTTTTGATTGGGAGAAGTCAAATTGGGATTATACAGTGATATCTACGATTAAGAAAATGTTAGCCTTAAAAAAAGAAGCCTCCTTACAAGAAGGGGAACTGAAAATGGAAGCAATAGGAGAGATCTTTTCCTTACTTCGATATCTAGAAGATGAAAGTATTACTTTGCTTTATAACTCAGGATGTCGTGATGAATTGATTGATTCGTTAAATCTATTTTCAGAGGAAACTAATATAGTTGTAGAGAATGGATATCAAGATGGAGTTTTAAAGAAAGGTGGATTCGTTATTTTGAAAAAATCTGTTTGCTAGTAGTTTCTATAAAATAGAATCATTTATTATTACTGATCATTAATTATAAGACTTTATTTTTGGTCATTAATTATAAGACTTTATTACTGATTATTTTGAATAGATTTACTATTACGTAGTTCATTCAAAACTAAGCCCATGGCTAGAAGAAATGTAACAGATAGTAATCTTCATTAAGTATTCAATAATAAGTAACTTGAAAGGAGAATCAGATGAAGAAGAAAGGAAAACAATTGTTAGCACTCTTACTCTGCGGCATATTATTTGTTGGTTGTGGAAAAGGGAAAGGTACGCAGGACAATCCTACTTCAACCGGCAGTACGCTATTTAAAGGAGAACTTGAAAAGAATGTAACAATTCGTGTATTAGAAAATGATACTGCAATCGAAAGGGGATACTTTAAAGAATTAATTAATGCATTTAATGAGAAATATAAAGAATATGGAATCGTTGCCGTAGATGCTAATATGGACCAATATTTAGACTTAGCAAATGATGGCCCTTATGGTTATGGCCCGGATATTTTATATCAGGCAAATGATGTACTGATGAAGTATGTAAAAGGAAAGCACATTCTTCCATTGCCGGTGGAGTCTCTTGATTGTTATATGCAAATTCCGGAAATTGCCTGGAAGGCTTATCAGGCTGAGGTGGATGGCAATGTTTATACTTGTGGTGTTCCTGTAAATGTTCAAGCTACTATGTTATATTATCGTAAAGATATGTTACCAAAGGATTGGGAAAATACCTGGGATATTAATAAGAATAGTATTCCGGATATGCTAGAAAACTGGAATGAAATGTATCGTTATTCAAAAGAAATTCATGAAACCGATAGTAACAAATATGGTTATATGGTCTCTCTTTATGATCCATACTTTTCTGCTGGATATTTGTTTTCTTATGGAGGCTATATCTTTGGACAAAACAATACAGACCCTAAGGACATTGGACTAGGAACTGGTGACTCTCACAAAGGTGTTGCAGTATTAAAACAGCTTGCAAGCATTATGAATGAGGAATGTATAGATGATACAATTAAAAGAAGTGCATACACCAAGTTGGGCGATGGAACCTATTTTGCTACGGTTACAACTCCGGATGTATATACAACCTTCTTAAAAGAACTTATGTTAACCTATGAAAAAGAAGGACTCTCAAATGATGAAGC
>JAEWHR010000109.1 GCA_023387655.1 Bacillota bacterium
GGCATAATGGCAAAAAAATCACACAGTAAGGTAGCAATTGCTGCATTCCAATGAAAATAAGGTAATCCAAGTCCTCTAGGGTAAAAGACGAGCTGGTTTATTACAAATAATATTGCAAGGTTAAGTAGTAATCCAGTAGTTAATCCAAAGAAATTTATAAGAGTTATTTCTTTTATAATTTTCCCAACTAGTTTTTGTTTAGGGATGCCTATAGCTCGATAAATGCTGAATTCACCTTTTCTCTTATCGTATGCTTCAATTAGTGTGGCATTAATTGTGATTGCCAGTACAATAGAAATTAAGATAACTACAGAGTAAAAAATCATATAATAAATAGGCATCTGGCTCTTTAAATCAGCATACTGATTCGCATACGTGGAAAGATTGACCACTTCTGCGACATCTAAGGATTCAAGATCGTCTGAAAAATCTTGTCTCGAAGATATTTGCTTATTAACTGCTTTCTCTTGTCCAAAAGTCTCTATTGTATCCTCATCTCGAAGGATGAACAGACTATATGCGATAGCAGTATTGTCAACTGCATAGGCAGAGTAGTCTAAGGAGGGATAGATGTACGTCACCTTAAGAGGGGTATCAAAATTAAACAGAGTTTCGTTTGAGGATAAGATATCACCTACTTTGATATTTGCGTTCTTTGCTAGACCTTCACTTAAAATTATTTCTCCATCCTGTGGTAAATCTTTGTTGTCCGGAATAAGTTTTATAATCTGATTTACTTTCTCAAAATCATTGGCTGAGGTAAAAACAATAACATTTTGAGATATTTGAAAGGATATTTCATTGGTATAAAGTATTCTAGGAGAAGTATCCATGGGTAGAAGAGTGGAAACCGAAGATAAAGAATGTAGCCTTTCCACCATCAGATCCCAATCCTTTTGTGTACAACCGTAATTTTGAAACATCATAGCATAATCACGATAGGGTCTTATTTCGCGGTTGAAATGATGCTCCATGGAATATACATAGATACCTCCAATATAGCAAAGGGTAGTAGCTGTTATCATAAGAATAAGTGTAACAGACCTCAAACGATTTTTTGTAAGGTAGAACATGGAAGAGAATGGCTTCATATGGATGCCTCCCCGTTAAGAATACTACCATCCCAGATTTCAATAATTTGATCAGCATCTTTTAAGATGGACCTATCATGAGTAATAATAAGTACAAGATGGTTCTTAGCGTATTCTAAGAGTAAATCCATGGTTGCAAAGGCGGTAGTGTGATCTAAGGATGCAGTCGGTTCATCTGCAAATAGTACACTTGGTTCATTTAGCATAGCTCTTGCGATAGCGATGCGCTGACGTTGCCCGCCGGATAATTGATGTGGTTTTTTAGTAAATTCAGATGGTTTTATACCAAGTTTTTGAAGTAACTCTTTTCCACGGGTTTGAGCTTCTGCTTTCGAGCAATTTGCTGCAACAATTACATTCTCCAGTGCGTTCATATAAGAAATTAAAAAATGTCTTTGAAACACAAAACCAAATTTACTTTTCCGAAGTTGTTCCTGTTCTTTCTTACTTATGTTGGTATAGGAAATACTTTTATTCCCGTCTTTATAGAGGATTTCGCCGCAAGTTGGCTTCTTTAAGGTAGACATACAGTACATTAAGGTAGACTTACCGCTTCCGCTTGGACCAATAATTCCGATTAGACCATGATCTGGGAAGATGGCAGAAATATTTTTAATTGCGTAAACCTTATTAGTTTTATCGATATCATAGATTAGAGTAACGTCGTCAAGATGAAACATAAAAAGCTCCTTTCCTTTGGTGCTGATATTTTATTTAGGTTTTATTATGGAAGATAAGTTCCAAAAGCATTTTTCCTTATGTTAAGTTACATCGCTTCCTCATCTAAAATATCTACTGTTTTTATGCGGTGTAGGGAGCTCGCCAACGGTATTTGGCAAATTCCTAAGAAAAGAGTAAGGACTGCAACCATCTGAAATATGACATCTGGATGAAAATATTGAATGAGAAGGCCATTTGGTAAAATAGCGAACCTATAAAACAATGGTAGTATCAAAGCAAGAAGTCCGAGGCATAAGATACAGGAAACTCCTAGGATAAAAAGGAGCTCTTTCATTGCAAGGTTATAAATGCTACGAATAGAATATCCAAGGGAATGATATAAGCACCATTCATCGTTACGGTCTCGGAAATACATTTGTATTACAACGAGGAGGCATAAAAATAGGACTACCGTTGATATAATGAATATTAAGTTGGTACTAAGTCGTAAACTGTTACCAACATCCTTGTTAATTGCAATCAAGCCTGTTTCGTAGGTATTGACATCATAAGCAAAAGGAATGTTTATTTCTTTACATAAGCGCTCAAAATCTCCGGTAGAATCATTCATTAGTACGTGAATGGAATAATCGTAGTAGTCCTTATTCACTCCAATTATCAAATAATAATCGGATTGGACGATACCAACGATGTGAAATCCAGGAATAGGTTCATCCCCCAGTTCCAATTGATTATTCTTCATATACTTTTGATCTGCAATTAATTCTCCAGGCTCTGTAGGAATTTTACCATCCATTAGCGTAGCGTTAAAATGGGACAGATATGGAGGAATATATTTGGCCTCTGTAATTGGATAGGAGAAATACTCGTAACCAATGGTTGTTTTGATACGTCCTCCATTTAGATAGGAAGCAGGGAAGGCAATGGAAACTTCATTTAAACGATTGAACTGGTCGCATACTTTGCGTAGATCTTCTTGTTTCTCCTCAGGTGACATATCCTCTGTTGCAAAAAGGTATGGAGCTTTTTTATACTGATTTGCTAATAATTGTTCAAAGGTATATGTCGTGGAGGAAAAGATATATCGTACTCCGTAGATCATAGTCAAATAGAAACTAAAGCTTAGTATAAGAACTAAGATTCTCTTTCGATTGTTTCTTATGTAGGGGAGTGGAGAAAGACTCTGCTTGGCAATCATAGGCGAACTCCTTTTCTTATTTTATTAACACTATCATATAGTATAGGAGAAAATATTTGGAGTAGTGATAGTCATAAAAAACCATGACTGGAGTCATGGTTTTAACCATTTTATTAATCTTGATTTATCTGCATATGATATTAAGTTGTTTGCGTAGTCTTCCTAAGTGCAACTGCAAGCGCGGCACGGTCATGAATTTGCAACTTATCATATATTGAAGAAATATAGTTTTTTACAGTTCCTTCTGATATATAGAGAAATCCTGCAATTTGTGCGTTGGTAAACCCCTCAGCTATCATTGAGCAAATTTCCTGTTCTCTTTTTGTTAATTCTGCCAAGGAGAGAGTAAAGACTTGGGGTGATTCCAAATTTGCTAAAGTACCTATCGTGTTTGAAATTTTAGGAGGATTCTTATCCGATATTAGCTTAGTTATGGTATCTAATACCTTCTGATCAATTACACTTTGCCCATTTCGAATATTTAGTAGTGCGGCAAGAATCGCATTACGTCCGGAATCTTTTAGCAGATAGCCATTTGCACCATATTGCATAGCAAGAGTAATATTTTTTTCATCGTAAAAAGTTGTAAGTACTAGTATTTTCATAGTTTCATACTGGGTTCTGATATTCTTTATTAATTCAAGTCCGCCCATCGTCTCCATGTTAAGATCAATCATAGCTAAGTCTGGAACGACTTGATGAATACATTCAAGAGCTTTTAGACCGTTGTGCGCTTTTCCAACGACTTCATATTCTTCAGATAAGGTTAAGATAATCTCTAAGCTATCTAACAAGAGTGTTTCATCGTCTACAAGCAGAACTTTATATTTTGTACTCATAATCTTCCTCATTTCAATAGTGGTTTACCATATCGGTGAGCAATGGCAACTTCATAATAATCCAAAAACCATCTAAATAATTGATAGAGAACTCACCGCCGATGTTTTCTAGATAAGTTTGTATTTTTTTAAGTCCATATCCCTTTAGAAGTTGTCTCTCTTGTTCCGCTAATGTTAATTGTTCGGTTGAAGTCCCGTTATCAGATACGCTTATTGATATAGTAGAATGTTCTATTGTAACTAAAATTAAAAATGCGGTTGCATTGCCATGTTTTTGTCCATTAGTTAGACATTCCATAACTGCACCATGGAGAAATTCGGCATGTTTGGTTTCTATGGAAAGTTGAGAATAGTTGTTAAGGGGAGTAATCTCTTTATCTGCTGTCGGAAAATTATGCCGAACTTTTAGTGAAGTATCTTGAATAAATTCTTGTATGGTAGAGGTTATCGTATAAAAAAGGTCATTTAAAGGAATTGAGGTATTGGCATTATCTACAAGGCGGACGGCACGCCGGATGGTTGTTAGACTTTGTCCCAAACGCTCTTTAGCGATAATTATTTTTTCTTTCGTAAGTTCACTATCATGATCTGTCAAAAGTTCAGCAGCTTCTAAGGTGATTAGAGCTGATGTAATTGTATGGCCAACCACATTATGAATAGTTCGCCCAATTGCTTCTCGTTCTTCTAATCTGGCATTGCGGTCAATCACGGCATTTTGTAATGCCAGACGTTGATTTAGATTATGTTCCGATAGTTTTGCAATTGCTGCATGGTTTAGTGCTTTCTTCATGTTGGCATCCTTAGAAAGGATATTATAATAAGCACCTCTTAACTTATCGTAGATTAAGAGTGACAACTCAATAAGAAGAAGAGAACTGACGAAAGGTAAGATGGAAGCAGTGGTTACTTCACCAGCCTTTTTTAAATAAGTTGGATACCATAAGAAGTAATTGAATAATGATAATAAAAATGGTAGTAAATAATAACTGCAGTGAATCCAAAAAAAATTAAATATAGTACTTGGAAAAAGAGATATAATGGGTATTAAAAATAATGAGATACAATGATTTGGTACTAACATGGTAAGAATTATGTAGTTTATAAACAGGAGAAAAAGATAGAGTAACTTTCTGTTTGAACTATTTTCATAACGATAAATATTTCGCAATATGAAATAGCTACCGCACATAATCATGGTGCCACTTGGGAAAGAAACTTGACGAAAGACACTAACGAAAGTAAGTAGTAAAGCTACTACTGTGGTAAATATTTCGTCGATGTTTAGTTTAACATCATATTCCTTCATAGAGTCTTGGTTAGTATCAAATTTTTCATAAAAATTAGATAATGACATGTCATATTAATCAAGGAAAGATAATCACTTGAAATCTCCTTTTATTTTTTGAGAATATATGTTTTAATGATTTATGAAAAGCTAATAATTGATTATCTCTTCTTAGTATAAGGAAAAACATTCCTTTTTAATTATAACCCACTAGTAATAAAACTTCAATTCTTGGTTTATGATAAGTGAAGTACGTGGAGAAAATTGAAAAATTCTGGTGTATCAAATAAAATCATTTTTAAAATGACTATTTGACACATCAAATCAGAAAATTTCAAAAAATGCAAAAAAATCAGAAGAATCCTTCTTGACACCAACTATTTTGTACTATATAATACACGAAGTGACTTTAATTAACCGCAAAATGGTCTGAAAGCCATGAAATAGGGGCATTTAGCGAAACGAAACATCAGAGCGGATTATGAAGGTCCGCTTGACGAAATAAGAAATTATATTAAGGAGGTAAACCAATGAAAAGCTTTATGGCAAGTCCAGCAACTATTGAAAGAAAATGGTATGTAGTTGACGCTACAGGACATACATTAGGACGTCTCTCTTCTGAGATCGCAAAAGTTTTAAGAGGTAAGAACAAGGCAATCTATACACCACACATCGATACAGGTGATTACGTAATCGTTGTCAATGCTGACAAGATTAAGGTAACAGGTAAGAAGATGGATCAGAAGATTTACTTCAGCCACTCTGATTATCCAGGTGGAGTAAGAGAGACTACATTAAAAGAAATGATGGCTAAGAAGCCTGAAGATGTTATCACTCTTGCAGTTAAAGGCATGCTTCCAAAGGGACCTTTAGGAAGATCCATGTTAAACAAATTACACGTATACGCTGGTCCAGAGCACAACAACGCAGCTCAGAAACCAGAAGTACTTGAAATCAAATACTAATTCGGACTGAAAGGAGGAAATAACATTGGCTAAAGCAAAATATTACGGAACTGGTAGAAGAAAAAGTAGTATCGCTAGAGTTTACCTTGTACCTGGTACAGGTAAAGTAACAATAAATAAAAGAGATATGGATGCATATTTCGGTCTTGAGACATTAAAGCTTATCGCTCGTCAGCCACTCGTATTAACAGAGACAGCTGATAAGTTCGACGTTCTTGTTAACGTACATGGTGGTGGTTTTACAGGTCAGGCAGGTGCTATCAGACATGGTATCTCCAGAGCCCTTTTACAGGCAGATGCTGATTACCGTCCAGCATTAAAGAAGGCAGGTTTCTTAACAAGAGATCCAAGAATGAAGGAAAGAAAGAAGTACGGCTTAAAAGCAGCTCGTCGTGCTCCACAGTTCTCAAAGAGATAATAATTGGGACTTTAATAGGATGTTTTTCAGATGGCATTGTCTATCTGAGAGACATCCTTTTTTTGTGTTTCAGCGGTGGATTTTATTTACAATGGAAATTTTTTGTGATATATTAATTGAATATATAATCAATGAATAGAAGTTCAGTGAAATACATGTTGGAGAGTTAAAAATGGAGACTAGGAAAGAACAAAAAGAGAAGCGAAGACAAGAAATTATATATGCAGCATTGGAGTTATTTGTGTGTAAAGGCTATGCTTCAACAAAAGTGACAGATATTGCGAAACGTGTAAATATGAGTACTGGATTGCTATTTCACTATTTTGAATCAAAGGAGAAATTATACGAAGAATTGGTTCGAATGGGGTTGGAAGGAACAAATTATCCACGAGAGCAGAAGTGTAATCATGCAATTGATTTTTTTACACAGTTTACAACACAATTATTCACGTATATGCGTCAACAGCCTGTGATGGCAAAACTATTTGTTCTAATGGCAGAGGCACAGAGAAATGAAGGTACACCAATACATATCAGAGAAATTGCGATGAAAGTAGATACCATTGAACAGTTTATACCTATCATTGAGTGGGGGCAGCAGGAAGGAACAATAAGAGAAGGGAATCCAAGGGTAATTTCCAATGCATTTTGGTGTAGTATTCAAGGGATTGCGGAGAGATATGCAGCAAATCAGGACATTGAACTTCCTGATGCGGCTTGGATCGTTGATATTGTAAGAAAGAGATAAAGGAGAGCGTAATGAAAAAAGTTGTAATTATAGGTGGTGGAATTGCAGGTATGACAGCAGGCGTTCTACTACAAAAAGAGGGGTATCAGACTGAAATTTTTGAAAAGAACTCAGTAGTAGGTGGACAATGTACTGGATGGAAAAGAGAAGGTTATTTTATTGACAATTGTATTCACTGGTTAACGGGAACAAAAGAAGGAAGTGATCTTCATGAATTATGGAAAGAGATTGGCGTATTAAGTGATGACATAGAGTTATATCAAAAAGAAATGTTTTTTTCATCGAAGCGAAACGGGCAGATACTTACCTATTGGAGAGATTTAGAAAAGACAAGACAGGAAATGATAGAGCTTTCACCAGAAGATGAGAAGGAAATAAATAAATTGATGCGTTATGTGAAACTCGCTGAAGGTCTGGCTATCCCAGTAAAAAAGCCTTTTGATGCAATGAATCCATTGGAGTTTATAAAGCTTGGTATGTCGATGAAAGCAATGGGTAAGGTAATGAAAGAGTATGGAAAGATTAGCATGGAGGAACTGGCTTTGCGCTTTCGGCATCCCTTGATTCAGCGTTCTATTATGGATTATATGCCACCAGGATATCTGGCATATGCGTTCCTTGCTTCTTATGCCACGGTAACGAGCGGGAATGGAGATATTCCCAAAGGTGGTTCCTTACAGACGGCACTGCGTATTGCTGATAGGTATAAAGCAAATGGTGGTGTATTACATACAAATGCAAATGTAGAGAGAATACTTTTGAATGGAAAAAAGGCAGAAGGGATTTTATTAGAGAATGGAACGAAAATTAAATCTGATTTTGTAGTATGTGCCTGTGATACCGACTATACATTTCGCACTCTTTTACCAAATAGATATATGCCAAAGCAGTTAAAAAAACAATATGAGGAGAGAGAGAAATATCCAGTGAGTAGTGGATTTCAAATTGCATATGCTGTGAAAGGAAGGTTTTTGGAACTTACAGGAACAAGAGTTTTCCAGTGCGATGAGATTGAAGTAGGGAATCATTCAGTGAAAGCCATGAGCATCCAGTCTTATGACTATGAACCGGATTTTGCACCAGAAGGAAACATGATTGTTCAATCAAATTTTAGTCAGTCAGAAAATGATTATAAGTATTGGGAGGAACTTTGTTCAAACAAAGAATTGTATGAACAAAAGAAAGAAGAAATAGCGCAACAGGCAATGAAAAGAGTAATTGTAGAATATCCTTTCCTGGAGGGAAAAATACATGCACTCGATGTGTGGACACCAATGACATATAATCGTTACTGCAATTCCTATAAAGGAGCTTACATGAGTTTTATGACAACAAAACAGGCAAAAGGTATTACAACACCAGGAATTATTAAGGGAATTGATAATGTATTGCTTGCAAGCCAATGGCTCATGGGACCTGGTGGTCTTCCGACAGCGGCTGCAATGGGGAAGTTTGCTGCATGGCGGATTATGAAAAAAGGTTAAAATGGGGAGATTTTTTTTCTTCTTTATTATTTAAGAAGTATAATAGAACGTAGTCAATAAAATAAACTAGGATTTGTTGTTAGGGGAGAGAAGAATTGTTTGGGAAGT